>JAGCFB010000032.1 GCA_017650345.1 Kiritimatiellia bacterium | reverse complement strand
GCCGCCGCCTCCGCCGCCCGCCGCCGTCTTATACTTGTTGTTGGCGGTAGTGTCGTTTCCTGCGCCGCCGGGGTTGCCGAACGTCCCGCCATCGACCGGCGAGCCGCCGTCCTTGGCAAAAGTGCCGCCGCCGCCAGACGCGCCGTCGGCTCCGGCTCCTCCTGCATCGCTGTAGTTTCCGCCGCCGCCGCCGCCAGGCACCCTGATCAGCGGATTCTCGGGATCGCTCGCCAGCGCAAAGGCTGAATACTCGCCCGTGCCGGCGGTGCTTACCGTATTGGGAGACGTTGCAGCGGTGCCGCCCCTGCCGACGTTGACTAGGTACGTCGTGTTCGTCTTGACGGGAAACGACTCGCTGTGGAATACGCCGCCGCCGCCACCACCGCCGCCGACCTTGTAGCCGCCTGCGCCGCCGCCGCCGACAACGAAGATCTCGACGTTCCGCACGTAGTCCGGCGTCGTAAATGTCGTCTCTCCCGCTTCGAATCTGTGCACGAACTTGTTGGCGACGCGGAGGATCTCGCCCGTGGACGCCTCGTTTATGTTGCCGTTCGTGCGGAACGACCCGGAATGCTCGCGCGTGGAACGGCGCACTCCGCCAACCTCGCAGACCGCGCGTATCACGAAGTTGTACGGCATGTCCTGCTTGAGCCCAAAAACTGGAATCGAGAACTTGTCGCCCTTTCTCGCGTCGTCCACAAGCGTCGTCCACTCGTCCGGGGCCACGTCGCCGTCGGCCCATATCATGTATTCGATGTCGCACGTTTCAGCGCCCGCGCCGCAGAACGTCACGGTGCCGGCGAACTGCACGTAGGCATAGCTCACGTCGATCACCGTCTCGGGGAACTCTGAGCCCTTCTCCCAGATGACGACGGGGACGAGCGACTCTTCGCCACGGCTCACCCGCTCGCCCTTTGCCACAAACGGCGTGTTCACCTGGAGCATCGATGCATACTCCGCCTTGATCCAGTCCGCAGACCGGACGCCGCGCGAATAGCGCGCCTCGTCCACATATCCGTTAAGCGCGCCCTTGCCGTTGCGAAGGCCGCCGATCATTAGATGCTGCTCATCGGCCGTTGCATCATTCACGACGGGCTTCTTGAGCGTGTAGCCAGAGCTCGTGCTGGAAAGCTCCTCCCCCTTGAAGTAGGCGTGGAACGTCTGGTTGCTGTAGACGAACGTCCAGTACGCCCACTCATCGTGCTTGTAGCCGACTCCCGTGATGTCGAAGAAGCCGGATTTGTTCTTTCCCTCGTCTGCCGCCCATACGCGCATCTGTGAGGAAGACAATTGTTTGTCGTGGTACTGGATGCCCCAGCCGTTGGAGTCGTCTTCGTCCTTGCGGCTCACGAGATACGCCCAGTCGGGGTCCGTTATGCCCTTCGCAAGCTTGTACCAGCCGGAATACGTGAACACCGGGCCGACGTCGCGTAGGATGTTGTCGTGGTCGAACACGATTATGCGCCCGGCGGACGAGGACGCGCCGCCGGTCTGCGCGACGCGGCGCGCGTAGCCGATCATGCCGTTGCTCTCGGCAAGGGACATGGCATGGGTCTCGCCGACAAGGTTGTTCACGGTGGAGTCCGCCACGTCGACGACACCGTTCTCCTTCTCGTTCATGTGCCATACGCCGATGTACGGCTCGAACACGTTGCCGGGATCGGGAACCTCGTCAAGGAGCGGACTCCTGTAGCACATCGTGAAAGTCGTGCCGTTGTTCATCTCAGGGAGCCTCACCCAGAAAAGCGACATGCCGTTCGGATTCCACGTGTCGATCTCGTGGGGGATGATGTGCCCCAGTTCGTCGACAAAGGCCAGGTCCTTGCCGTCGATGCGATAGAAGTCGTCGTAGGAGAAGCCATTGGTGTCCTTCTTGCGGACATCCACCAGCACCGGGAAGTTGGTCAGCGTTTCCAACCCGGTGTAGCCCGTCACCTCGAGCACGAGATACCGTTCAAAGCCGTTCGCCACCCAGCAGGCGTTCGTGCCGTCGTCGAAGAAGTGGGTGTACGGCGAACCGATCACATCGCTCGACTCGCCGCGCGTCGTGAAGGAGCCCTCTACAACGGGCGTCACCGAAGCAGGTTCGTCGTTGCCTATGACGCGAAGCTTGTAGCTGTAGGCGGTCGAAGGCGCAAGTTCGGAAACGGTCGCCGTAAAGTCGTCGGCCACCCCGAGTCCGCTGACAAGCCGCGTCCATTCCACCGGCTCGGCGTCGCCTGTCCAGACCTTGCATTCGACGGAGCAGCTCCCGGCCGTTTGGCCGAGACTCAGCACCGTTCCCGAAAAGCGGGCGTACGAGGATGCCACGCGCACAAGGCCCGGCGTGCCGCTGTCGGCGTTGTCCCATATCACGGCAAAGGCGTCCGCAATGATAAAGTCCGGATCGTTCACCGTATCATAGTCGGCCTTGATCCAGTCGGCGCTCAAGCCGCCGGGACGAAGGCGCACCTCGTCCATGAAGCCGTTGAAGCGGCGACCCTTCTGCTCTGTTGTGGGGCTGGTGTTGGTTGGATTGGGCTGCGTCGAACCACCGATGCCGATGTTGGCGGTGGTGTCCTGCTTGGGAGGTTGAGGCAGGACCACCGTCTCGACGAATTCGCCGTTCAAGTAAATGTCGGCGGCACCAGCGGCTTCGCTGGTCGCATACCAGTGGACATCGACTTTGCTCCATGTGTTCTGCGTGTAGAGGTCGGCGTAGTTGTTCCCGCTTAGAGTGCCGTCGTAGTTATTCGAAAAAGGCTTTTCGCTTCCAGCGTAAATCTGAAGTTTCGTGGTGGCGGCTTTTCCTTCATGGAGACGCGTTCCCCACCCGCCCGGATCGTTATACTCACCCTTGCGGCGGTCGATGAGGAATCCGTAGGTGACATCAGTTCCCTGCGGATTCATCCAGAACGAAGCCGAGAAATCGGTTCCGAGGGTGTCGGCGACGGCCTTGCGCGTGCCATTCGTTGCATCAACGACAATGCCCCAGCCGTGGTTTTTATCGACAGCGATGCGACGGGTGGCACCTACCACGCCGTTCTTGTATCTGGTAACATTGTTGCCGGCTGCTTTCACCACACCATCAAGCGCATTGGTAGTCGCATCATATATCTTCGTGTTTTGGCCACCTTTCTCATCCATGTGCCAGACGCCGACATAGTCGCCCCAGGGATTTTCGTTCGCAACCCAGGCTCCCGATGCCGATGTATTGTAGCACATGTAGAACCGTGTGCCTTGGGTCATCTCGGGGAGTTTGACCCAGATCAGCGAGGTATTCTCGACCTCCTTCCAGGTGTTCGTTTCGATTTCGGAGGCAAGATGGTTGCCGTTCGCGTCGAAAAAGGCAATGTCCGCACCCTTGCTGTTCGTCAAATTAGCATACAGGAATCCCGGAAGGCGGGTCTCCGACAGACGCACTAGCACCGGGAAGTTTTCAAGCGTCTCGGTGCCGGTGTAACCAACGACCTGAAGTTTATTTGTATAGCCGAAGTCTGCCATCGTGAGGCTGTCGTCGGCCTTTGCGTCCGGGACGGCGAGAAGAAAAGTCGCCGCAAATAAAGTCGTTGATAACAATTTAATCCAGGAACCGCAGTTTTTCACTTTGGGTCACCTCCGTTCTTTATCTTGCTCTTGTCACCTTGAAGAACCGACCACCCTCTGCCCTGGGCGCGGCGATTTCTATCTCGCCGTCCGGGGCTCCGTCCACCAGGTCCGCAGAAAGATCCTCCACAAGGCCGTCCGGATTCTCGCCGGACGACAGCGTGTACGTGAGGTACGGGACCGTGCCAGACACCGCAAGCTTCACAAGTCCGTCCGTAACCTCTATCGAGGTTATCTCCGGAGCCTCCGCGTAGGCAGGAATCTCGGAGACGATTCCAGCCTGCGTTCCGCCATGGGATGTGGCAGACGCCCCGCTGCGCAGACGCGCCGCCGAGACAAGACTGGGCGAGGCGACGGCCTTCGGCTCCAGCACAATGCCGCCCTTGACGACGCCCCAGCGATTGACGCGCCGCGGACGATTCGCCGAAACGCCGGACGTGACGCCGAGCGCGTTGCGGGTGTCAAGGAGGCAGACCGCCCACTCGCCGCCCTCCAACTCCTTGTATATGTCGGCCGGGACCTGGAAGTAAACGACCGGACACCTGCCGTTCTTGGCTAGAGGCGCCGCTATGACAATGCGGTCGTTCGGAGAAGCCGTGGTTCCGTCGGCATTGAATCCGGAGAAGACTGTTCCCGCAGGAGACCACACCAGCGCATAACACTCGCCGTCCAGAACCATATGCATATCTGCATAATAATCAGGTCCCGGCGTCGAGAACCTCATGACTGGATCCTCAACGCTGCCATGCACATTGGCGATAAAAAAGCTACTTTGCAACAAAAGCAAAAAAGCACGCCACTTTAGATCGCGTATTTTCATAGTTTTGTTTGTTATGCCACTATTATAGCACAGCCTGACAAGTCTTGCAACCCCCAACACTGCAAGATTTCCTGGTTTTCGGCTGTGGGTAAAGTTTTTAGCCCAAAAGGCAGGGAACGATGGAGAACAACGAACGCGACTGCTGCTATCGCCGCTCGCGGGGCTAGCGGGAAAGGTCGCGGATGATGTCCTTGGCGGCGGACCATCGGACGTGTTGGAGGCGCTTGAGGTCCATGGACAGCTTGAGGCGCCTGGCGTCCGTCTCCGGTCCGCCGTCCGCCGGAAGCGCGCCCCGCTCGCGCCTGAGCCGCTCGCACCACAGCGCGCGCACGAAGTCCTGCATCACGTCCGACGCGTCCATTCCGCACGACTGCGACCTCCCCGCCGCCAGGAGGATGCCGTCGAACCACCCGCGCTCCTCCTCGCCCAGGGCGTCCGCGAACTCCGCGAAGCGGTCCTCGCCGCTCACCGCCTCGTCGCGCCACGCCGCCGCGAACCTCCTCGTGAAGTCGTGCGCGAAAAGTCCGTCCGGCAGGAACTCGCCCGCCATAGCGTCGAGCCCCCTGTCGTACTCGTTCGCCATCAGAAACTCCATGAACTCGCGCTCCAGCGCAGGCGGCGGCTCCGACGCGCGCGCCGCCTCGCCAGGGATGGAATCGGCGGATTCCGCGCCGTCAGGCGACTCCGGCTCCTCCGTAATCTCCGGCTCCTCAGGCGCGGACGCAGGCCTTGGCGCCGCCTTCGCCGCAGCGCGCGCCTTTTCTACCTCCTCGTTCACCGCGGCGACAGGGAGTCCGAGGATTCGCGCGGCCTCGTCCGCCATGCTGGCCCTGAGGACGGCGGACGGACACGCGGCGACCGTCTCGACGACCGCGCGCGTTACGCGCGAGACGGCGTCTATGGACTTCGGGTTCGCCTCCTTGGCCATCTCCGCGCGGCACTGGAACGCGACCACGCTCTCCGCGCCGTCGATGAGCGGACGAAGCGCGTCCGCCCCGCGCTTCCTGAGGAAGGAGTCCGGGTCGTCCCCGTCCGGGAGGCTCACGACCCGCACCGGCATCTCCATCGCAAGGAGCATCCGCGCGACCTTGACCGTCGCCTTGTGACCGGCCGCGTCGTCGTCGTACATGAGGACCGCCGCGTCCGCCACGCGCTTGACCATCTTCGCGTGCTCCTCCGTGAAGGCCGTGCCCTGCGAGGCGACGGCGGTCGTGAAGCCGCAGATGTGGAGGCGGATCGTGTCGATCTGCCCTTCGCAGCAGATGACCTCGTGGTGCGGACTCTTCGCGATCGCCGCGGCCGCGCGGTCGAATCCGAATAGCACCTTGGACTTCTTGAAGATGACGGTCTCCGGCGAGTTGACGTACTTGCCGGAGTTCTTCCGCTCGACGAGCTGGCGTCCGGAGAACGCCACGACCCGCCCCTGGCGGTCCTTGACGGCGAACATGAGCCGTCCGCCGAAGCGGTGGTAGCCGCGGTCGCCCGGACCCTTCGGCGCGACGACCACGCCTGCGGCCTCCAGCTCGGACATCGTGTAGCCGTGCTTCTCGGCCCACGTCGCCATGACGGACGCGCCCGCCGGCGCGTAGCCGATCAGGAAATCCTCCTGCGTCCTTTCGTCGATCTCGCGCTTCGCCAGGTAGTCGCGCGCGACGGCGGCCTCCTTCGTCTTCACGAGGCAGCGCCGGTAGAACTCCGCAAGCTCGGCCATAAGCGCGTAGAGGCGCTTCCTCAATCCCGCCTCCGGATCCTCGCGCTCCTCGATCCTCACGCCGCACTGCGCGGCGAGCTTCTTCGCGGCCTCCATGAAGGAGAGGCCCTCCATCTTCTGGACGAACTTTATGGCGTCGCCGGACTCGTTGCATCCGAAGCAGTGGTAGAAGCCCTTCGAGACGTTTATGTTGAAGCTCGGCGTCTTCTCGTTGTGGAACGGACAGCACGCCTTCATGCTCGAGCCGGCTCGCTTGACGACGACGCCGTAGGAGGAGATCAGGTCCGCGATATCCGTGCGCGCCTTGATCTCCTCTATCGCCGATTCTGGTATTCCCGTCGCCATCTGCGTTCTGAACGTTGCCGGTGTCTATTATAGCAAAATCACGGCGCTCACATCATGCCGAAGGCGTCGATGTCGATGTAGGCGATCAGGGCGGAGGGCGGCGGACGCACCGAGAGCAGCCACCGCCACGACTTGACCGTGAGGGCTACGGACTGCGCGCGCACGACGATCTGCCAGCGGTAGAGTCCGTCCGCCTTCTCCAGCGCGCAGGGGACCGCGTCGCCGACGTCCAGCCCCTTCACCCTGGCGAGCGACGTCGCGTACATCTCCGCCCAGCTTCCGACGAGCTTCAGGTCGCGGCTGCGGAGTCCGATCACGGACAGGTGGCAGTACGGCGGGAAGCCCAGCCCGCGGCGGACGGACAGCTCCTCGGCGGCGAACGCGGCGTAGTCGCCGCGCGCGGCGGCGCGGATGACGGACGACGACGGATCGTAGGTCTGGATGAACACCTCGCCCGGAAGCTCAGCGCGCCCGGCGCGGCCCGCGACCTGCGAAAGGAGCTGGTACGTGCGCTCGCCCGCACGGAAGTCCGGCATGTTGAGCGAGCTGTCCGCGTTCAGCACGCCAACGAGCGTCACGTTCGGGAAGTCGAGCCCCTTCGCGATCATCTGCGTCCCGATGAGGATGTCCGCCTCGTGCCGGCGGAACGCGCCGAGGATGTCGTCGTGCGAGTTCTTGCGGCTCGTGGAGTCCGCATCCATCCTGAGGATGCGCGCGGACGGGAAGCACTTCGAGAGGGCGAGCTCGGCGCGCTGCGTTCCGATGCCTCGGTAGTCCAGCGAGGGCGATCCGCACGACGGACACGCCTTCGGAGTCGGGATCCATCCGCCGCAGACGTGGCAGCGGCAGCAGTCGTCCGCCCTGTGGTAGGTGTACGGAAGCGAGCATTCGGGGCACTCGGCCACGTATCCGCACGCAGCGCACGTGACGGAGCGGGAGTAGCCGCGGCGGTTGAGGAAGAGGATCGTCTGCTCGCCGCGCTCCAGCCGCGTCTTGACGGCGTCCAGGAGCCGGGCGGAGAATATCGCGCCGCGCGGACCATCCGACGCGTCGCGTCCGCCGCGCTCCTCGCCCATATCGACTATGTTGACGTACGGGAGCTTCCCCGCGCCGGCGCGGCTGGACATCGTGGCGACGGCGTACTTCCCCTTCGCGACGTTCGCCCACGTCTCGAGGGACGGCGTGGCGGACCCGAGGACGACCTTCGCGCCCTCGATCGCGCCGCGCATGACGGCGACGTCGCGCGCGTTGTAGCGCGGATTGTCCTCCTGCTTGTAGCTCGTCTCGTGCTCCTCGTCAACCACGACGAGTCCGAGTCCGCGCACCGGCGCGAACACCGCGCTGCGGGGTCCGACGACCACGCGCGCCTCGCCGCTCCTGATGCGGTGCCACTCGTCGTAGCGCTCGCCCTCCGAGAGCGCGGAGTGGAGGACCGCGACGCGGTCGCCGAAGCGGGACGCGAAGCGCTGGACCGTCTGCGGCGTGAGCGCGATCTCGGGGACCATGACTATCGCGCCGCGTCCGGCCGCAAGCTCCGCCGCGATCGCCTGGAGATAGACCTCCGTCTTCCCGGATCCGGTCACGCCGTGGAGGAGCAGCGTCGATGGGCCGGATCCGCCGCTCCCCAGGCCGGCGATCTTCGCAAGCGCCGCGGACTGTTCGCCGTTGAGCGGAAGAGGCTTTGACGGAAGGACGCGGCGTCCGGCGAGCGGATCGCGCCTGCGCTGGCGTGCGGCGACGGTGAGGAGTCCCTTCTGTCCCAGCGCGCGCAGGCTCGAGGGCGTGGTCTTCAGCTCGTCGCAAAGCTGGCGCATCCATCCGCCGCCGAGGCGGACGACCTGGTCGTAGAGCCACCGCTGGCGCTTTGTGAGCTCCATGGCGCACGGCGCGAGGGCGGGCTCGACGAAGAGGAGTTCGCGCGGACGCACCTCCTGCTTCACGACGGCGGCGGGGACGGCCGCGCGGAGAACGCTTTCGATCGGGGCGGCGGTGTACTCCGCGATGCGCCGGACGAGCTTCAGGAGCGCCGGAGAGAAGAACGGCGTCTCGTCCAGTATCGAATGGATCTGCTTGAGGGAATAGCCCTCCTTCGCCTCCGGCGCAGCGTCCGACAGCTCCATCACGAAGCCGCGCGCGTTGCGGTGCCCGAACGGAACGAGAAGAAGCTGGCCGACGGCCAGCTTCTTCTTCAGCCCTTCCGGCGCTTCGTATGCGAAGAGCCTGTCGAGCCCCAGGTCTATCGCGACCTTGGCGACCACCTTAGTTGGAGGCGGACGGCGAGATGTAGTCGATCTCGGAGTTGTCCGCGAACGTGATCGTCTGCTTCTCGTAGATGTCGGAGAGCGACTGGTAGCGGCCCTTGTAGGTGGAGGCCGCGCCGCCCTTGTGGATGATCACGGACGCCTTGGTGCCGAACGGAAGCGGGAACTTCGAGTCGGTCGAGAGCTGCTTCGTCTGGGAGTTGGAGTCGTTGCTCTGGCCGGAGCGGTAGAACTGGTCCGTGTTGAGGTTGCGCGTGACGAGCACCGGGATGATGTCGGGCATGTCGGACGTGAGGTCCGTCACGATCTTCCACGCGACGCAGCCCTTGAGGGACTTGTTGCCCTTGTAGGCCGGGACGCCGGCGCCGGAGAGGAACTTGATGTCCGTATCGACGAACGGGCTGTGCGAGGTCGTGCCGTAGTTCTGCATGTCGACCAGGTCCTCGAAGTACTTGTCGGCGTCGGTGTACTTCTGGTCGGAGATGTCGTCGCCGCCGGAGGAGGAGGTCTCGCTCTTGTTCTTGGGCCAGACCGCGTCGCGGCCGTGGCTCTCGCGATCGACGTTGGCCTGCGTGATGCCGATGTAGAGGTTGCGTCCGTTGGTCGCCATGGCGCTGGTCTGCGCAGAAAGCATGGCCGAGGTGATCGCCGGGAACAGCGCACCCATGAGGATGCCGAGAATGCCGATGACGACCAGCAGCTCGACAAGCGTGAAACCTTTTTCCGTCTTGTTCATTTTTTTATTCCTTGCTTTTGTTGGTTGTTTCGTTTAAATTCCGTGCGGACCCTCGACAGGGCCCCGCTTTCGTCATGCAATATTATCTCAAAAAAATCACTTGCGTTCAAGTGCCTTTCTGAGGTAGGGCATGTATGCGCCGGTGTAGGTGATGAAGCTCACGACGTTGATGGCGATCATCACGGACTCCACGACGTAGCAGCTCCAGATCCACGGCGTCTCCCACTCGGGGAACGAGCGGTGGACGGCGAGGTAGAGGTATATCCACCCCGCGGCCGGGAACGAGAGCGCCGTGCGCACCTTGCCGAGCCACATCGCCGCGACGTCCGCGCCGAACATGGCGCCGACCGAGCGGATGAACGTGACCCAGAGGTCGCGCAGGATGTAGAGTATCGTGAAGATGAGCATCGCGATGCCGTGCACCTGCGGACCGCCCTGCTTCATGATGAGCCACGTGAGCGACGGGAACGCCACCACGTAGAACACCTTGTCCATGAGCGGATCGGCCATCTTGCCGAGCTGCGAGACGACGTCCCACTTGCGCGCGAGCGCGCCGTCGAAGGCGTCCGTAAGCCCGGCGAGAAACATCGCCGCGCACGCCCAGAAGCCGAGCCAGAACCCGCCGCGGAACTCCTCCGCCATGGCCAGGACCAGCCACGCGAAGATCAGGGGAACGCGCAGGAAGGTCAGCGCGTTCACGAATGCACGCCGCGCGCTCACTCTTCGGTCAGCCCCTTGGCGACTGCTTCGCTCATGGCTCCGAGAGCCTCCTGGAGCTGGGCGAGGCTCGCCTTGAGCGCCTGGACGCGCAGCTCCGCCTTCTGGTAGTTGCGCCTCGTGGCGAAAAGCTGCTTGAGTATCTCGCCCGGGTCGAGGTCGAGGTCCGAGAGCTGCATGCCGTCGGGAATCGGCACTAGCACGCTTGCCCCGCACTGAGAGCACGTGATCTCGAGTCCCGCGCCGCGGTAGTCGATGACAAGGCTCTTGCCGCAGCGCGGACAGTCGAACACGATGTCCGTGTCGCGAATCTCCACGCCGTCGGCGCTCTGGTTCTCGGGAATCTCCATTTCCTCTGCTTCGGCCATTTTTCGCCTCCTTGATGTTGCTCCAACTGCATCTATTATATAAAAAATCCGCACTCGGCGCAACTGCTGCGGCGCGTCAGCGCTTCGCGTCGTCCCGCCAGAGCCCCTGCCTGAGGTACGGAAGCACCTGCTTCTCTAGCGTCGTGTCGAGGTCGAAGAGCGACGCGCCAGGGAATCCGCACGCGCGCGCCATCCTGAGCTGGGTGATCACCTCGCGCGCGCCGAGCCGCGACTCGTTCGCCGTCACGCCGATCCCCACGATGGTCTTGCGCGCGTGCGACTTCTTCAGCGCGTGCTGCGCGAGGAAGGACGCGAACTTGACCGGATCCTCCGTGTAGTCCATGGGGACGACGTAATCGACGGACCCCGTATCGAGCCATCCGTCCCAGTCCTGTCCGACGGAAGCGATGCACGCCGGGTACTTTCCGAGGACGGCGGCGGTGAGCCAGCGCGGACGCTTCACGCGCTTGCGGACCTCCGCGACGAACCGCGATACGACGTCCGCCGCGTCCTTCGGCTTCTCCGCGCGCTCGTACCAGCGGACGAAGTCGAGGTGGATCCCGTCTATGGCGTACTTCGCCTGAAGCTCGTCGATCGCGTCGAGGATGCGCTTCCTGACGGCGGCGTTCGACGGGTCCAGGTACTCCGTGAGCCTCCCGTCCCTGTCCTTGAGCCGCCAGCCGTCCGCCTTGAACCTCTCGAGCCGCTCCGGCGTCGCGCGCGTCGCGGTGAAGCAGAGCACCCACGCGTGCACGCGGATCCCGCTCCCCGCCGCCGCCGCGAGGCACGCCTTCATCTGGTCGCCCTCCTGCTCGTACGTGCGCGAGCGCGGCAGGACCTTCGACGGATAGTGCGCGAATCCCGCGCCCGCGACGTTGACGAAGAGATCCGTCACGCCGGACGACTTGAGCAGGCGGATCGTCCGCGGCCAGTCGCCCGGATAGAGTCCGCACCCGGAATGGTCCCAGACCGCGTGTATCTCGCCCTTCTGCGGAACCTGCGCCGCCGCGAACTCCGCCAGCGCGCGGCGCTCGCTCTCCTCGCGCGCCTTGTACTTCTCCCAGCTCCACGTCCCCGGCGCCAGGCACCCGACCATCGCGGCGAGCGTCTGCGCCTTGAGCGCCTCGTCGCCGTCCGCCAGCAGGACGTGCGTCATCCAGTAGCCGGCGGAGGTCGATATCCACGCCGCGTCGCCCGTGGGACGTCCGGCGCGGTCGGACCACGTCGCCATGACGCGGCCCTTCCCGGGAAGCGGCGCGGCCTTCTGGAGGACGGTCGATGTCTGGAGGACGCTCCTGGGGAGCCCTTCGGGAAAGTTGACGGAGAAGTCCATGCGGCTCCACTGCCCCGGATACGCCGCCTTGGCGAAGCCGAGGACCTTGACGCCCATGAGCGCGGCGAGGCGCGGCGAGGACGAGTAGAACACGACGAGACGTCCGCCGCGCGCACGGTAGGCCTCGATTGCCTTCATCTCCGCGTCAGTCGGTGCGTCGAAGCCGACGAGGAATGCGACCTTGGCGTCCGCCAGCGCGGCGGACATCCCGTCGGGCGCGGCGAGGTCGGACGCGATCTCGTGCTGCGCGAGCCAGCGCTGGACGTGCTTCGCGAGCGACGTGTAGTATCCGGGGTCGTGCGCGAGGACCGCGACGTCCGCCGCAAACGCGCGCGCAGCGAGCGCGAGCGCGGCGACGGCCATGATTCCAAGTCTCTTTGCTCCTCTGGGCATGTGTAGCATATCGGTTCCGGCTAGCCGACGACGATCTCCTCGGTGGGGAAGCGGACGTGGCGCTTCGTCTCGCGGTCGCCGATCATCATGACGACCGTGAGCGCGCCGAGGCGCCCCATGAACATGGCGACGACGATCACAGCGCGGCCGGCCATCGTGAGGTCCGCCGTCGTCGTGCCGACGGAGAGCCCCGTGGTCGTGACGGCGGAGACCGCCTCGAAGAAGAGCGCGTCGAGCGCGACCTTGCCGGACGCGACGTGCGCCGCCTCGGTCCAGAACAGCGCGCCGGTCACGACGCCAGCGAAGACGATGAGGGCCATGAGGATCACGAGCGACTCGCGCACGACGTCCACCGGGATGAGCCTGCGCGAGATGATCGTCTCCGCCTCGCCGCGGCAGAGGGCCGTCATGGTGTAGCAGATCACGGCGAACGTGGTTATCTTTATGCCGGCTGCGGCGGACCCCGGCGCGCCGCCGATGAACATGAGGAACTCGTACACGAGGCGGGTGACGGGCTGGAGGGACTCCGTGGGGACGACGCAGAAGCCGCAGGTGCGGGGGGTGACGGACTGGTAGAGCGAGACCCAGAGCTTCTTGGCGAGCGGCATCCCGGCGAGCGACGCTTCCCATTCGACGAGGGCGAAGGCGGCGAAGGCGAAGGCGAGCAGGTAGCCGGTGAAGCGGAGGACGACGCGCGTGTGGAGCGTGAGGCGTCCCTTTCCGCCGGACTTCCGCCGGAGGAACTTGAACGTGCAGAGGTTGTAGATTACGAGGAAGCCGATCCCTCCGAGGACCGTCAGCACGGCGCACGTGACGACGACGAACGGATCGTCCGCGAATGACGCGAGCGAGCCGGGGAGGATGCTGAACCCGGCGTTGCAGAAGCTCATTATCGAGTAGAACACCGCGAGGTACCAGTCGCCCATCCTTGCGTAGAGCGCCACCGCGCCAAGCGCCTCTATGACCACCATCGAGCAGACGACCCAGCAGATGAGGCCCTTGAGCCCGTGCACCTCGGCGACCCCGTACGCGTTCATAAGCGAGAACTCGCGGCTCAGCGAAAGGCGGCGTCCGATCGCGATCAGGAGGAACGTTCCGCACGTCATGAGTCCGAGGCAGCCGACCTCGACGAGGAAGAGGAGGACGCACTGTCCGAAGAGCGAGTATTCGGACGCGATATCGACGACGGAGAGCCCCGTGACGCAGACGGCCGAGAACGACGTGAAGAGCGCGTTGCCCCATCCGCCCCACGTCCCCGCCGCGCGCGTCCACGGACTCGCCAGCACGACCGCGCCGATGGCGATGAGGACGAGGAATCCGAGCGCTATGGAGGAATGTCGTCTCATCACATCCTCTCTCGGAGCCAGACGGCCCAGATCGACAGCTCGTACAGAAGGCAGAGCGGAATCGCCATCATGAGCTGGCTCATCGGATCGGGCGGCGTGAGGAACATCGCCAGCACGAACGCCAGCACTATCGCGCCGCGCCGCTTCGCGCGCAGCCCGTCGCTCGTGACGACGCCGAACCACCCCAGCACGAAGAGGACGAGCGGAAGCTGGAAGACGAGTCCGAACGCTATTATCGTCTTCAGGATTATCGAGATGTAGCCCTCGATGCGGATCGTCTCCACGGGGAGTCCGACCCAGGCGTTGATCTGCTGGAAGGCCGTGACGACGAGCGGAAGCGTCTTCCTGTACGCGAGGCCCACGCCGACGATGAAGAGAAGCGAACCCGTGACGAGGATCGTGAGCATCACGAACTTCTCGCGGCGCGTGAGGGCCGGGAAGACGAACCTAAGGAGCGCGAATACGAGGAACGGGAAGCTGAGCGCCGTCCCGCCCCATGCGGCGATGGACATCATGACGGAGAAGCCGCTCGTAAGGTCCAGCCCCTGGAGCATCTCCTCGCTGGCCGCCGCGGGGCTCTTGAGCCATGCGAGGATCTGCGGGGAGAAGACGCCCGCCGCGACCACGCACGCCGCCCACGCGATTCCGCCGAAGATCAGCATGTCCCGGAGCGCCAGAAGGTGCTCGAGGAGCGGGCGCGGAGGGTCGTCCCGCCTGTCGGGGTCCTTGATGAGCGCGATCGCCACCGGCTACGCCTCCATGAAGGGCTTGGCGCTGGATTCGTCGCCCTCGATCCTGAATGCGTCCTCGGCTTCGCGCTTCGCGTCCGCCGCCGCGCGCGTCACGTCCGCATCCATGTCCATCAGCTGGCGCTTGAAGCCCTCGGCCGCGCGGCAGAGCCTGGCGTACCACTGTCCGAGCTTCCGCGCCGTCTCCGGAAGGCGCTTCGGGCCCACCACAACAACGACAACGGCGAGCAGCACGAACCACTCGCCGAAGCCAACGCTGTCGAAGATGAACGCGAGCGTCAAGGCGTCACTTCTGGTAGATTACGAACTCGCCGCGGCGGTTCTTCGCCCAGACCTCCTCGCCGGTGCCATGCGCGGCAGGACGCTCCTCGCCGTAGCTGTGCGTCTCGATGCGGTCGTCGGAGATGCCGTTCTGGACGAGGTAGTTGCGGACGATCTTCGCGCGGCTCTCGCCAAGGACCATGTTGTACTCGTTCGCGCCGCGCTCGTCGCAGTGTCCCTCGACGGCGACCACGCGGTCGGCGTTCTCGGAGAGGTGGGCGGCGACGGCGTCGATCTTGCCGAGCTCGGACTGCGGAACGACCGTGGAGTCGAAGCCGAAATAGACGGGGGCGAAGGCGACGTCGTTGCAGCGGGTGTAGAGCTCCTCGAACGACTTGCCGGCCGTTCCGGCGATGTCGTCCACGCTGCCCTCATCGCCACCCTCGACGTCCTGGATGTCGATGCCGCCCTCCTCGGTGCCGATCTCCTGCGCGGACGCGGAATCGTCCTGTCCGGCTCCGGCGCCGCCCTTCGCGCCGCCAACCTTGTCGTACTTGCAGCCGGAGGCAACAACGGCCACTCCAACCGCAAGAACCGCCATAATCGTAGAGAACTTCATTTCTTTTTGCTCCTTTGTTTTTTCAAATCGTTTGTTGCTGAATATGATACCGAATATCCGGCGCAAAATCAAGTGGGAAAGCGTTTTCTCAGAACGAGTACTGGAGTCCGAGGGAGAGCGTGTGGGACGTTTCCGCGCGCGTGTCGAGTCCGAGCTCGAACTCCGCGTCGAAGCGGACGGCCCAGGCGTCACCGAGATAGTAGAAAGCGCCCAGTCCGAACGCGGGCCCGACCTGTCCGTTCGGCGTCCATCCGCGCGCTCCGAGCGTCGCGAACGGGTCCAGCCGCTCGTAGCCGAAGAGGCGTCCGAACCACTCCCAGCCCTGCGCGTGCCAGACGCCGCGCGCGGCGAGCGCCGTGCGGTCCTCCAGGCGTCCCGCCTCGCACTCCAGGGCGAAGTTGTCGTTGAAGTAGTAGCCCGCGCGCGCGGCGGCGCCTCCAATGCGGCGCATGCGCGAGCCGCCCTGCGGAAGCGTCAGCGCGGCGGACGCCCCGACGTAGCGTCGGGGGAGCGCGAAGTCCTCCGCCAGGGAGAGCAGCGCGGCGGACGCGAAGACGGCGGCGGCGAGGAAGCGCTTCATGTCAGTAGCTCATGCGCGTCGGGACGCCGGAGGCGGACATCACGCGCTTGATGTCCGTTATCGTGTATTCGCCCGTGTGGATCATCCCGGCGACGATCGCGGCGTCGGCGCGCGCCTCGCGGAACACGGTCACCAGGTGCTCGGGACGTCCCGCGCCGCCGGACGCCACGACCGGGACGCCCACGGCGTCCGCGATCATCCGCGTTATGTCCAGCTCGAAGCCGGCCCTCGTGCCGTCCGCATCCACTGAATTGACCACTATCTCGCCAGCTCCGAGGTCCGCCGCGCGCTTCGCCCACTCCACGGCGTCCATGCCCGTGAACTCGCGGAATCCGCGGGTCGTCACCTCGTATCCGCTCGGACACGCCGGATTCGCGCTCTTCACGGGGTCCATCCCCAAGACGACGCACTGGCGTCCGAACGCCGCGGCGCCATCCGCGATGATCTGCGGATTGCGGACGGCGAGCGAGTTGACGGAGACCTTCTCCGCGCCGGCGAGGATGACGCGCTCCATGTCCGCGACGGACGAGATCCCGCCGCCGACGGCGAACGGGATGCGGATCGCCTTCGCGACGGACGCGACCATGCCGATGTCGATCGGACGGCGCTCGGCGGAAGCCGTGATGTCGTAGAAGACCAGCTCGTCCGCCCCGCCGTCCGAATACCCGACGGCCATCTCGACGGGATCTCCGAGGTCGATGTTGTTCTTGAACTTCACGCCCTTCGTGACGCGTCCCTGCCGAACGTCCAGGCATGGGATGACGCGGCGGGTCAGGCCGCCGCCGGCCGGGGAAATGGCGAACGGACGCTCCCCGGCGAGCCAGGACTTGAGGAGCGCGAGGCCGGCGCGACCGGACTTCTCGGGGTGGAACTGGCAGGCGAGGAGTCCGCCCTTCGCGACGGCGCTCGTGAACTCGACGCCCGCGTAGTCCGTCACGCCGACGGTCGCCTCGCCCTTCTCGGCGTAGTAGCTGTGGACGAAATAGTAGTCCGTGCCGCCGTTGACCTGGTTCCAGCCGATCTGCGGAACCTTGCAGCCCGCCGTTTCCGGGAAGCGGCGGACGCGGCCGGGGAGGATTCCGAGGAGATCGACGCCTCCGTCCTCCTCGCTGTGCTCGAAGAGTATCTGCATTCCGAGGCAGATGCCGAGGAACGGCTTCGTCGCGGCGGCCTCGCGGACTGCTGCCTCGAGTCCCATGCGACGGAGGTTCTCCATCGCGCTGCGCGCTGCTCCGACGCCCGGGAAGACGACGCGGTCCGCGCGGCGGACGGTCTCGGGGGCGGAAGTCAAGACGGCGTCCTCGCCGATAGCGGCGAACGCGAGCTTCACGCTGGTGAGGTTTCCCGCCTTGTAGTCGATTATGGCTGTCATTGGATGTCTGGCTCCGAAATCACCTGTGCGGGGTCGTCTTGCGCCGGAAGAGGCGCCACTCCGTCCCGAGCCCCTTGACCGTCCCCATGTAGTCGTACTGCCTGGCGTCCACCGTCTCGATGGTCCCGTAGCCGGAGCCGACGCGAATGAAGAGGTAGTCGTCCGGGTACGGACAGTATCCCGAGCTCTGCTGGGCGCCTTCGGACTGTCCGCGCAGCATCCAGGCGACGGCGCCGAAGTCGCTGAAAACGACAGGGCGGCGCGACGAGTAGTATTCCTGGAGGACGCGCCTCGGCTTCTCCTGGCGCTCCGGTCCGGCGTAGTCGCGGCTTATGATCCGGGCGGCCTTGGAGCAGGCGACGTGGACGTCGGGTATCGCGCCCCTGCTGTAGGCGGGCTCGACCTGTCCGTAGTTCTGGGAAATCGCGATCCAGGCGATTGCGGCGACGACCGCCGCGCGGCACAGGAAGGTGCGCCAGCCGCCGGACGCGGCGGACCAGACGGACGCGAGAGACCATGCGGCCCATATCCAGAGGATCGGCGCGAGGACTCCGAAGTAGCGGGGGAGTCCGTACGTGTCGTCGCCGAGGAATCCGAAGCCTGCAGCCATGAGCTGGACGGTCTCGAGGGCGTAGCAGACGGCGAAGACGGCGAAAAGCGCCCATTCGCGACGGCTGAAGCGTCCGGTAACGGCGCGTCCGAGGATGACGACCCACGCGAGAAGAGCGAAGGGAAGGAAGTGCGCGCCCGCCAGCGAAAGCGGGACGGGACGTCTGAAAAGCCATGCGAAGAGCGCGTCCATACCTCAGCCTCCGAACAGCCTGTGGAAGTAGGGCGCGTACTGCGGCGCCGGGAGCCATGCGCCCGTCCACTCGAAGACAAGCCAGCACATCGGCTGGACTGCAAGAAGCCCCCACGCGGCGAGCGCCCATGTGCGCGCGCGGAAGCGGTCGAGGACTGCGTACGCCACGGCGAACGCGCCGCCGACAACCACGCCATCGACCTTGAATGTGAAGAGGAGGAGGAGTCCGCACGCCGCCTCCGCGAAGTTCAGCCAGCCCGAGCCGCGGCAACGGAACAGGGCGTCCGCCATAAGGAGGATTCCGAGCGCCTTGAACGGCTCGCGAAGCCCCTTCAGCGCCCAGACGAGCATCTGCGGACATATGACATAGAGGATCGCGGCGAACCAGGCCGTGCGGCGGTCGAAGACGCGCTCGGCGATGCGGAAGACGGGAAGGACGCCGAGTCCCCACGCAAAGGCGGAGACCAGGCTGCATGCGGAGTAGCCGTCCATTCCGAAAAGCCGCACCGCGAGTCCGCCCGCGACGGACATCCCGACGCCGAAGCGCGGATGGAACGCCTCGATCCACTCTCCGGCGGCGAACGCCTCCGCCATCGGAGCGTAGCGGCATGCCGTGTCCGTCGCCAGGAGCGGGAACGCGGCGGAAAACGCGGCCGCCGCAATGGAGACCACTGCGGCGACTGCGCATATCGCCCAAGGCGACTGCGCGAAGGAGCGGATCCTTTCGCGCATATGCCGGTTAGAGGCTGTTCAGGTAGTTGAGGACGTAGGACGGGAAATTGTAGATGGACGTGATGGGCGTTGCTGCGGACGCCTTGTTCCACTTGGTCGAGAGGGCCTTGCTGTACTTGATGCGCCAGGTTCCGCTGATGGCGGTCTGGTCGGAGTCGTCCGCGCACTCGCAGAGCGTGAAGCCTGGGGCGACGGCGATCACATCGTCGGTTCCGGCGATGACCGTGCACTTCTCGCAAACCTCGTCCTTGCCCTTCGAGACGATGGTGGACGGCATCTTCATCCAGCCGGCGCAGTTGCCGCTGATCGTGGTAAGGACCGTCGATTCGATGGTGCAGCACTCCTTGTCAACGACATCCTTGAGCGTGCCGAAGCCTCCGCCGACAAGCATGAGGTCGGAATTCTCCATCTTCCAGGCGCCCTCGACCTTCGTGAGCCTCTTGTCGATGCGGTTGAGGAGCGTCCAGGCGAACTCCGGATCGAGGACCTTGCCGGTCGTCATGTTCCAGAAGACGTAGCCGTACGTTCCCTCGGCGGACTCCGCCTTCATCGGCTCGGAGATCGTGATGCAGTCGCAGCCCCAGATGAGGCCCTTGATGCGGACCGTGGTCTGCTTCCTGTAGAGTCCGGTCCCGTTGGCGGGCTCGCTGCAGACGATCGTGGAGGTGCTGCCCTTGTAGGCGACCGTGGTCTTGAGCGTCATGGTCACCTCGTAAACCTGCGCGTCGGCCATGGCCATGGATGCGCAGAACGCGATTGCGGAGGCCACGATGAACTTCTTGATGGACATTTTCTTTTCCTGTATTGGTTGTGTGGTTGATTGTGGTTGAATTACTTGAACTCGACTGCGAAGCCGCGCTCCGTCGTCTTGCCGTTGACGCGGTCGTTGTAGTAGCCGGCGGCGGAGACGAACGGACGCTCGGTGACGACCTCGTCGTAGCATCCGCAGTCCGTCCAGCCGGGCAGGGCGACGCCCTTGACGGTCAGGCGCACCTTGCGTCCGTTCTCGAACTGGGCGTAAACGCTGCCGGTGATGACGCCGGTGCTGCGCGAGATCGAGAAGCGGGCCGGGAGGTCGGCGTTTCCGCCGGTGATCGTGACGCGTCCGGAGGTGGAGACAGTGGCGGACCCCGTGGAGGTCTTGGTAAGGGCTCCGTAGAGCTGGCTGCGGGCGAACCACTGCGTGTCGCAGGAGATGTCGAACGTCTCCTTCGCGTAGTACTCCTGGCAGCAGCTGGCGAAGTCGAGGTTGCGCTCGAAGCATCCGCCATAGACCTTGAGCTTCTGGATCTTCGACGGGGCGATCCAGTACGGGGCGACGTTATCGACCGACAGGACCACCTCGGGCGAGGTCTTGTAGGTCTTCGCGGCGTCCTTGCGGACGCGGACGAGGACGCCGCCCTTCGCGGACTGCTTGTTGATCACGATCGGCAGGTAGCCCCAGGTTGCGCCGTCCTTGACGGACTGTCCGGGGTTGAAGTACGACGCGCCGCTGAAGGCCTTGCCGTTCGGCAGGACGCCGCTGTAGTTGACGCGGCCCTTGTTGTTGAAGTTGGCGACGTTCATCTTGAGGATCACGTAGCCCGTTCCGGTGGGCACCGTCTCGCCGCCCTTGGCGAGGCCCGTCGTGTCGCAGGGCAGGGTGACGGTGTAGTAGCCGGCGTACGCGGAGCGCTCGGCGACGGACGCGATGATCTTCGCGCCGGCGGAGTCGCTGTTGAGCACGGTTCCGAACGGCGAGGAGACGTTCGTGACCTTCACGACGGCCCTGCCGGCCGAGGTGAGCTGGACGGTGATGGTCGTGTCGCCCTTCGCGAGCGTCGCGTTGACGGTTCCGTCGTCCGCGATGGACGTGATGTTTCCGGTCAGCGTCACCTTGGCGGAGTTGACGCCGGCGAACTTCGCCGTGACGCGTCCGTTCTTCGCGACGCGAAGCTCGACGGTTCCGGCGAGGACGGTGTCGCTGGCGCACTTGCCGTAAACGGGCACCATGCCGGTGACGGTCGTGCCGGTGGCGAGAATCGCGTTGTAGCCCTTGTCTCCGGGCTTGAGCGACGCGGCGTCGGCCACGACGACCGTGAAGGCGGTGGCCTTGCCCGTCACCTTGCCGGCGGAGCGCGACTCGGTGATGCTGACGTTGAACTTGAACGTGCCGGCCTTGGTCGGCTTGCCCTCAAGCATCAGGCGGTTCGTTCCGGCGTAGAAGTTGAGCTTCATGCCGGAGGGGAGGTTGCCGTCGCGATTGACCGTGACGCGTCCGTTCTCCTTTATGTTGGAGACAGCGTACGTGAGCGCCGTCTGGATGCCCTTGTAGAGGCGCACGGTGTAGGTGCTGGACGGAAGGACCGGATCGTCCGTGTCGGACACGGTGAGCGCGAACTTGCTGGGCGAGCCGAGCGCGGCGGAGCCGGACACGACGGAGAGCGCGATGTTGAAGACCTCGTCCGGGTTGACCGCCGCCTGGGGCGTGATCTTGTACGTCACCGTCTTTGCGGCGGTGTCGCCGTCCGCCCACGTGAGGGTCGCCGGCGAGACGCTGACGCGGCCGGTGGACCTGGTGCCCTTGTCAACGGAGACGGCGATGGACGCCGTTCCGGCCGATCCGCCGGTGCGGGTCACGGTGACCGTGCCGGAGCCGTCGGACTCCATCTTCTTCGCGGAGGAGGCGGTGAACTGGACCGTTCCGGTCGTCCAGATCTGGTACGAGACCGTCGCGCCGGCGTTGGCGCGCATCTCGAGCTTCGCGGTCGCCGTCGCCGTGTACGTTCCGTCGGCATTCTTGGTGAAGCCTGTGTAGGAGGTGAAGCCGTCGAGCTTGTACATGACGCCCTTCAGGACGGTCATGTAAACCTTTCCGCTCGTCGTCTTGAAGGTGGCCTTCGTCTGCGAGGGGACGAGCGTGACCGCCGAGGTCACGGCGTACCTCATGTGGTTGTTGGTGCCGTACTTCTTGTTCTCGGTGAAGTAGGAGACGCTGAGGTACTTGTTGGCTCCGTTGGCGAACGTCACCTCGACCGCGCCCTCGCCCGTAGCGAGAACCTTGTCGAGCGAGCCGTCGTAAACGGTGAGGACCGGCTTGACCTTGGCCTGCGCGTCATCGACGCCGGCCGCCCCGAAGACGACCTTTCCGGCGGGGACGTTGGTCAGCTTGTAGAACTTCTTCGTGTTGTTGATCTGGAGCTGTCCGCTCGCGCTGGCCTCGACGGCGAGCGTCTGGGTCGCGGTCTTGAAGAAGTCGTCCGTGTCGCCGTCGTCAAGCTCGAGGAGAGCGTTGAGGCGCGCAAGGTTCTCGGTCACGTCGAAGGTCTTGTCCGCCGCCTCGAACGCGTTGAAGCGGGCGATCACCTTGTCGTTCTTGACGAGGACCATCTCCGGGTTGGCCATGCGCGGGGCCGTGGAGTCGGGCTTCTTCCACTGGACGGTGTACTTGGTCGTCTGCGCGATGCGGTTTAGGACCGCGGTGTCCGTCGCGGCAAGGCCCTTGCGGGAGAGGTAGCTCGCGCCGCTGGCCGCCTTGGAGCCGCCCGGAGCGTAGGTGAGAAGGCGCGCTTCGCCGGTGCCGGCCGGCGTCTTGCCGTCGCTCCTGCCCTGGTCGAAGACGACGAGGGAAATGTCGTTGCGTTTGGCCCAGTCGTAGAACTGGCTGCCGGACTTGAACAGCGAGGCGTCCGCGCCAAAGCAGTTAGGGCACCAAAGCGCGCCGCCAAACTCAGCGAGGACAAGTCCGCTCTTCTTCTTTGCAGCGTCGTAGTCCATAGTCCACTCGCCGTAATCAAAGCTCTCGCCAAGCCACTTGGGGTTGGCCGTAGACACCTCAGGCTCGGAAACGATGTTGATTGCGCTCGTGGACTTCAGGGTCTTTCCGTCTGCTGCATAGAGCTTGAGCGGAATCGTGGTGCCGGCGGTCGCATTCGCAGGAATCGTGTAGGTGAAGCTCGTCGTAAGGACGTTCGCCGGCCAGACGATGGTGGCCATCGCGCTGCTGGTGGCCTGGAGCTTGTTGGTGGCGACGGACTTCTCAGTGCGGTACATCGGGATGCTGACCGTCTTCGTCTTGCCGACGACCGCCTCGAGGCGGGCGTTCGGCATGTTCGTCACCGTGAAGTAGCCGCCGTTGTAGTCCGGGGTCGGAACCCACGATCCGAAATACATGTTGAGCGTTCCGACAAGCTGCTCGGCGAGCACGCCCTGGGTGTAGGGCATCTGCTTGGTGTTTCCGCTGAAGTTCTTGGAGACCAGCGTCCCGTCCGCCTTCTGCCAGTAGCAGCGCATGAAGGGATAGTCCGAAAGATTGCCCTTCGTGAACGTCTTGACGGGGGTGTCCTTGTAGCGCGTCGCGTCGTCAACCTCGGTATAGACGAGGATGATCGGATGCTCCTTGACCCAGTTCTTGAAGATGTCGGAGGAAAGTCCGTTGCTCTTCATCTTCGCGCAGTGCGCGCAGTCCTCGTATCCCCAGAAGGAAAGCAGCGGAATGTGCTTTTCGTCGGCGAGGGCCTTCGCGGCCTCAAAGTCCGAAGTCCAGTATCCGGGACGGACACCGCTTGTGTCGTGCTCAATTTCCACGGATACGACCGCCGAGGCGACGGACGCCACACAGGCGAGAGCCGCGGCAATGAACCCTGTTTTCTTGATTTTCATTTGCTGCCTTTCCTTTTTTTGAGTAAAGTCACCGGTACGGCGCACTGGAAGTCCTCCTGCGCCATCGCCTTCTTAAGCTCTTCGCGCTCGATTTCGAGCAGACGCTCGCGTTTTTTGCGGTCGATCACGATCTTCCGCGCCGATTCGATGTCGAGAGGCTCGGGCACGGACTCCTTTTCAAGCATGATGTGCGCCAGCTTCACCCGCGTCGGCGCCTGAATCTGCTCTGGCTGCTCTTCGCGTCCGCACCCGGCGACGAACGCCGCTAGCGAAAGGAAGGCAAGGACGCTGTAGAAAAGACGCTTCATTCTTCCGCCTCCTCGTCCGTATCGTCGTCGTCGTCTTCATCGTCCTCATCACCGGACTCGTCGCCGTATCCACGGTCGAGAACCTTCATGATGTGGTACGAATAGGGCGTCTCTATCACGTCGCTAAGCACGTTGGTCGATGCGGCGAACGCGAAATCCTTGAGCGGCTGGAGGATTTTGCACTTTTTGGCGTAGAATTCGCCCCAAACTCCGTCGTCAACGCTCGATCCGCAGTCGGAATACTCCAGCGCCGCGTCGGCGAAGTCTATCTTTTCGGACTTGATGTCTTCCAGTATGCCCTGGATCTTCGGCAGGAGCGACGCGTTGTATTCGTTCGCCTTTGCGATCTCGGACTCCCTTTCGGCGACCGCGGCGGCGATTTCCTCGTCCGAAACCTCGATTTCCTGGGAATTGAGGAATTTCGCGTACTTCCTTGAGTAAAGGTACCCGACCTGCTTGCGGTAAAGGTAGCTTTCAGGGTCCAAGCTGACCTTTAACGCCTCGTTTCTGTACTGTTTCTTGATTTTTTTGACGGAATTCGAAATGGCATGAAGGATCTCGGCGTCCGTAACGACTATGCCCGCCTCTTTCGCCCTGGGCACGAGAATCCAGTTCTTGATGTACTCGTTGCCGGCCATCTCGGCCAGCTTCTTCCGGGACATGGCAATGACCTGGTTGATCTGCTCCACGGTCGCCTGCGGCGGGAGCGTAAGGGGGGAAATCTTCAAAACCAGGTCCGAATACTCGTCGATCATCCCCCAAGTTAGCACTTCGCCGTTCATCCGGATGAAAACGTCGTCCGGCTCGTGCGTCGGCGTCGGATTCGCCTTCTTGGCTTCGTTCGCCTTGCGGGAAGACACTCCAAGAGAATCCGCAAAGTCCGAACCGTCCTTCTCCAGCGTAACCTTCCGCCCCATGAGCGTAGCCGACCTCTCCGTAGCAGGAGCGGAGTCCGTGGCCGATTCTTCGCCCCAGAGCGTGGGGACGATGATCGCCGCAACTATGGCCGCTATACGCTTCATTTTTACCGTATTCTGTATTTTTTTTAAGAAAAAGGGGGCGGCGAGGAATCCCCGCCACCCCCTTTTTTAGCTAGCCGATGTTTCCATCAGCCAAAGCCCTTACTTGGAGAGCTTCTTGCTGTACTTGGCAGACCAGGTACCGCCGATGAGGGAGGTCGCGCCGTCAGCGTCGAACTCGACGCAGTCGTTCACGAAGCCATACTCGTCAAGGCAGGTCTGGAAGTCGCCAGTGAACCAGCCGCTGTAGGACTTGGGCGTGAGCACGAGCTCGCAGCCAGGGGTGGTCTCGTCCTCACCGCAGGCGCCGGCCTTCGTGGTCGTCTCCTTGGTGATGTAAGCGTCAGCCTTGCCGAAAGCGACCTGGTTGACGTTGACGTCCCAGAGATCCTGACCCTCGAAAGCAACGCCGAGGTCGGACTCGAGCGTGTAGTGCTTGCCGGGCTTGATCGCGTTCTCGTCGAGAACCGTCTCGAGCTTCTTGCCGAAGACCGTGAACTTGGTGACCTCGCCGTCCGTGAGGACGACATCATACTTCTCGCCGTTGAGCTTGACGGTCAGAGCCTCGGTCACGTAGTCGGAGATCGAGAGCGTGCCATTGCCGCTGACCTTCTTGACGGTCTTGTAGGTGTCCTTGATCTCGACGGTCGTCTTGCCCGAGAACTTCACCGTGAACACGGTCGCGCAGTCCACATCCTGCGGATCTTCCTTGCAGTTGCCCGCGAGGACGCTACCAGTCATGGCCGCAACAGCGGCAACAATCATGAGCTTCTTCATTGTTGTTTTCTTTTCCTTTGCTTCTTCTCGCAGCTCGTCGGATTCCCGCTTCGCCTTGACCGGAGCTACCCGGTTGATCCTTTTTACCGGCGGTATCTTGCCGACCCACTTTGTTGTACCCGCGTGAGCACGGTCGACACACATGTCATGCCATTCAGCCCGTCGTTGGCGGTTTGAGTTTCACACCTTCGCCGAACAGACCTTCGCCCAACTTCCGGTCGCCAACATTCGTTGTCACCTGGTGTAACCTAGGTGCCAGGCTTAACGCCTGAAGACCTCCTTCCATCAGTCGAAGTTGTGGATATTGTATCATATTCGCCGGAAGCGCGCAAGGGGGTACCGATTATTTTTTTTAGGCCCCCGGAGCGGACCGTTTCCGGTCGATCCTCTCGACGTCGTCCGGCGAGACGGACATGGTGACGGACGCCCCCAGTATCTCGACGTTGAGGCACAGCGTCGCCTTCTTGCCGTCGTACATGACATGGCCCTCGGTGCCGCGCATCGGACCCGACTTCACGCGCACGTAATCCCCCGCCTTGAAGGTCTTCGCCAGCGTCTTCAGCTGCGCGTCGCTCTTCGAGGCGCGGTTGATCTGCCTGAGCTGGTGGATCATCACGCGCGGACGCTCCACGAGGATCGTGGCGACGATGAGGTTCGTCTTGAGCATCGTGACGCGCTCCTCGGGAAGGAGCCTCGTGAAGACGTAGCCCGGGAAGAGCGGCAGCTCGACGCGCACCTTCCTCCGCTGCTTGTTCTTGTACGTCTTGACGTATGTCGGCAGGTGCCTGAAGTATCCGTAGCGCTCCAGGTACGCGACAACCTTCTTCTCCGTGCGCGGCTTCACATGGAGGACGTACCAGATTCTCTTCATGTCGGCTTGAAGCAGATGCGGTTGATGATCTCGCGGAAGCTCTCCCCGCCCTTCAGGATCTCGATCGCTATCCTGAGGTAGAGGCACTTCACCGGCGCCGTCTCGAAGCGCGGGAAGCGCACGGCGTCCTTCTCCGTCGTGACGAGCGCGTCCGCGCCCATGTCCGCCGTCCTGTTCAGCGCGTAGAGGACCTCGCTGGAGTCGTAGCGGTGGTGGTCCGCATACCGCTCGCACCAGACGACCTTCGCGCCGAGATGGCGCAGCGAGTTCTCGAACCCCTTAGGCGAGGCGATCCCCGAAAGCGTGCAGAGCGTCTTCCCCGAAAGCCAGTCCAGCGGAAACTCCTCACGGCTCCAGACGTCCTTCAGCACCTTCGGCGCGTGCGTGCACTCGACGATCTCCGCCTTGGCGTTGTACTTCCTTATCTCCTCCTTGACGGACGCAGTGTCGCCGCGGCACTTGGTGAGGAATATGATGTCCGCCCGCTTCAGGTGCCGCGCCGGCTCGCGCAGGACGCCGCGCGGAAGCATGTTGCCGTTGCCGAACGGGTTCGTCGCATCTACGAGGACGACCTCGACGGAGTGCTTCAGCTTCTGGTACTGGAACCCGTCGTCGAGGATGATCGTGTCGCACCCGAGCCGCTTGATCGCGTACCGCCCCGCCTTCACGCGGTCGCGATCGACGACGACCGCCACTCCCGGAAGGTTCGAAGCGAGCATGTACGGCTCGTCGCCGCCCGTGGCGGAGTCGAGGAGGACGCGCTTCCCGTCCGACACGACGAGCGGCGGGTCGATGACCTGAGTGAACATCCTCTGCCACCACGGCGCCTCCTTGCGGCGGTAGCCGCGCGAGAGGATCGCCACCTTGCGCCCCTCCGCGGCGAGCGTGCGCGCGAATATCTCCGTAACGGGCGTCTTTCCCGTGCCGCCAGCCGTCACGTTGCCGATGGAGATCACCTGGATGCCGAGCGGATGGCGCCGCAGGAAGCCGGACCTGTAAAGGAAGTAGCGGAACGCGACGACGGCGGAGAATACGAAGCTGAGGCACTTGAGGAAGCCAAGCAGGAAACGGACGCCGCCGGACTGGTTTTCGTCCGCGCCCTTTTCCTGGATGAGCTGCACAAGCCGGTTCTCCAGCCGCTCCATCCCGCTCTGTCTCGCTTTTCTCACAAACGGATATTATATCAAATATCAATATCCCAAAACGGGGCAAGATGCGCCGATGTGCGATTTCCGGCGACCTTCCGCGTCACTTCCGGCTCGAATCGAGGAATGCGGACGCGTCCGGCGGACGGTAGGCGTTGAGCGTTGCGCGCGCGACGACGGCGTCCCCGTCCGCTATCTCGCAGTCGAAGCTGGCCGACTCCGTGTCGTCGAAGGTCCGAGTCACGTTGACCGTGTAGCGCCTCCCTGGCTCGAAGCGCGGAAGGTCCAGCTCCAGCCTGCGCGTCCCGAGCAGGAAGCCCGGACGCGGTCCGCCCTCGCGCCCCTCGGCGATGTCCATCGCCCCCGCGAGCGCGGCGGACGCCTGCGCCATGTACTCTATCGCCGCCCAGCTCTCGCTCCACTCCCGGCGCGCGGCGAACTCGGCGGAGAGCGTGCAGGCGGCAGCGTCGAAGGCGACCACCTCGTCGATGAGGACCATCGGCGCGCGGTGCGGAATCAGGCTCTCCGCGGACATCGGAAGCTCGAGTGCGTTCTTCATGCCGTCAGGCAAGCACGACGCTTGCGTTGGATCCTCCGAAGGCGAAGCTGTTGCTGAGCGCGGCGCGGACGCGTCCGGCGCGCAGAAGAAGCGCGCACACCGCCGCCTCCACCGCGCCCGCCGCTCCGAGGCAGTGCCCCGTGAGCCGCTTGGTGCTCTCGTGGCGCGGCAGGTCCTCCCCGAACACGCGGCGGAGCGCCTTCATCTCCATCGCGTCGTTCGCCTGCGTCCCCGTTCCGTGGAGGTTCACGTAGTCTATGTCCTGCGGACCAAGCCCGGCGTCCGCCAGCGCGGCGCGCATGGACGCCTCGGCTCCGCGCCCCTCCGGGTCCGGCGCAGTCGCGTGGTAGGCGTCGGACGTCTCGCCGACGCCCAGGAGCGCGACCCCCGCGCCGTCCGCCGCGTCCGCGCGCTCCATCGCAAAGAGCGCCACGCCCTCTCCGAGGTTGATCCCGTCTCGGTCGTCCGCGAGCGGACGGCACCTGCCCTCGCTCAGCGCGCCGAGCGCGTGGAAGCCGTTCATCGCGAACCGGCAGCGTCCGTCCACCCCGCCCGTCACCACGGCGTCGCAGACGCCGCGCTCGATGAGGCGGCGGGCGGACCCGAACGCCTTCGTCGCGCTCGAACACGCCGTGGAAACGGTGTAGGCCGGACCCTTCGCGCCGATGCGCTCGCGCAGGAAGAGGGACGGCGTGCCGAGCTCTATCATGGAGAAGTCGAAGTCCGCCGGAGGGACGCCCCCTCCGGACGAAAGCCACCTGTCGATGCAGCCCTGCGCCTCGTCGATCCCCGTGTTGCTCGAGCCGAGGACGACGCCCACGCGGTCCGCGCCGTAGCGGCGCACGAGGTCCGCGAACGCGCCCTCCGAGTCTAGCGCGAGCTGGACGAGCCTGTTCGTCCGCATGTTCCAGCGCGGCTCTCTGACTTCGGGAAGCTCGCCGGGGACGCATCCGAACCATATGCGGCGACCGGGAATGTCGCCTTCGATCTCGCGCATGCCGGGGGCCTCGCCCGCCAGGCAGGAGGCGAGCGACGCGTCGTTCCCGACGCCGAGGGCGGACGCCGTGAAGAGGCTCGTCAGGCGGACGCTCATCTGCGGAGCTCCATCGCGCGCCTGTCTATCGCCTCGGCGATCTCCTTGTTGCCGAGCCGTCGGAGGCATTCCGCGTAGTGCTCCAGCGCGGCGATGTCCTTCGGACGCACCGCGACCATCGTCTCGTAGCATTTCGCCGCGCCCGGTATGTTGCCGATCTTCTCGAAGGCGGACGCGTTCACGGCGAGGCGGTAGAGGCGGTCCAGGAGCATGCTGTCGTGCGGGTTGCGGAGCATCGCGGACGCCCACTTGTCGATGGACTCCTCGACCTTGCCGGCGCGGGAGAGCATGTTGCCCTCCACGACGACGCGCCTCACGACCTGCATGCTGCGGATCTCCTGCATGACGTCCTTGTATATGTCGTCCTCAGCCGCGCCCTTGTCGATCCACGTGATCGCCGGGATCTCCTTGGAGAGGAAGAACTCGGGGCGCACCTTCGCGGAGAGGTCGCCGGACTCGAAGGCGGGCGTTATGTCCGAGCGCGCGCCCGCGTACGAGGCGAAAAGCTCGGGCAGGGAGTCGCAGCCGGACTTGACGAGCTCCTCGATGGCGCCGTCTGAGAGGAACATCTCCAGCATCTTGTCGAGCTTCAGGAGACACGGCTCCAGCCTTCCCGTGAGCAGCCAGTCGTCCTCCCCCACCATCCACAGGCGCGCCTCCTCGCCGGGGAACGCCTTCATTCCGTCGCGAAGCTCGCGGGCGGACATGTCGCGGACGTTGAAGAACCACGCGACCGCGCCGTCGGGAAGCGCGCGATCGACCAGCGTGCGCCAGTCCGGCCTGCGCCTTCCGCACGCGATGACGAGTCCGTACCTCGCATCCACGACGCCGTTCGTCGAGCAGGAGAGCCCGACGATGGAAAGGCTCTCCGCGACGGGGGCGGACCCGGGACCTACGACGAGCGCGGACCTGGAGTCGGGGCGCTCCATGAGGACGGTGTGAGCGGCGAGGACGTCGAGGGCGGCGTAGCGGTATTCGACTGCCGTTCCGAAGGAAAGCCTGCGCCGCAGCCTGTCCAGCGCGGTCCACATCCCGTCCGCCGCCATCAGCGCCGCGACCGCGACAACTGCGGCGAGCATGGACCTGAACCAACCAAGCCTCATGAAAGCACCTCTCTGATCGCGCTGACGCACGCAGGGACGACTCCGCGCCTGCGCTCGACGGCCGCGCGGGCGCGTTCGCCGAGTCCGCCGTCGCCGTCCCTGAACCAGCCGAGGACCGTCCGCGCCAGGTCGGCCTCGTCCGCGACCTGCACTATGCCGCCGCCCTCCATGAGGTCGCTCATGACGGGGCGGAAGTTCTCCGTGTTGGGTCCGACCGCCGTGGGCTTGCCGCAGAGGCACGGTTCGATCATGTTCTGGCTTCCGTGCTCGCAGAGGGACTTTCCGACGAACACGGCGTCCGCTATCCCGTAGAGCCCCATAAGCTCGCCCGTCGTGTCCGCGAGCAGCACCTCGTCCGCCGCGCCGGACGCCTTTTCGCCGCGCGAGCGGCGCACGCAGCGGAAGCCGGCCTTCCTGACGTTCGCCTCCACGGCGTCCGCCTTCTCGAAGTGGCGCGGAGCGATCACGAGCCTGGGCGCGGCGGCGCCGAGCTCCTCCCTGAGCTGCGCGGCGATGCGGAGCATCACCTCGTCCTCGCCGGGCCAGGTAGAGCCGCCGAGGAGGATGCGACCCTCGCCGGCCCATTCGCGCAGCTCGCGCTCCTTGGCCTCGTTGCGGCGGGCGACGTCGAACTTGAAGCTGCCGGTGACGGTGACGCGGCTTTCCGGCGCGCCAGCCGCGAGAAGCCTGTCGCGGTCCATCTCGCTCTGCGCGAAGATGCGCGCGAAGCATCCGAAGACGTCCTTGAAGAACCACCTGGCCTTGGCGTAGCGCGGCGCGCTGCGGTCGCTCACGCGCGCGTTTATGAGGAAGAGCGGAACGCCCATCCGGCGGGCGGTGCGTATGAAGACGGGCCAGATCTCGCTCTCGGTGAGGACCACGGCGCGCGGACGCACCGTGAGGAGAGCGCTCTTGACGAAGTTGGGGAAGTCGAGCGGGTTGTAGATGAGGATGTCGCCCTCGGCGACCTCGCGCTCGGCCATCTTCCATCCGGTGGAGCTGGTCGTGGAGAAGAGGAAGCGGACCCCGGGCTCGGCCCTGCGCCATTCGCGCATGAGCTGGCCCGCGACCTGGACCTCGCCGACGGAGACGGCGTGGACCCAGACGCGGGAGCCGGGCTGGTCCGCGCGGAGCGCCTCCGCGACGGACCTCGGATACAGCGCGAAGCGGTCGCCCATCCGAGCGGCATAGCCCCCGCGCCGCAGCATCCTGAGGAGGAACCCCGGGAGCATGAACGGAAACGCGAGGGCGAACAGTACGTTGTATATCGCGAACTTCAACGCGTCAGATCTCTCCGCCGGCCGGGACGTCCTCCATCACGCGGGCGCCGCAGTTGATCTTGGCGCCCTCGCCGATGGTGATCCACGGCATGGTCGCGGAATTCGGGAAGAAGGAGACGGAGTTGCCGACCTTCACGCCGCCCGCGACGACCGTCCCGGGTCCGACGTTCACGAAGTCGCCGACGACGGCGTCGTGGCCGACCACGCAGTTGGAGCCGATGAGGGTGAACTTGCCGAGCTCGGACCCGACCTGGATCACGGCGCCGGCGGCGATGAACGTGCCGTGCCTGAAGTCCGTCGTGGGCGAGATGTGGGAGGTCGGGTCGATGATCGCGGGGAAGTCGTGTCCCCTGAGGCGCCTGTAGAGGTCGGCGCGCTTGACGTTGTTGCCGATCGCGACGAAGACGGACGCTCCGGGGTTGTCGCGGGAAGCCTCCTCGACCGTTCCGAGGATCGGATAGCCCTCGAAGTTGTCGCCCTTCTTCCACTTCGGATCGTCGTCGGCGTAGCCGATGATGTTCCACTGGGGCTCGGGCGAGGCCGCGTTGATGCGTTCGACGGTCCAGATCGCCTCGCGTCCGAATCCGCCGGCTCCGACTACAAACAAATCTCTCATGAATGCCTCCTCGTTGTTGTTTGGTTAAATTATACCAAAATGCGGCGCGGCGCGCCACATCGCTCAGCGGCTCTTCGCGAACGCGTTGATCGCGAAGTCGATCTCCTCGGCCGTGTGGCCCGCGGACATCTGCGTGCGGATGCGCGCCTTGCCCTGCGGGACGACGGGGTAGAAGAACGCCGTCGCATAGACGCCGTTCCTGTAGAGGTTCTCGCTCATCTTGACCGCCACGGCCGCGTCGCCGAGCATGACCGGGACGATCGGGTGGTGTCCGGGGATGAGGTCGAAGCCGAGCTTCGTCATGCCCTCGCGGAACTGCTTCGCGTTGGCGTTGAGCTGTGCGCGGAGGCTCGGGTTGGTGCGGACGAGCTCGATCGCCTTGATGGAGGCGGCCGCGACCGGCGGCGGGACGGCGTTCGAGAAGAGGTAGGGGCGAGCCTTCTGGCGGAGGATGTCAACGATCTCCTGGCGGGCCGCGATGTAGCCGCCCGAAGCGCCGCCGAGGGCCTTGCCGAAGGTGCCGGTGATGATATCGACGCGACCGAGGCAGCCGGCGTCCTCCACGGATCCGGCTCCGGTCTCGCCGAGGACGCCGACGGCGTGCGAGTCGTCAACGAGGACGAGCGCGCCGTACTTGTCCGCGAGGTCGCAGATCTCCTTCAGCGGGGCGATGATGCCGTCCATCGAGAACACGCCGTCCGTCGCGATCAGCTTGAAGCGCGCGCCGGCCTCGTCCGCGGCCTGGAGCTGCCTCTCGAGGTCCGCCATGTCCCCGTTCGCGTAGCGGAAGCGCTGCGCCTTGCAGAGGCGGACGCCGTCGATGATCGAGGCGTGGTTGAGCGCGTCGGAGATGATCGCGTCCTCCTTGGAGAGGAGCGCCTCGAACACGCCGCCGTTGGCGTCGAAGCAGCTGCCGAAGAGGATGCAGTCGTCCATCTTCGTGAACTCGGCGAGCGTCCTCTCGAGCTTCTTGTGGAGCGTGTCCGTTCCGCAGATGAAGCGGACGGATCCCATGCCGTAGCCGTACTTGGCGGTCGCCTCGCGCGAAGCCTCAATGATCTCGGGGTGGTTGGCGAGACCGAGGTAGTTGTTCGCGCACATGTTGATGAGCTTCGTGCCGTTGTCGAGGAGGACCGTCGAGCCCTGCGGGGTGGCGATGATCTTCTCCTGCTTGTAGAGGCTCTTGGCCTTGAGGTCGGCGATCGTCTCCTGGAGGTACGCCTGGAACTTTCCGTACATTTTAGTGGCCTTTCGTCTGTTTGATGTTGCCTATGCGGTTGCCCGGGGAGCGTCACTCCCAGTCGAGGATGACCTTGCCGGACTTGCCGGAGATCATGGCCTCGAAGCCCTTCTCGAAGTCCGTGTACTTGAAGCGGTGGGTGATGACCGGGCTGATGTCGAGTCCGCCCTGGATCATGGCGCCCATCTTGTACCACGTCTCGAACATCTCGCGTCCGTAGATGCCCTTGATCTTGAGGCCCTTCCAGACGATGTGGTTCCAGTTGACCTTCGTGTCGGGTCCGTGGATGCCGAGGAGCGCGATGCGTCCGCCGGTGTTCATCGTCTCGATCATCTGGTGGAGGCAGGGCGCTGCGCCGGACATCTCGAGACCCACGTCGAAGCCCTCGACCATGCCGAGGTCCTTCATGACGTCCTCGAGCTTCTCGTTTTTCGCATTGACCGTGCGCGTCGCGCCGAGGCGCTTGGCGAGATTGAGGCGGTAGTCGTTAACGTCAACGACCACGACATTGCGCGCGCCGACGAACTTGGAGATTCCGGCGGCCATGATGCCGATCGGGCCCGCGCCGGTGATGAGGACGTCCTCGCCGACCATGTTGAAGGAGAGCGCCGTGTGCGTCGCGTTGCCGAACGGATCGAAGATCGCGTAGAGCTCGTCGTCGATGGACGGGTCGCAGTGCCAGACGTTCGTCTCGGGGATGCAGAGGTACTCCGCGAAGGCGCCGTCGCGGTTGACGCCCACGCCGCGCGTCTCGCGGCAGAGGTGGCGCTGCCCGGCGCGGCAGTTGCGGCAGTGTCCGCAAACGATGTGGCCCTCGCCGCTGACGCGCTCGCCGACCTTCACGCTCTTCACGTTGGAGCCGACCTCGACGACCTCGCCGACGTACTCGTGCCCGATGGTGAGCGGCGGCTTTATCTCCTCCTGCGCCCAGGAGTTCCACTCGTAGATGTGGACGTCCGTTCCGCAGATCGCGGTCTTCTTGATCTTGATGAGAACGTCGTTGATGCCCAGCTCGGGCATCGGCTTCTCGACAAGCTCCACGCCCTTCTGCGGGCCCACCTTAGCGATTGCCTTCATCTTTTGTTTTTCTCCGTTTTGTAATGCGTTTATGATTATACTAAAAGATATCGTCGGTAGTCAAATGCGGACTCACTCCTCCGCCATGCCGTCCAGGATGTTGTACGGGAAGAGCAGCAGGAGCGAGGCTATGAGCCCCGCCGCCGTCGTCACGAGCGCCTCGCCGATGCCCGCCGTCGCCGCAAGCGGGTTCGCCGCCCCGTCCGCGCCGTTCAGCGCGCCGAACGTCTGCATTATGCCCGTCACCGTGCCGAGGATCCCGAGCATCGGCTCCGCGGTTATTATGGTCGATACGACGACGAGACCCTTCGCGCTACGGCGTCCGCGGCGGAACTCGGACGCCTTCCAGATCAGTATCGCGAGTCCGAGCACGGAAAGTCCAAGGATCGGCCACATGACCGGTCCGCCCGCGAGGAATATGCCGATTATCCTTTCCATGGCGTCAGCCTATAAGGGAGAGGAACTCCTGCCGGACCTTCTCGTCCGACCTGAACGAGCCCAGCACGGCGGAGGTGGTCATCTCGGAGTTCTGCTTCTCCACGCCGCGCATCATCATGCAGAGGTGCTTCGCCCTTATGACGACGCCGACGCCCTCCGCGCCGGACTCCTCCATCACCGCGTTGGCGATCTCCTCGGTCATCCGCTCCTGTATCTGGAGCCTGCGCGCGAACATATCGACGATCCTCGCGAGCTTGGAGACGCCAAGGACCTTCCCGCGCGAGATGTAGCCGATCGCGCACTTCCCGTAGAACGGAAGCATGTGGTGCTCGCACATCGAGTAGAGCTCGATGTCCTTGAGGATCACCATGTGGTTCGTACCGCTAGTGAAGTACGCGCCGTTGACGACGGACCTCAGGTTCTGGCGGTAGCCGCGGGTGAGGAAGGTGAGCGACTTCGCCACGCGCTCCGGCGTCTTCGCAAGCCCCTCGCGCCCCGGATCCTCGCCAAGCTCGACGAGAAGCCGCCTGACGAGATCGGCGATCTTCTTCTGGTCTGGTTCCTTCTGCTTCTTCATCACCCAATATTATAGCAAAAATGCGGGATTGGCGGGTCGGCTATGCCGCGGAGGCGGCGGACGGCGTGCCGGAGGAGGACATAGGGGGCGAGGAGCGCCGCGCCGACGGGACGCGGCATGAGGAAAGCGAAGCGCAGGAAGCCCCATACGCTGAGCGCGCGGACAGGCGGAAGCCGGCGCAGCGCGGCAAGGCGGACGCCGAACGCCGGCGAGGTGAACAGCTCCAGTTCCGCGCGGCAGCGTTCCGACTCCCCTTCCAGCCTGCGCTCCCACCCGCGCGCGGCGTCCGCGCCGATGCGCCCGCGGACGCATTCCAGGTCGCGCCGCGACTGCTCCAGCGCGGCGAGGAGGTCGCCGCGCGCGCGGACGAGCGGCGCGCGCACGCGCCAGAACGAGTTGGAGCAGCCCGTGCCCAGCCGATACAGGATCAGCCTGTCGGGGACGACCAGCTCCGGACCCAGCATCAGCGCGCGGCGGACGTACGTCTCGTCGTCGATTATGCGCGGATTCGCCGGCTCGCCGTACGCGTCCGCCACCACGCGCGAAAACGCCATCGCCGCGCCGGTCGCGTGGCGGGAGCTGGCCTGCGGCATCGGACCCAGCCGCTCGCCGCGCGGACCGATCATCCATCCGCCGCTGGAGACGAGCGTCGCGCGGCGTCCGTCCGCCTCCCATGCCGACACGATGCGCTCGACGCGGTCGGGAAGCGACACGTCGTCCCCGTCCGCCTTCACGAGCAGTTCGCCCTTCGCAAGCGAACACAGCCGGCTCCAGTTGCCGGTGATGCCAAGGTTGCGCGCGTTCCGGGAAACGACGACCCCGACGGCGTCCGGGCGGCGGCGGTATTCCGCGACGGCGGACTCGACGATCTCCCACGAACGGTCGGTTGACGCGTCGTCCGAGACGACTATCTCGAGCGGACGGTAGGTCTGGGCGAACGCGCCGCGAAGGGCGTCCGCGATGTAGCGCTCCTGGTTGCAGCACATCAGGCAAAGCGAGACGAGCGGCTTCATCGTTCCACTGCGGATGCGGCGATGCTCCTGACCGCGAGGTTGGCGGTCGCGAAGGCGAGCGTCAGGTTGTAGCCGCCGGTCGGACCGTCCACGTCCATGACCTCGCCGGCGAAGTAGAGCCCCGGGACCTTGCGCGATTCCATCGTCTCCGGGTCGATCTCGTCGAGCGCCACGCCGCCCATGGTGACGATGGCCTCCTTGAGCGGACGCATCCTCGGGCGCCTGACGGTCCATGCGCCCTCCGGCGTGGAGATCGCGATGTCGAACGCCGCGATCCCGTGCCGCGCCGCGTGCCTGGTGCAGTTGTAGATCGCCGCGCCGGAAAGCCCCCACGGCTCGACCTCCACCTCGCCCTCTGCGCGGAACGCCTCGCGTCCGCCGACGAGCAGCGCGGCGGAAGCCCCGTGCTCGAAGCGCGCGCCGGCCATCGAGCGCACCGCCGCGTCGTCCGTCTCGCATCCGACGAGCCCGGCCCTCAGCGGCTCCACCTTTAGTCCGAGCCTGCGCGCGAACTCCTGTCCGTCGCCGACGGACCCCGTCTTCGGGAACGACGCGCCGCCGGTCGCGACGAGGACGTTCCTGGCCCATATCGTGAAGCTGCGCGTCGCGACGATGAAGCCGCTCTTCATCGGCTGGATCCCGGTGACGGGGCAGTTCACGAGAAGAGGGACCGAAGAGTCGCGGAGCTGGTCGCCGAATACATGGACCACGTCCGCCGCCTTTCCGCTCGCCGGAAAGAGGCGTCCGTCCGCCATGCGCTTGATCTTGAGTCCGCGCGCCTTGAACCCGGCGGCGACCATGGAGGGCGGACACTCCCGCAGCGCGCGCGCCGCGAACGACGCGACGGGCTCGCCGATGTCCGCGAGCATACGCTCCGCCGATATGTCCTTCGTGAAGTTGCAGCGTCCGTTGGCGGTCATCAGGACCTTCGACCCGATGCGGGCCTTGCGCTCTAGGACAAGGCACCCGAGTCCGCGCGAGGCGGCGACGGACGCCGCGAAGAGCCCGGCCGCGCCGCCGCCCACTATCGCGAGCGGCACGGGGCGGTGCGTCAGCGCGGGGGCGCGGACCTGTCCGCGCGCCTGCTCCCTGCCGTCCATCGCCGCGTCCCTTCCCATGCGTCAGACGACCGGACGGATGTAGCGCGACTTGAGCGAGCGCCAGAGGACGACGCAGAAGGCGGAGAGCGGAATGGCGAGGAGGAGCCCGAGCAGGGACTGGAAGACGGACCCCCAGAAGATGAATGAGAAGATCACGCCCGCGTAGCCGAGCCCGGTCTTGTTGCCCTGGATCTTCGGCGTGATGAGGTATCCGTCGAGTATCTGCCCGGCGAGCCAGACACATATGACGCCGGCGACGCGGAGTCCGCTGCCGCCCGCGCCGAAGTAGGCGAGGGGAAGCGCGATCGGGAGGCATGTGACGGTTCCGAAGAGCGGGACGAGGTTGAGCACGCCCAGCGTGAAGCCGATGATGAAGCCGTAGGGGAGCCCGACGCACATGAAGCCGAGTCCGTACAGGACGCCCTCGATGAGGCAGATCACGACCTGCCGCTGGAAGAAGCTGACCATGATGTCCTGGAAGGCGTTGATCTGCTCCGCCAGGAAGCTGCGCGTGTCGTCCTTGAGGAACGGCATCTCGCTCACGTAGTCCTCGCCGCGCATGTCGCGCCGCGTGAGGAAGAACACGAAGAAGATGAGCGCGACGATCCAGCTGACGAGTCCGGTGACGGACCCCAGCACGCCCACGCCGACCTGCGCCGCCTTGACCTTGTATATCTCCAGCCAGTCCGCGTACGGGACCCCCAGCTTGTCCGCAAGCTCGCGCGCCTTGGGGAACGTCTCGTGGAACCAGTCCATGAACCGCGCCGCGAGCTGCGGCGCCTGCGTTATGAGGTTGGACGCCTGGTCCGCCACGAAGGAGCCGAAGTTCCAGACGAGGAACGATACCGGCACCAGTATGGACAGCATCATCAGCGCGACGGCGGCGGACGGGTTCCTGACGAGCCGCTTCCACCAGTTGTAGTACGGCTTGAAGAAGAGCGCCAGGAACAGCCCCGCCACGACCGGCGTGATGGCCGGCGCGACGAACGAGATGGCCTTCAGGGCGCCCCACCCGACGAATGCGACGAACGCGAAGACGACGGCGAGCGCAAGCAGCGTGAGCCCGCTCGCGATCGTCTTCCTCTGGTTTTCGGTGAACTCGATCATGGAATTATTATATCATATTGCCCGTCCCGGCACCGCATCGGGGGAGCGTGGTGAGGAATACGCGCCCGGGCTCGACTGTCATTCGCTCGCCCGGCTCCAGGAGCGTCGATGCGCCCGACGCCACCTCGTAAACTATCATGAAGGAGTCCGCCGGCGCGGCGACCTCCGCGTCGGCGTCGTGCTCGCGCTGCACGAAGTCGAAGAACTCGCAATGGACGTCGCGCTGTGCGACGGGGACGGGGAGGGAGAAGTCGATGGTCTGCATGGACTTCTCGACGTGCAGCTCGCGGGGGCGGCCGTCCGCGCCCTTGCGGCCCCAGTCGTAGAGGCGGAAGGTCGTGTCCGAGCTCTGCTGGACCTCGTACACCTTCACCCCGTCGCCGAAGGCGTGGACGAGCCCGCCCGGGATGAAGAACGTGTCGAACCTCTTCGCGTCGTGCCTGACGAGCAGGTTCTCGAAGCTGCCGCTCGCGACCGCCGCCCTCACGTCGTCCGCCGTCGTCCCCGGCCTGAGTCCCGCGTAGATCGGGCCCGGTTCCAGAACGCACCACATCTCCGTCTTCGGCTCGCCGCCTGTCACGAGCGCTGTGCGCGCGTTTGGATGGACCTGCACGGAGTTGCGACGCCTCACGTCGATGACCTTTACGAGCAGCGGGAAGTCAGGCAGAACCTCGGAAAGCGACATGCCCCTCCTGGGCCCGTCCGCTATCACGCTCGACGAGTCGCGATATACCGAAACGTCCCAGCTTTCGGTTCCCCATATGAGTGTGTGGAGGTTTGCGACGAGTCTCATGTCCGTACGCCCTACGACTTGAAGCCCTTCTTGTCCCAGCGCCCCCACGCCTGGCGCATGAACCTGACCGAGCGCGAGAACATCTGATCGACGTTCGCCGCGGAGGAGACGTCCAGCATCTCCTTGACCTCCTCGCTGGAGAGGTGGAAGCGCGTCTTGAGAAGCATCACGTAAGCGCGCTCCGGCTCCTCGTTCCAGAGGTCCCTGAAGCAGAGGTGCGTCATGTTCCACGCCTCGTTGCGGCTAATCCTGTGGTCGTCAACCGGGATCGCCATCTCGGACGGACCGTCCTCGGCGTCCGCGTGCGCGTTCTCGAGCGAAATCTCGCCGTGCTTGTTCGGGTCCGCGTTGAGTATGTACCCCCTCACGTACTTCCTGAGCCAGCCCTGGAGGCTTCCGCCGTCGTCGCGGTACAGGTCGATCTTGCGCCGTCCGATCATCTCCTCGTACAGCATCCCCATGAGGTCGCCGTCCGTCAGCGAAAAGCGGCGCATTATCTCGGCGTTCTTCGGGGACTGCGACTCGGGCACGATCACCTTCTCCCATACGGGCTTCCATCCGGCGTCGCCGCCCTCCTTCACAAGTTCGTACCATTCGTGGTCGGTCATCGCGCGCCTCCTCCCCTCATGCGAACGTCAGCGCGCCCGGGATGGGCTCCATGCCCGGACGCTTCATCCAGATCGCAGTCTCGTGCTTGCCCGCCACGAAGTCCGCGTACCTTATCGCGCCCTCGCCGTCCTCGATGGCGACGGACCTCCCGGCGAACTCGAAGAACCCCTTCGCGACCGGCGTGCCCTCGCCGTCCTCGGCGTGGACGCGCAGCATGGCGTCGCCCTCCGCTCCGCTGGGGAAGGTCACGTTGACCGCCCAGAGCAGCTTCACGTCCTTCACCTGGTGCGAGGCGAAGGTGAACGTTATTGTCTTTCCCTCCGGTACCTTCATGGCCTGTGCAGGGACGGCGGACGCCGCGCTATGGACTCCACGAGATCCGCGACCTTCGCCGCCGCGTCCGGCTCGGCGAGCGCCTTCATCCGCTCGCCCATCTTCGCCAGGGACTCGGGATGGTCGTACTTGGAGAGGAGGTAGCGGCTGAGCTGGTGCGCCGAAAGGTTCGCCTGCACGCCCTCGTCCGCCGCGCCGCCTGCCGCGAACGCCTCCGCGTTGTAGTGCTGGTGGTCGCGCAGGGCCGAAGGAAGCGGAATGAGGAGCGCAGGCTTCCCGCACGCCGCAAGCTCGAAGCACGTCGATGCGCCTGCGCGCGCGACCACGATGTCCGCGGACGCCAGCGCGTTCGCCATCTCGTTCTCGAAGGCGTGCACCCTGACAGGCATCCCGGCCTGCATGTACGCGGCCGTGACCACTCCCTCGTCCTTGACGCCAGTCTGGTGGATGACGTAGAGCGGACGCGAGGCGGCGGCGCCGCGGCGGTCGAGCTCGGACTTCATGTGAACGAGCGCGTCGCTGAGGAGCATGTTGACCGCATGCGCCCCCTGGCTCCCGCCCGTCACGAACACGACGAAGGCGTTCGGCGGAATGAAGTCGAAGCGCCTGCCGCCTGCGATCCCGCTGCGGACGGGGAGTCCGGTGCGGACGGTCTTCACGCCCGGCAGGTGCTTCGCGGTCTGCCCGAAGCTGATCGCCACCGCCTTCACGTACTTGGACAGGAAATCGACCGCCCTGCCGGGGACCGTGTTCGCCTCGTGGAGGACCGCAGGGACGCCGCGCGCGCGCGCCGCGAGGACGGGCGGAAGCGACGAGTAGCTCCCCATCGCGAGCAGCGCGTCCGGCTTCGCCTTGCGCATCTCGCGGCGGCAGCGCCAGATCGAGTGCCAGATGCCGAACACGTTCTTGAGCGCAAGCTGCTTCGCGCCAGTCGAGAATATCGGACCGTCCCAGCTGCGCATGACGCTGGACTCCACGTCGCGCCCCGTGTTCCAGATGGTCACGTCGTGTCCGCGCCTGCGCAGCTCCTCGGCCACGGCTAGCCCCGGAAAGGCGTGTCCGCCCGTGCCGCCGCACGCCACCACTATCTTCTTCTTTTCCGTCACGTGTTTCTCCTATCCTTTAAGTCGCGTTACGGGACTACCAGTCCCTCTCGTTCGGCGGAAGCGGCATCTTCCTCATGCGCGCGCGCTTCTCCGCCTCGTGCTCGTCGTTGCGCTCCTGCGCCATCTTGAGGAGCGCCTCGACCTCCTTGTCGCCCGGCTCCTCCCCTTCGTCGCCGCCTTTCTGGCCCTCGCGGTCCTCCTCGTCGTCGCATCCGTCCTGCTCGGGGTTCTCCTCCTGCGTCCCCTCCTCGGCGCCCTGCTCGCGGCTGTCGTCGCCCTCGCTCTCCTGCTGCTGCGCGCCGCCCTCGGACTTCTGCGGCTGGCCGTCGCCTTCGCCCTTCTGCTGCCTGTCCTGCCCCTGCTGTCCGCCTCCTCCCTGGTCGGGAAGGAGTCCGAGTATCTCGCGGATCATCCCGAGCGCCTCCTCCTGCTTCGCGGCGTCGGGGCTTTCGCAGCACGATATCTGGCGCTTCTCCAGCTCGACGGAAAGCTCGGCGACGCGCGCCTGCGCCTCCGCCGTGAACGGCGGCATGTTCGTGTCCGCCGCCGCCTGCTGCTCGTACGCCTGCGCCCACGCCGGAAACTTCGCGCGGAACGCGCGCGTGTAGTCCAGCGCCTCGCGCTGCCAGTCGCGTCCGTTGAACGCATCGACGCCGAGGAGCGCGTTCGACTGCACGAGGAGATCCTCGCGCATCGCCTCCGGCGGAAGCACCGTCAGCTTGAAGAACTGCGTGAAGTCGCGCTCGGAGTCCGCGATCGCGGCGTACGCGTCGTCCGCCAGGTCGCCTAGCGCCTTCGCTGCGCGCTCCGTGCGCTCGCGCGCCTGATCGACCTGGAGCGATATCGTCGCCGCCTGCTCCTCGTTGGTGACGGCCTGGCAGATCGCCGCCTTCGCCTGGAGCCACGCGTCGCATAGCCTTTCCGCGCGCGCCGAAAGGGAGTCCGCCATCGCGACCGCCGCCTCCGCCGCGTTGGTCCGGCAGGCGGACGCGTCGTCCATCATGGTCCGCGCCGAGCGCATCGCCCCGCCGAGGATGGATGCGGGGTCGCGGCCCTGTGCGGACTCCAGCACCTTGTTGACGCGCCTGGTCTCGCGGAGCTCTGCGAGGTTCTCCGTCGCGCGGGTGAAGTTCCTGTTCGCGCGCGCGTCGCCCGGCGCGGCGCGAAGCGCGATCTGCGCGGCGGCGGCGGCCTCCTCGAGGGACTCCAGCGCGTCCTCCGCCCCCAGGACGTGCGCCCTGTCGTAGGCGATCTTGGCGACGAGCTCGGCTGCGCGCGGACCGTGGGTGCGGGAGAGCATGAGCGGACGCAGCACGCGCACTGCGTTGGTGGCGTCGCCGGCCAGGTACGAGGAGACGCCCTCGTTCCAGACCTCGACGTCCGACGCGGGGTCAGCCCCGTCCGCCGCACGTACCGCCGGCGCAAGCGCCGCGGCGACGAGCAATGCTATGTGCTTCAGGACCATTTTCAGTATTATACCATATCTGCCACATCAAACGCGGCGGTCCGGGGCGCCTGGCAGCCCGAGCTGTCCGCGGTACTTCGCGACCGTCCTTCGCGCCACGGGATACCCCTCGCCCTTCAGGAGCTCCGATATCCTGTCGTCGGAGAGCGGATGCGCCTTGTCCTCGCCGTCCACGAGCGCCTTCAGCCTGTCCAGCACGTCCGTCCGCGCGATCTGCTCGCCGTGCTCGCCGACTATCCCCTTCGCGAAAAACTTGCGCAGCTCGACGGTCCCCTTCGGGGTGGAGATGTACTTGTCGCGGACGGTTCGCGACACCGTCGTGTGGTGCACCCCGACCTTGTCCGCGATCTCCTGCATCGTCAGCGGCTTCAGGCCCTTCAGCCCCTCCGTGAAGAAGTCCGGCTGCGCGTCCAGTATCGCCTGCGCGATCCCCGAGATCGTGTCCTGCCTGCGCTCGACAGCCTCGGAGATGGACCTCGCCGCCGCGATCCTCTCGCGGATGTAGTCCTTCGTCTCCTTCGACGTCTTCGGATCCTCCAGCATCTGGAGGTAGCGCTTCGAGATGCGGATGTCGGGAAGGCTCCTGTCGTCCACGCGCGCCGTCCAGCGTCCGCCCACGTTCACGGCGTGCACCTCCGGGTTGACGTAGGCGACGGACTTCCCGGCGCGCGTGAAGGCGCGGCCCGGGCGCGGCTCCAGCGTCCTCAGCTCGGAAAGAACGTCCGCGTACCGCTCGTGCGACATGCCGAGGTCGCGCTCCACCGCCGCGATGCGTCCGCCCGCGATGTCCGCCAGATGGTGCCTGGCGATGAGGTCGCGGACGTCGTCCCTGAACGGCGAGCCGTCCAGCTTGTCGAGCTGCGCGAGGAGGCACTCCTCTATGGAGGTTGCGCCGCAGCCTGGCGGATCCAGGTCGCGTATGGCCGCGAGGAGCGAGCGTATCTTCGCCTCGCTCTCGCCGGAGACCATCATCACGTCGGGGATGGATCCCGCGAAGTACCCGTTGTCGTCGAGGTCGCCGATGAGCATCTCCGCGAGCGGGTAGTCGGCCGGGTCGATGTCGGACATCTTGAGCTGGCTCGCGAGATGCTCCTCGAGAGTCTCCTCGCGCGTCTGCGAGTCGAAGAACCGCTGCCTCCGCTCCAGGGCGTCCGCGTCCGCCGTGTAGGCCGTCCCGGGGATGTCGTCGTCCTCGGTGTAGTCGCTGTCGAACCCGCGCTCGCGCTCGGCGTTCTCCTGCTCCTTCTGCGATATGGTGGCCTTCTCGAGGGTCGGCTCTATCTCCTCGATCACGGGGTTCCGGGCCATCTCGTTGAAGAGCTCGGTGCGGAGGTCGGGGAGGCTGAGCTGGAGCAGGTGGAGGCTCTGGCGCTGCTGCGGCGCCAGAGTCATCGTCTGCGTCATCGTCTGGGACTGCCTCAGCTCTCCCGATAAAGCCATGTCCTGCTTTCCGCCTTCGCCGCGCGCGCCGCGCCCCGTCAGTAGCCGCAGTCCATGATCTCGCGCTCGAAGCCGAACGTCGAGGCGATCAGCGCGGCGCGTATCCACATGCCGTTGCGCATCTGGCGCCAGTACATGGCGCGCGGATCGTGGTCGCAGCACGTCGCGATCTCGTCGCGGCGCGGAAGCGGATGCATGATGATGGAGTCCGGACCGAGGAGCTCGAGCTCCTCCGCGCCGAACTTGAAGCGCGAGGTGTCGATCCTGGCGGACTCCCCCTTCGCGTTGTCCCACTCGTCCTGGATGCGCGTCATGTAAACCGCGTCCGACGCGCGCGTAGCAGCCCTGAGGTCGTCGGATATCTCGTAGCGGACGCCCTTCTCGCGCAGAATGGCCGTCACGTCGTCCGGCACCTGCAGCTCCGGCGGCGCGACGAAGACCTGCTTCACGTCGCGGAAGTCCGTCAGCAGGTAGCTGAGCGAGCGGACCGTCCTTCCGCGCTTCAGGTCGCCGCAGAAGGTCACCGTGCGTCCGTCGATCCCGCCCTTCCTCTCGAACGAGCGCACGAGCGTGTAGATGTCGAGGAGCGCCTGCGTCGGATGCTGGTCCTTGCCGGAGCCGGCGTTGAGGATCGGCACGGGACGCTCGCTGTTGGACAGCTCCCAGGCCATCTTCTCGGCGAGGCCCTGCTCCGGCGAGCGCATGATGATCATGTCGAAGTAGGAGGAGAAGGTGCGGATGGAGTCCTCGCGGCTCTCTCCCTTGAACTCGGACGACGTCGCGGCGTCGCGCACGGAGCCTGTCGTTATGCCGAGCAGCTGGCAGGCGGCGAGGTGGGAGAGGAACGTGCGCGAGCTCGGCTGCGAGAAGTAGAGCATCGCGCGCTTGTGCGCGAGGACGTTCTTCAGGTAGAGGGCGCCCTCCTTGGACTTGTTGATGAACCTTATCCTGTTCGCCAGCGCGCAGAGGCGCATCAGCAGCGCGCGGTCGAACTGCTGCGCGAAAAGCGTGTGGTAGGGCATCCCGTCGCCCTCGAAGCGCTCCAGGTACGGCTTCTTCGCCTCGAGGCCCAGCCTCTCGAAATCTTCCCACGAAATGTCTGTCAAGCGTGACATCCTCGGATCCTCCAGTTTTGTCGTTTGTGAATATTATACCACAAAGTCCCCGCGCGCCGTACCTGCGCGCCGCAAATGCGCGTCCGCCGCCGTTGTGGTATAATAGTCGCCATGGAGACGACCGAAACGATGGTTCTGCGCATTTCGGGGCTGTCCGTCGATTGCATCATCGGCGACCTGCCCGAGGAGCGCGGACGGGAGCAGCGGCTGCGCGTCGATGCGGAGCTGACGGTGCCGCTCGCGGCGGCGCTCAGCGACGACCTGCACGACACCGCGGACTACGCCG
>JAGCFB010000031.1 GCA_017650345.1 Kiritimatiellia bacterium | reverse complement strand
GTATCGACATGCGGCTCGCCTGTCCGCCGTCCGCGGACTCCAGCGACTCGAGCGCGCGGCGGCGGCACGCCTCGTACGCGGTGCGCTCCGCCGTCCCGAGCTCTATCGGACGCGTCACCTCCGTCTTCTCCGGAAGATCGTCTATGACGTCCCCCTTGAGGCGGCGCAGGATCAGCGGCTTCACCAGACGCTTCAGCTCAGGTGAGGCCATGCCGTCCTCCGTGAAGCGCAGCGCGAAGGAGGACGCCGGACCGAGCAACCCGGGGTTGAGGAAGTCGAACAAACTCCAGAGCTCGCCGAGCCTGTTCTCGACGGGAGTTCCAGTGGCGGCCACGCGGAAGCGCGCGGAGAGGCGCTTCACGGCCTTCGCGCGCTTGGACGCGTCGTTCTTGATCGCCTGCGCCTCGTCGAGCACCACTCCGTTCCACTTCTTCTCCGCGAAGTCGTCGACGTGGAAGAGCAGATATCCGTAGCTCGCGATCACGATGTCGCGCGGACCAGCCGAGGCGATGCACGATGGATTCTCCTGCGGCAGAAGCGGATTCAGCGTCGGGGCGAACCTGTTGAGCTCGCGGCGCCAGTTTCCGCACACGGAGGAAGGCGCAAGGACAAGCGTCGCGCCGTCAGCGGAGCGCTCCAGGAGAAGCGCGATCGTCTCGAGAGTCTTGCCGAGGCCCATGTCGTCCGCAAGGCACGCGCCGAGTCCGCACGCCGCGAGGCGCGACAGCCAGCGGTAGCCTTCGCGCTGGTACGGACGCAGCTCCGCCTGCAGCGTGGACGGCGGCTCCGGCCGACGCGCGAACGCGGCGCGGATCTCGTCCGCCGCCGGACGCATCGCCTCCGGCAGCTCGAGCGATCCGTCGCCCTCGCCGAAGACCCCGTCCAGCATCGGCACGGCGGCCTTCGTGAACTCGAGCGCGCCGGAGCGGCGCACTCCCGCGGCGCCGAGCGCCGCAATCTGGCGCCGCATCTCGTCCGTGATGGCGACATAGTCCCCGTCCGAAAGCCTGACGTAGCGCCCCGTGCGGGCTGACATCGCGTCGACGATCTGCATTATGCCGAGGACGCGTCCGTCGTCCAGCTTGAACTCGCCTTCGACGCGGAACCAGTCCTCGGCCGTCCTGGCCGAGCGCAGCGCGACGCCGCTCTTCGGCGCGGACGACACGGAGAGCCTCTTCTCCTGGAGCCATGTGAGCGGGAGCGGAGGCTCGGCGGACTTCAGCGCGACGAGCGCGTCGAGCGCGTCGGATATGTCGTCGAAGGTCCAGCGCACCCCTCCGTCGTGCGCGCGCTCGAACGCCGCGAGGGCGGACGACACGCGCGATAGCGCCGCGCGCTCCGCGTCCATGTCGCGTACGAGGACGTACGACCTGACGGCACCAACGATGAGCTTCTCCGCCGGGCCGAGCCCCGGATCGAGCGTAATGTTCTGGTTCTCCGGAATCGGCTGCACCACGGGATGGACCTTCAGCGCGCCGTCCGCGTACGAAAGGCGCACCGAAAGCTCCGCCGCGCCCTTCACGCGCGGGAGAGACGCGTCGCCCGCCGCCGTCTTCTCGGAGACAGGCATAAGCTCTCCGAGACGTCCAAGGACCTTCTCCGCCCTCTCCGTCGCCTCGCGAGGGAACTTCAGTCTGCCGTTCACGCCGTAGTCGTAAAAAGCGCCGATCACGGACTGCGCCGCCTTGGTGATCTCCACAACCTCGACAGTTCCGTGGTCCGCCTCGCGGAGCAGCCAGCGCCTGTCGCGGCTGGCAGCGAGCCACGGGGGAAGCGAGAGGGACATTCCGCCGTCTTCGGCGAACGATGTCTCCACGGACGGCGCGCCCTCGCGGACGGTCAGCGGCACTGCATTATGCGCAACCACCGTTCTTTGACCCGGAGACACCTTGTCGCACCGGAGGAGATTCGGCATGCCGACGAGCTGGCGCACGATTTCAACCATCTCGCCGTCGTCGTATCCGGAATCGTAGTAGCCATCGCCGTACATTTCGAGCATGCGGTACAGAAGCCTGTCGGCAGGCGACATGATGTTGGCGAACTTCTTCTCCCGGAAGTCCGACATCCAGTACACATCGTCGGAGGAACCGTCCTCCGGCGCGTTGGCGGACCGAACCGCCGGATAGGCTTCCCTGAACTCGAGCTGCCCGTCGCTCCCCTTGCGGAAGGATACATACCAGAAGAACCCGCCGCCCTTCCGCATCTCCTCGCGGTTCTTCGCGCGAACGGCCTTTTCAAGAGCCTTGTCCATCGCTGAGAGAGCACCCTTCCAGTCCGGATCGGGCTCGCAGACCGGGAAGAACGGAACCGCCCGTGCACGCAGCGCCTCGAGGACTGTGGCAAACTCGGCCGCGTCGTATCCTCCGGCAATAAGGCCGAAGATCATGAAGGCGAGGTTCCCGTATCCTTCTGCGGCAAGGTGCCGCGCCTCTTCCGCGAGCGCGGCGGACTTGACGCGGAGGCGTGCGCGCGCACCCGCGATCCAGCGGTAGTCCCACGCCAAAAGGAGCGCGCGCAGCGGCGTCAGCTCGACGGCCTGGCTCCACTGCATGACAAGCGTCCCCTTGCCGTGCATCGACTCGCGCCAATCCCTCGCGAACGAAACGCAGATGTCGCGCACGGCGGACATGTAGTCCTGCGCATAGTAGGAATACGACCCCTCCTCCGGCTGCATCGCGCGGAAGAGCTGTCCCGGACGCGTCTTCGGAGGCTTCTCCGGCTTTGCCGCGACCTCCGCGAACACGGCGAGGAAACGGACGGACACGAAGCCGAACGCCGCCCTTACGCCAGGATATCTGCCTGGCGCAGGCGGAAGAACACCGGTGTCCCTGAGGAGTTCCGAAAGAGCGGCGTCAGCGGCGGAGAATTCCCCCTTGGCGGCATCGCGCAGCGCCTTCCCGAGCGGATTCGTCTGAATCTGCGGATGGTCTAGCCGGGAAGGCTCGGCGCGCCACACGGCGAGAGCGGAATAGACGCCGGCAACGCTGTCGTCTACCTTGCTGCCGGACGCGAGGAGTCGGTCCATGAAGTCCATCGCCGCGGTCGTGCGAGCGCCGGACACGAAAGCGTAGTCAAGCCATATTGGGAAAATCCGGCGGAAGGAATGCAATCTCCAGGACCCGGCGTCGAAGGCCGGCTCGCCCTGCCTGCCGAGGAGGGACGCGGCGCGCTGTGCGACGGCGCGGAGGAGAGTTTCACCGTTCCGGCCGCGGAGAGTCCTGTCCAAGCACTGCGAATCGCCTAGGC
>JAGCFB010000030.1 GCA_017650345.1 Kiritimatiellia bacterium | reverse complement strand
TCCAGGGATGGGCGGAGACCGCTACCGGCGCGGTCAAGTACGCCAATGGAGCAAAGGTGAAGAACCTCGCGATGAACGGCGGCACGAAGAACCTCTACGCGATATGGAAGGGGACCGAATACACGGTCCAGTTCCACAAGTACGACGGCTCAGGCGCGACCCAGAACCAGACGTTCAAGGTCGGCGAGACGAAGAGCCTCCTCTGGCTCGACTCGCAGTTGAAGTGGTCCCGCGAAGGGTACGAGTTCATCGGATGGGTTCCGTGGAATCCGGACTCCAAGCCGCGCCTTTGCAAGTACGTGAACGGACAGAAGGTCAAGGACCTCGCGAAGCCCGGCGAGACGGTGCACCTCTGGTGCGGATGGAAGTCCGCCTCGTCGTACCGCGTCTGCTTCAACAAGAACGACGGCTCGGGCCTCAAGATGAACCAGGTGATCCTTCGCAACAAGGAGGACTCGCTCGCGTGGATGGATTCGCAGATCGGCTGGAAGCGCGACGGCTACACGTTCCAGGGCTGGGCCGAGACGGCGTCCGGCGCGGTCAAGTACGCCAACGGCGCGAAGGTGAAGAACCTCGCGATGAACGGCGGAACGAAGAACCTGTACGCCGTGTGGAAGTCAACCAAGACGAGCGCGAAGTGCGCCGCGCAGGACGTTGGCTCGCAGGGACTCTCCGACATGCCTGGCATGGTGGTCGAGGGCGAGCTGGCGGACGGAAGCGGCGTGTTCTGCCTGGTCGTCGGTGATGACGGCGCGGCGGTGCTGTACCTTGGCGACGGCGAAGGCTGGGCCGAGGAGAAGTGCGAAGTCGAGCCCGACGGAGACGAGATCGCCGTCTCCATCGATGGCGAGGAGGCGTATCGCGTAACGTTCGACGGCGACGTTCCGCAGCTCCTGTAGCGCGGCGTCCGCCACCGACAAAGGGGCAACACGGTAACATGCTGGCCTGCTGCGCAGCAATGCTGATCATGGCGTCCGCCTTCATGACGGACGTCCCCGACCTCATCCGCGGGATGCTCGTCACGACCAACGAGACTTCCGGGACTTTCGTGCAGACGAAGACCATGCCGGACGGCAGGTCGTTCGTCTCGCGCGGGACGTACCGCATCAGGCCGGGGGTGGACTTCGAGTGGCGGACGGTCGATCCGTTCGAGACGCTCTTCCTCGCGACGCAGAAGTCGTACATCTACACCAACGAGGACGAGCGCGTGGAGCGTCAGCTCAAGGATCTCCGCGGCTACGCAATGTTCGCGGACGCTGCGAAGGGGGATTTCTCGTCCTTCTTCAAGGCGTTTGACGCGCTGTACAAGGAAGAGGATGGCGGAGTGTTTCACCTCCTCGCAAAGCCGAAGGAGGCGCGCCTGGCGAAGCTGCTCTCGCGCGTGGAGGCGGACGGCACGGTTACGAACTGGACGCTGCGCGCGCAGTTTCCGGACCGGACCGTCTTCGAGATCCGCTTCACCGACGCAACTTGCTGCACAACTTCGCGTTGACGGACGGAAACGGGATTTGGTATAATTAAACCGTATGAACAACAAGGCATATTTCGGCTGCTGGTGGTGGCGCGGCGGACTCGGTCTCGCGGCGCGCCTTGGTGCATAGTCTGGAAAATGCCAACGGAAGCGATCGGGCCGAGTCTCAGAGGAGATCCGGCCCGATTTCTTTATGGACCGACAATCGCAAGAAGACAATCGAAAAACCAAAACGGAAAAGAAAGACAATGAAGACACACTACGGGATATACGGCGGACAGTACGTCGCCGAGACGCTGATGGCTCCGCTGAAGGAGCTTGAGGCGGCATACGAATCCGCAAAGGCGGACCCCGCGTTCCGCCGCGAGTTCGAGGAGATACTCCGCGAATACGTCGGACGCGAGTCGCCTATAACGGTGGCGAAGCGCCTTACGGAGCATCTTGGCGGGGCTAAGATAGTTCTCAAGCGCGAGGATCTGAACCACACGGGCGCGCACAAGGTGAACAACACGATCGGACAGGCGCTCCTTGCGCGCCGCATGGGGAAGAGGCGCCTCATCGCGGAGACGGGCGCTGGCATGCACGGCGTGGCGACGGCGACGGTCGCCGCGCTCTTTGGAATGCCGTGCGAGGTCTATATGGGCGCGCTGGACGTCGAGCGCCAGGCGCCGAACGTCGAGCGCATGAAGATGCTCGGCGCGACCGTCCATGCCGTCACCGAGGGAAGCGCCACGCTGAAGGACGCCATGAACGAGGCGCTCCGCGACTGGGTCGCCAACTGCGACGACACGTTCTACGTAATCGGCACCGTCGCAGGTCCCGCGCCGTATCCCGAGATGGTCCGCGACTTCCAGAGCGTCATCGGCGTCGAGGCGCGCAGGCAGTGCCTCGAGAGGTTCGGACGGCTCCCGGACGAGGCGATCGCGTGCGTCGGCGGCGGGTCGAACGCCATGGGGCTCTTCGCGGGCTTCGTTGACGATGCGGACGTCAGGCTCGTGGGTGTCGAGGCCGGCGGAAAGGGCATCGCGACCGGCGAGCACGCGGCGTCCATCAACGGCGGACGGCTCGGCGTCCTCCACGGATCCAAGACGATGCTTTTGCAGACGGACGACGGCAATGTGATCGACACGTATTCCGTGTCCGCCGGACTTGACTATCCCGGCGTCGGGCCAGAACATTGCTACCTCCACGACATCGGACGCGCCGAGTACTCCGTGATTACAGACGATGAGGCGATTGCGGCGTTTGACGCGCTCTGCCGGTTCGAGGGGATAATCCCCGCGCTGGAGTCCAGCCATGCCATCGCGGAAGCGATCAAGCGCGCGCCGAAGATGCCGAAGGACTCAATCATTCTCGTAAACCTCTCCGGCCGAGGCGACAAGGACATGGAGAACGTGAAAAGGTACAAGGAGAGCCATAAATGAAAAACCGTATAAAGAATGCCTTTGCAAAGGCGAAGAAAGAGAGCCGCGGCGCATTTGTCGCGTACCTGACGATGGGATACCCGACGCTGGAGGCGAGCGAGGCGGCGGCGGACGCGCTGGCGGAAGGCGGGGCGGACGTGCTGGAGTTGGGCGTTCCATTCTCCGATCCGTTTGCGGACGGCGGAGTGATCCGGTCCGCGGCGTACAGGGCGCTGGAGAACGGCGTCGCGCTCAAGGATGTCATCGCGCTTGCGAAGCGTCTGCGGACGCGGCATCCGCAGACGGGGATCGTCCTCTTCTCCTACTACAACCCCGTCTTCTCGATGGGGCTTGAGAGGTTCGCCGACGCTGCGGCGGACGCCGGAATCGACGCCGTCCTTTCGGTCGATCTCCCGTACGAGGAGCGCGAGGAGCTGCTCGCGGTGCTTCGTCCCAGGGATATCGGCTATGTTCCGCTGATTGCGCCCAACACGCCGATCGAGCGTGTCGGCGATAGCGCGGACGGGGTCGGCGACAGCTTCCTGTACGTCGTCACCGTGAAGGGCACTACCGGCGCGCGCACAGAGCTTCCGTCCGACCTTTCGGCGCGGCTTGAGGCGATTCGCGCAGTGTCGCCTATTCCTGTCGCGGCCGGGTTCGGCATCTCGACGCGCGCGCAGGCGGACGTCGTCTCGCGCCACGCGGACGGCTACATCGTGGGGTCCGCGCTCGTCAGGCGCCTAGGTGAGGCTGGCGAGCTGAAGGGCGAGATGCTGCCGTGAAGCCGCTGCTGAAGATCTGCGGAGTGACCGATCCCGCCTTCGCCGCGGAGGCGGCTAGGCGCGGGGTCGCGTACGTCGGGATCATCTTCGCCGCGAAGTCGCCGAGGAGGGTTTCGGTGGAGAGGGCGAAGGAGATAGCGTCCGCGGCGTCGGCGGGCGGTGCCGCGTCCGTCGGCGTGTTCGTCGAGCAGGGCGCGGACGAGATAGAGCGGATCGCGGCGGAGGTGGGGCTGGACGTCGTGCAGCTGCACGGCGGCTACGGCGCGGAGGACGTCGCGCGGCTGAAGTCGGCGGGGTTTGAGGTGTGGCGCCTGTGGCGGCAGGACGCGGAGCAGGGCGCGGAGGACGCCGTGCTGCTGGACGGCAGGGAGGGGAACGAGAGCCGGCTGGCGGACTGGTCGCGGATTGCGGACCTGAAGCGCGCGGGGCGGCGCGTCGTGCTGGCGGGAAGGCTTTCTGCGGAGAACATAGCGTCCGCCGCGGCGTCCGGGGCGGACGTGCTGGACGTGAACAGCTCCATCGAAACGTCCCCGGGCGTGAAGTCGCTCGAGCTGCTGGACGGGCTGCTCGTACGGCTTGCGGAGATCGCGCAACCTTAGTGCGCCGCCGTCCAGGGTCCTTCGCCGTCGGCATTTATGGTATAATATCCTTAAACATTATCACCGAAAGGAACACCGACATGACGAAGGCAGTCAAGACGCAGGCGGAGTACGACGAGGCCGTGAAGTCCGGCAAGGTGCTGGTCGATTTCTGGGCCACCTGGTGCGGTCCGTGCATGATGATGGGCGAGAGGATCGAGTCCGAGCTCGAGCCGTCCATGCCCGACCTCACGGTCGTCAAGGTCAACGTGGACGAGGCGCCGGAGATCGCGGCCGGGTTCGGCATAATGTCCATTCCCGCGCTCTACTGCTACAAGGACGGGAGGAAGGTCGCCGAGTTCGTCGGCGTCACGCCCTGCGGGGATTTGAGGTCCGCATTCGCCTGATCCCCGACGGAGCAAGCCGGACATGAAGAAGTACAAGATCGACCTTGCGCGCTACGCGGTGCTCACCGTGGCGTCGCTCATCATGGCCATCGACTATCGCACGTTCGTCGATTGGGGCGGTCTCTACCCCGGCGGCGCGGCGGGCCTTGCGATGCTGGTGCAGAGGTTCTCGCAGGACATCTGCAACGCCATTGGGTGGAGCGTGACGGTTCCGTTCGGTCCGATAAACCTGGTCCTGAACGCGATACCGGTGTGGATCGGCTTCAAGTACATCGGCACGCGCTTCACGCTGCAGTCGCTGTACGTGATCTTCGTGTCGGGGTTCCTTACGGACCTCGTTCCGGTCGAGTGGATAACGTCGTTCATCTCCGAGGCGGACCTCCTGCGACTGCAGACGGATCCGTTCGTGACGTCGCTCTTCGGCGGAATCATCTTCGGCTTCGCGATCGCGCTGTGCCTGAGGTGGAACGCGACGTCCGGCGGCATGGACTTCATCGCGATCTTCCTTTCGGAGAAGAAGGGGCGCGAGACGTGGAACATCGTGCTTGCGTTCAACGCGACGATCCTTGTGATAGGCGGCTTCAAGTTCGGCTGGACGGGCGCGCTCTACTCGATCGTCTATCAGTTCGTGTACCTGCAGGTGATCCACCTCATGTACAGGACGTACCAGTACCAGACGCTGACGATAGTGACGACGCAGCCGGAGAGGGTGTGCGAGGCGATCCACCGCATGACGCACCACGGCGCCACCGTGATCGACGCGCGCGGCGGGTACAAGGGGGACAGGAAGAGCGTCGTCATGTCCGTCGTCGCGGCGGACGAGACGTCGCACGTGTATGCGCTTTGCAAGACGATCGATCCGGACGCGTTCATCAACGCGGTGAGCACGTCGCGCGTGATAGGCCGCTTCTACCTGCGTCCGCGCGACTAGCGCCGGTTTGCGGATTTCCCTGCGATTTGGTATAATACAGGCAACAATTCCAAGAACAAAATGGAGTCAACAATGGTCTATTCGACTGAGGTACAGCACCAGTGCCCCCTCATGAAGGGGTGCAATCATGGTCCGGCGCCCATTCCCGAGGAGGGCAAGTGGGTTCAGGCCAAGCAGATCAAGGACATCAGCGGCTACACGCACGGCGTGGGCTGGTGCGCTCCGCAGCAGGGCGCGTGCAAGCTCTCGCTGAACGTCAAGAACGGCGTGATCGAGGAGGCCCTCGTCGAGACGATCGG
>JAGCFB010000029.1 GCA_017650345.1 Kiritimatiellia bacterium | reverse complement strand
CGCGACGGTCAGCGCCGCGACTCCGCCGTCCCAGACGATGTTCAGCGTCGTCTTCAGCGGAGCGAACGCCGCCTCGGCGGACGCCTTCTCCGCCTTGTCCTTGGAAGCGAGCAGATTCCTCACGCCGTCGATCGTCCATGCTCCGTAGCTGCCGGACATCCCCTTCGCGCCGAGCGTGACGCTGCACGCCTCGCCTCCGGCGAAAGGAAGCGTGGTGGGTCCGCCAGTCTCGATCTTCGCCTTGCCGTTTCCGTTCGCCTTTATGGTCGTCTTCTTTCCGCCGACCGGGACGACGGTCCCCTTCACGGACGCGATGCCCGTCTTAGCGTTAGGCTTCCCGACCTTTACCTGTATCGTTCCCTTAACGTTCCCCGCCGCATCGGCCAGGTATCCGTTGTACTCGCTCATCGCCCCAGGTGCCGCGCCCGTAACCTCGGAGACAAGTTCATACGTCTCCTCAGGCTCCGGTTCCGGCTCCGGCGTGGGAGTCGGAGTCGGTGTAGGCGTCGGCGTAGGCGTAGGTGTCGGCGTGGGAGTTGGTGTTGGCGTTGGCTCCGGCTCAGGCTCGGGCTCGCTAGGCGTCTTCCATGAGATGCCGGCCACCCATCCGTGTCCGCCTTTGACGTGGCGGGAGGATTCGTTGGCGAACCTCCATTTCAGCGTGTGCACGCCAGGGGTCGTCACGCTTACGGACATCTCGGACCATTCTTCGACGCTGTATATCGTCTTCTGCTCGACGTCGTCGATGAAGAACGTGAGGCGTCCGCTGTAGAAGGAGCCTGGCGCCTTCCACCTGAACGACACTTCTCCCTCGCCATAGACCTTGAACGCCAGCCATGCGCCCTCGTGCCAATATATCTCGTCGCTCTTCCAGGTGCCGTCGGACCCCTGCGTCCACAGGGACTCGCCGCCGGTCTCGAAGTAGAAATGCGGTTCCTCCGACCAGTGCGCGTACACCTTGGTCATGTCGCCGGAGACAACAGTCCGTTCCGTTATCTCCTCGCCGCCGGTCTTTTGGGTCCACCATCCGTCCAGGAAGAAGCCTTCGCGGACCGCATACGGGTGTCCTGCACCGGTGAAGAGCGCCGGCGTATCCTCCGTCAGCTCGCCACCGTTCGCGTCGTACTCCAGCCAGTGCGCGTAGATGCGCGGTGCGTCCGCCGTGGCCGCGGTGTCCGCATCCACCATGTCGCCTCCGGTCTTGGCGGTCCACCAGCCGAGGAAGGAGCGTCCGCCGCGCACGGCGACCGGCAGCGTCCCCAGAGCCTCGCCCTCTATCCTGAAATACGGCTCGTCGGTGTCGAGCTCGCCGCCGCACGCATCGAACGTCACCTCGAACGGACGATCCGTCCACTGCGCGACGAGCGTCACCTCTCCTCCCTCGGCGGAGGTCAGGTCCTGGAACCACACGTCCGCGTCGTACTCGCCGCCGCAGAGCGTCTCGTATGAAGACACCGCCGATTCCGGAGGGACGTTCGTGCCCCACTTCGCGCAGTCCGGATCGATTCCGCCCGCCACCTTCCATCCGACGAGCATGTAGCGCTCGTAAAGAGGAGCCGAGATGCAGAACATCTCCCCGAACGACACCTCAAGCGCATCGCGCTCCTCTCCGTTTCCGAGATCGAAGGCGACCTTGTACGAATTCCCAGTCCAGTACGGATACAGCGTAGCATCGGCGTCCGCTGCGTACTCTCCGCCAAGATCGTACGTCTTCTCTCCGCCGTCGGAGAGCGCCCAGCCGGTCTGCTTGTAACCCTTGCGCGTGAAGAGCGCATCCTCGAGGACGATCGTGGACTGCGGCAGCTTCAACGCCGTCGCGGACTTGCCCGCGCCATATTCGCCTGGGACGTAGCTTATGTTGAAAGGAAGTTCGTTGGGCTGCTGGGTCAGGTGGACGCGAGCGTGGGGCGTCTTCAGCGTCAGGTTGCTGACCACTATATCGCATTCGCGCGCCGCGACGTCCGCATTCGTGGAACAGGCCACCCAGAGCGCGCCCTCGCCGTCGAACGACCACTCGCCTCCGAGAATCGACATCCGTCCGCCGTCCGCATCGATGAGATGCACGTCCTCCACCCAGTCGGCGTCCGTGTACGCCGAGAGCGTGTATCCGGCGTCCGCAAGCGCCGCGGAGCCCTCGGTCTCTCCGATCTCCATCTCCACAGAGCGCCTCGCGATCGGCATCTTGCGGAAGAAGAACTCCTCTCCAGCGTTGTTCGTCTGCTCGTATTGCGGATGCTCGCGGCCGCTTTCGCACCACGCGCCGTGCGTTTCGTTTGTGCAGCGGTTGCCATCGTTGTCCCTCGCCCAGATCCCCGCCTCATGGAACGAGACGAGTCCGTTCCCGTCGGCGTCGGAATCTACATCAACATCAGAGTCCTCCCATGGGTAGCCGCCGGAGCGGACCGTCTTGGGTTTACATCCGCGAACGGCCGAGTTGAACGCCGTCATCCAGATGTTCGCCGCACTAGTAAAGCCTACGCCGTCCCACTCCGATGCAGAACCACCCCACCCCCAGGAGGACTCGTCGTGCTTGCATGCCGTGCCGATGGCGCGATTCGGGTAGGCGATGATGTCGTCTATGAACCCGCCCGCGTTGCATATCTCGATCGCGAATGCGACAGGGCACTTGAAATCCTTCGTGAGATCGGCGAGTTCATCGTCGTCGATGTAGCTGTGCTTGGCCCCGCCAGCGTTGAACAGCGACGCAGACGCGTCGCCGTCCTCGGTGCCTCCGCCGTGGCTAGTCAGGAATACGACAAGCTGGTCGTCTTCCGTGAGGCGCTGCTGGAGAGAATTGAAAGCCGCCTTTATGTTCGACCATGTCGCGGCGCCAGTGACATCCGTTTCGCCGTCGCCGTCGAGATCATGAGGCGAGTTGACGAGCACAGGGGGATCGCCGGACATAGCCGCGTCGTCTTCGTCCGAGAGTCCGTCGGAAACGAATGTGTAAATATTTTCTTTCGGGATGTGGTATTTGAGGGTCATCGTCGAGTAGAACATCGCCGTATCAGCCCAGAAGCGGATGGAGTTGGAATTTGCGCTTCCGCCGCCGGAAACAAGGACGCAGTATGTATTCGTGGCGTTGCCGGTCGTGTAGTCGAGGGCGGAATTGGAGGCGAGCTTCTTCGCGTATCCGTAAACGGCATCGGTCACCTTCTTGAGGGACTCGGCGGGTGGTTCCCAGGACCGGTCTGCGGACGCGTCGGCGACGAGCGGTATCTCCGCGCCCGTGGCGACATCGGTGATCGTAGGAGGTGCGGTCTTGTAGAGCAAGGTGCAACCATCGCCCGCCGCGTCGAAGAACACGTACCGGCACGGATGGCACCAGTTCGCGCCGGGTAGGTCGTCAGAGAACGCGAACTCGAATTCATCGTACGGCACGGCGGTCGTTTCCCTTGCGAAGGAATCGAACTCCACCGCGTTCGCGGAAAGGACGCCTTCCGCGCGGCTGAGTCGGCTTCGGGGCGAAGAGAGGAGACTGCCTTCGGCGAATTCCCTCGCACCCTTGCCCGTCACGCGGCACCAGCATGGCGCAATGCGGCCAAGCTGTCCGCACACGGCGAAATCGATTTCGAGTCCGCCATCCGTCGTGAACGAACAGACGGATATCGATTCCTCGTCGCTTTCGAGGATCTTCCTCCAGTTCGTCTTCGCGGGAACGATGCCGCCAAGCTTCTCGCGCGCGATTTCGTCGAGCCTGTCCGTCGGAGAGGCTTTCGCGGGGAGGCTTTTGCGGGGCGACTTCTTGAGCGTCGAGCGCGTCGCGGGCGGAGGAAGATAGGGCCTGTTCCCGAGCATCCACGGCTCGGAACCTATTCCCGAAGCCATGGCTGCGCCGGACAGGACCATTGCGGCGGCCAGCGCGAGCAGATTGGGGGCGTAGTGCTTTCTTGATGCTTCCATGCGAACCTCCATGACGGTTCACATATTATCAATTCCACCTCTACATGTCAAGGCAAGGCGGGACGGACTGCTGGATTGCAGCGATTCTACGGCTGGGATGCGGAGGTGCGCAGCTGCTCGAGAGTCCTTCCCACGGCGTAGATCAGGTCCCTCGACTCGAAGCGGTCGATGTAGCCGTCCGTCAGGAAGCGTCCGAGGCTCTCTATCGCGAAGTCGAACGAGCCGTCCTGGCGGTGCTCCTCGAGCCAGCGCTTGAGGACCCTCGCCTCCTCGGCGTCAACCTTCGAATCCTGGAGGATGCCCTTCGTAAGCAGCCAGAATTCGTCGTGCAGCTCCTTTCTGGTCATCATGCGGGACTCCTCCAGGTTTGTTCAGGCGGTTCGGCGCGGATCAGAACACGCGCTTGCGGGAAAGTATTACGAACAGCGTGCCGATTCCGCACGTCAGCACGAACGAGAAGCCCATGACTATGGCGAACGCGTGCGCGTGCTGCTGGAACGGAAGGCCGATGTTCATTCCGTAGATGGACGCGACGAGCGTCGGCACGGCGAGGAGAATCGTCGCGGCCGTCAGGTACTTCATCACGTTGTTCAGGTTGTTGTTGATCAGCGAGGCGAACGTATCGAGCGTGCCGTTCAGGATGTTCGCGTGGATCGTCGCCGTCTCGAGCGCCTGCTGGTACTCGACCATGGCGTCCTCGAGCTGGTCGCGGTCGTCCTCGGAAAGCGACAGCTGGCGCGCGGTGTTCGCGCGGGCGAGGGCTATGGAGTCCGCCTTCAGGGACGTCGTGAAATAGACGAAGGTCTTCTCGATCGTGAGGAGCTTGAGGAGGACCTCGTTGGAGATCGACTCGTGGAGCTCGCCCTCGAGCGCGATGGTGCGCTGGTGGATGTCGTTGAGGTAGCGCAGGAACAGGACGCCGCCGTGCCAGAGGAGGCGGAAGGCGAAGCGGTACTGGTCGCACGGGGGGCAGACGCGGCGGATCTGGTCCAGGAACGCCGTCGTCACGGGCGTGCGGGCGCTGCAGACGGTTATCACGGACTTCCCGAAGAGGATGATGCCGAGAGGCACGGTCCTGTACGGGACCACCTCGTCGTCCTCGACGCGGCACGGCACGTGGATGATGAGCATCGACGAGTCGTCGTCGTAGTCGAAGCGCGGACGTTCGTCGGCGTCGAGGGGGTCGGTGAGGAAGTCGCGCGGGACGTTGGCGTGGGTGAGGACCTGCTCGAGCTCGGTGGTCGTGGGCTCCACGAGGTTGATCCAGCAGGAGGGGGCGAAGTCGCTCGCCTCCTTCAGTCCGCCGTTCTCCCACTTGTAGATCGTGACCATGTCCGCACCCCGGAATTCCGCCCCGTCAAGCCAGCTGGCTCAGGAACCTCACGTCGTTCTCGTACAGCCACCGGATGTCCGGGATGCCGTACTTGATCATTGCGATGCGCTCGACGCCGAATCCGAAGGCGTAGCCCGAGACCTCTTCGGGGTCGTAGCCGACGAACTTGAACACGCGCGGATCGACCATGCCCGCCCCGGCCACCTCGATCCAGCCGGACTGCTTGCACACGTTGCATCCCCTGCCCTTGCAGACGTGGCAGGTGAAATCGACCTCGACCGAAGGCTCGGTGAACGGGAAGAAGTGGGGGCGGAACCTGACCGTCACGCCGTCGCCCATCATCTCCTTCGCGAAGTAGGCGAGGACGGACTTGAGGTCCGCCAGGCTCACCGGCTTCGTATCGACGTAGAGGCCCTCGATCTGGTGGAAGTTGGCGGAATGCGTCGCGTCCGTCGTGTCGCGGCGGTAGGTGCGCCCGGGGCAGATGACGCGGACCGGCGGCTTGTTCGCCATCATGGTGCGGATCTGCACCGGGGAGGTCTGCGTGCGCAGGAGGCAGTCGTCGCCGAACCAGAACGTGTCGCTGCGGTCCATAGACGGATGGTGCGGCGGCGTGTTGAGCGCGGTGAAGTTGTTGAACTTGTTCTCGAGCTCGGGACCGTCCGCAACCGTGAAGCCGAGATGCCCGAAAATCGCCGCGGTCTCCTCGATGACGCGCGAGAGCGGATGCTTGACGCCCAAGGAACGCCAACGGCCGGGAAGCGTGAGATCCGCATCGACAGACTTCTCGCCGCCGGCACCCGCGCCCTTCGCCGCAAGAGCTCCCTCAACCTCGGCGCGCCAGGCCTGCACGGCTTTGCCGAACGCGGGGCGCTCCTCCTTCGGAACATCCTTCATCGCCTTGATCAGCGCCGGAATCGATCCGTTGCGGCCCACGTACTTCACGCGAAGCGCCTCGACCGCCGCAGCGTCGGCCGCCGCGGCGATCGCCTTCAGGCTCTCCGCCTTCTCGTTCTCAAGTTCTGCAAGAGTCATAGTAACCTCGTTTTCGCTATTATACCAAAATCCACCCCCGGTAATCAATGCGGAAGCGGACGGCGTGCGCAAAAAAGCAAAGGAAACGAACGCGACCGTGCCGCATCCGTTTCCTTGCAGTCCCTTAAGGGATTTGGCTTACTTCGCCGGCGCGGAGCCGTCGTCGCCGTAGCCCTTGGACTTGAGATACTCGACGACCTTGCCGACCGTCGTAAGCTTCTCGGCGTCCTCCTCGGGGATCGCGGCGCCAAACTCCTCCTCGAAAGCCATGATCAGCTCGACCGAATCGAGAGAATCAGCGCCGAGGTCGTCGATGAACGAAGCCTCCGACGTGACCTGCTCGGCGTTGACTCCGAGCTGCTCGACGATGATGTCTTTTACGCGTTCTTCAAGCTTGCCTGCCATGATGATGTTTCTCCTTGTGGTTTGGATGTACAATATTCTACTATATTTTGCGTCGGAGCGCAAGGGGGTGCCGACGAATTTTGCGCCGGGCCGCCCCAGGGCCCGTCATGCGTCCGCCTCCTGGCCCGCCGTTTCGGGCTTCGCCTGGCTGCGTTCGTACTTCGCGCGCGCCTTCAGGAACACGACCCCGGTGAGCGGGACGGTCAGCATGTAGCCAAGTCCCATCACGCCGAGGGTGAGCCACATGTCGCACACTAGAAGCCCTATGATGAGCAGCGCCACCGTCATGAACGCGCGCACCTGCGACTTGCCGTGCAGGTGGATCGCCTTCAGCGATATCGTCGGAAGCCGCGACGCCATCAGCGTGCCCACGAACAGAAGCATGAAGATGCCCGTCCACGGGTTCTGGAGGAAGTGCGCGAGCGCGGGCGCCTTGCTCTTAGCCTCAAGCGCGATCGAGAGGATCGCGGGCGTGAGGACCATCCAGCAGCCGCCCGGAGCGGGGACGCCGGTGAAGAAGTGCTTCCAGTACGGCAGCGGCTCCTGCTCCAGCATCGTGTTGAAGCGCGCGAGCCTGAAGCAGTCGCACATGGCGTAGTAGAGCGCGCAGCCGAGGACGATGCGGACCAGCAGCGGGGAGACGCCCTGGTGCGTCGGGCCGCCCGTCATCCAGAAGTACATGAACATCGCCGGCGCTACGCCGAAGTTCACGAAGTCCGCCAGCGAATCCAGCTCCGCGCCGAGCTTCGAGCTCGCCTTGAGGAGCCGCGCGATGCGTCCGTCCATGCCGTCGCAGACGCACGCGACGATGAGCGCCACGAGCGCGTGGACGAACCTGCCCTCGCTGGAAAGAGAGATGGACGTTATGCCGGCGCACGCGGCGAGGGACGTCACGAGGTTCGGGACGACCGTGCGCAGCGGCACAAGGTCGCCCTTCTGCTCGCGTCCGCGTCCGCGCCGACGCCTACCCCTAAGCCTGAACCTGCCCATTTTCAGCCAGCCGTGTTCTTGGCGCCGTCGGGCGCGGACTGCTGCTCGGCAGGGCGCGGCCTCGGGCCGTTCTTGCGGGGCGGACCGATGAGCGCGCCGAGGACGCGCCCGAGCGTCTTCGGCGCCTGCTCCACGAAGCACTCGTCGCGCAGCTCCTCGAGGACGCGGTTGATGACGTCCTCGCCGAGCTCGCGGTGGGCGTTCTCGCGTCCGCGGTACTGGAGCGTGAGCTTCACCTTGCAGCCGTCGGAAAGGAAGCCGCGGATCTGGCTCAGCTTGTAGTTGAAGTCGTTCGTGTCGGTGCCGGGATGGAACTTGATCTCCTTCACCTTCTGCACCTTCTGCGCCTTGCGCGCCTGCTTCGCCTTGATGGACTCCTCGTACTTGAACTTGCCGTAGTCCATTATCTTGCACACCGGCGGGACGGCGTTGGGCGTGATCTCGACCAGGTCGAGGCCCCGCTCCTCCGCCATCCTCTGCGCGTCGCGCGTCGCCATGACGCCGAGCATGCTTCCCGAAGCATCAAGAACGCGAACCTGCGGAACGCGGATCTTGTAGTTTACGCGTGTGAACTGTGCGATAACCCACCTCTTTTGCTTGTGTTCTTGTTGTTTTGTTTAGTGATGCACTTATTTTACCACAGAAACAAAAACTTCGCAATAGGTCGATCAGAACTCGAGGGCCTCGTACATCATGGCGAGGAACTCGCCGTACGTCATGCGCCTCTGCTCCATGGAGTCGCGCTCGCGCACAGTGAACGTGCCGTCCTGCACGGTCTGGGCGTCCACGGTGATGCACCACGGCGTGCCCGCCTCGTCCTGGCGGCGGTAGCGGCGGCCGATCGCGCCGGAGACGTCCCACTGGCAGTTGACCTTCTTCTGGAGCTTCGTGAAGATGTCGCGCGCGATGCGGTCCTGGTCCGGATCCTTCTTGATGAGCGGGAAGATCGCGACCTTGACCGGCGCCACCTTCGGGGAGAAGTGGAGGACCGTGCGGACGTCCTCCTTGCCCTTCTCGTCCGTGAGCTTCTGCTCCTCGTACGCCTCGCAGAGGAGCGCGAGCATAAGGCGGTCAACGCCGGCGGACGGCTCGATGACGTGCGGGACGTACTTTCCGTCGAAGAGCGCGAGGCAGAACCTCTCGGCCGCGGCGGCGTCCTTGCCTCGCTTCACCCAGTCCGCCTGAACCTTCTCGACGAACGCCTTCCTGGCCGCCTCGTCCATCTTCTTCGCCGCCTGCTTGAGCGGATCGTCGAAGACCATCTGCGACTCGCCGGACCACTTCTGGTGCTGGCTGAGGTCGAAGTCGCTCCTCGCCGCGATGCCCTCCAGCTCCTGGCGCCCGAACGGGAAGTCGTACTCGATGTCAACGCAGGCGCGCGCGTAGTGCGCGAGCTCGTCCGGCTTCTGCCAGTACTCGACGAAGCGCTCCGTGGGGAGCCCGACCGCGTTGAGGAACCGCTTGCGCTGCTCGACCCAGTACTTGTGCCAGACCTCCCAGCCCCAGTCGTCCTGCACCGGCCCGTTCAGGTCAGGGTTGTCCGCGAGCGTCACGACGTGTCCGTGCAGTATCTCGACGGCCTCGTCCGGACGGATGAAGAACTCGAGCTCCATCTGCTCGAACTCGCGCGAGCGGAACGTGTAGTTGCGCGGCGTCACCTCGTTGCGGAAGCTCTTGCCCATCTGCGCGATGCCGTACGGGACGCTCATGCGCGAGGTCGCCGTCACGTTCTGGAACTGCGCGAAGATCGCCTGCGCCGTCTCGGGACGGAGGTACGCGACGTTGGAGGGGTCGTCGATCGGACCCACCACCGTCTTGAACATGAGGTTGAACGGCTTCGGCTCCGTCATCTCGCCGCCGCAGTGCGGACACGAGAGCGCGTACGCCGGGTTGACCGCCGCCGCCTTCTTGCCGAGCTCGGCGCGGATGTCGTCGAGCTGGTCAGCGCGCATCAGCTTCTTGCACTGCTTGCACATCGTCATCGGGTCCGCGAAGGTGTCGAGATGGCCGGACGCCTTCCAGATCTTCGGATGCATGATGATCGTGGCGTCGAGCCCGGCGACGTCCTCGCGCCCGCGGACGGTGAACTGCCACCACGCCTGCTTGACGTTGGCCTTCAGCTCGCAGCCCAGCGGACCGTAGTCCCAGAACCCGGGCATTCCGCCGTAAATCTCCGACGAATGGTAAATGAAGCCCCTGCGCTTGCACAGCGCGCTCAGGGCGTCCAGCGACGACTTGTTATCTTCTGCCATAATGTGGATATTATATCATATATGACCGCTTTGCGTGCGGCCTGAGGAAGCGGACGGCGGGGCGTCAGGCCTCGCCTTCGGGAGCGGACCACCCGTTGTACTGGTTCATCGCCCTGTCGGGTCCGTCGCGCAGGATGGCGGCGGACGCCTTGACGGCCTCGGCGACGACGACGTCCATCGTCCTGCGCGTCGCGGGGTCGAACTTGCCGAGGACGTGTCCGACGACGTTGGAGCGGTCCTTGCCGACCCCAATCTTGAGCCGCGCGAAGGCCTGCGTGCCGAGCCGCTCGATGATGTTGCGGATCCCGTTGTGGCCTCCGCACGAGCCGCCCTTCCTGACGCGCATCCTGCCGACGGGAAGGTCGATGTCGTCCTGCACGACCAGGAGGTCGTCCGCCGTGGCGTTGTGGTACCTGACGACGGGCGCGACGGAGTCGCCTGAAAGGTTCATGAAGGTCTGCGGCTTCACGAGCAGCACCTGCTGCCCCGCGAATACGCCTCTCGCCATGAGGCAAGAGAAGGAGCGCTTCGCCTCCCACTCCGCGCCGATCTCGGACGCGATGGCGTCAACGACCTCGAAGCCGATCGAGTGCGGGGTGTTCGCGTACTCCGCACCGGGATTGCCCAGTCCGACGACGACCTTCATCTCACTTCTTCGCCAGGTACGCGTTGATACCGGCCGCCGCGCGGCGTCCCTCGCCCATCGCGAGGATGACCGTCGCCGCGCCGAGGACGATGTCGCCGCCGGCGAAGACGCCGGGGATGGAAGTCATGTTCGTCTCCGGATCGACGACGATGTTTCCGCGCTTGTTGACCTCGAGACCCTCGGTGGTCGCGGGGATGAGCGGATTCGAGGCGTTGCCGACCGCGACGACGACCGTATCGACGTCGAGCGTGAACTCGCTGCCGGGGATCGCGACGGGGCTGCGGCGCCCGGACGCGTCCGGCTCGCCCAGCTCGTACCTGAGGCACTCGATCCCGTTCACGAAGCCCTTGTCGTCGCCGAGGATGCGCTTCGCGTTCTCCAGCATGTGGAACTCGACGCCCTCCTCCTTCGCGTGGTGTATCTCCTCGCGGCGCGCCGGCATCTCGTCCAGCGAACGGCGGTAGATGAGATAGACCCTCTCCGCGCCGAGCCTGAGCGCCATGCGCGAGGCGTCCATCGCGACGTTGCCGCCGCCGAGGACTGCGACCTTCTTTCCGTGCCAGAACGGGGTGTCGGCCCTGCCCTCCTCGTACGCCTTCATGAGGTTCGCGCGCGTGAGGTACTCGTTGGCGGAAAAGACGCCGTTCAGGTTCTCGCCCTCGATGTTCATGAACTTCGGAAGTCCCGCGCCCGTACCGACGAACACCGCGTCGAAGCCGTCCTTTTCGAGGAGGTCGCGGAGCTTCCTGGTGCGCCCGACGACGAAGTTGTTGTCGATCTCGACGCCGAGGGACTTGAGTCCGTCGATCTCGTGGCGGACGATCGCCTTCGGAAGGCGGAACTCCGGTATGCCATAGACTAGAACGCCGCCGCACTTGTGGAACGCCTCGAAGACCGTGACGTCGTGGCCCGCCTTGGCGCAGTCCGCCGCGCAGGTGATGGACGCCGGGCCCGAGCCGATGACGGCGACGCGCCTGCTGGTGCGCGGCGCGCGCTCGACGGGCTCCTCAGTCCCGTTCTCGCGCGCGAGGTCCGCGCAGAAGCGCTCGACGCGTCCGATGGCGACGGACTTCTCGACGTCCTTGAGGAGCTTGCCCATGGTGCAGAACTTCTGGCACTGCTTCTCCTGCGGACAGACGCGTCCGCACACCGCAGGAAGGAGCGACGTCTCGCGGATGACGCGCAGCGCGCCCGCGAAGTCGCCCTCGGCGGCCTTGGCGAGGAAGCCCGGGATGTTGACCGCCACGGGGCAGCCCTGCATGCAGGGCTTCGAGGGGCACTGGAGGCAGCGCGACGCCTCGGCCTTCGCCATCTCGGCGGTGTAGCCGAGCGCCACCTCGTTCATGTTGCGCGCGCGCTCGCGGGCGTCCTGCTCTGGCATCGCCTGCGGCGGTATCGCCATCTTTTCCTTAGGTGTCATTGGGTCTTTTCGATTCTTCTTGTTGAAATTGGACGTGGGACGAGGGACGGGTTCAGTTGAAGATGCCCGCCTTGCAGACATGCTCCTTTGCGGCGGCCTCCTGGGGCCTGAACGCGCCCATGCGCTTCATCATGAGGTCCCAATCGACCTTGTGCGCGTCGAACTCGGGTCCGTCAACGCAGACGAACTTCGTCTCGCCGCCGACGGAGACGCGGCAGCCGCCGCACATCCCCGTGCCGTCGATCATGATCGTGTTGAGCGAAGCGACGGTCTTCACGCCGTACGGCTTCGTCGTGAGCGCGCAGAACTTCATCATGATCGGAGGTCCGATCGCGATGACCTCATCGACCGCGCCCGCCTCGCACAGCTCCTTCAGCGGCTCCGTGACGAGCCCCTTGCGTCCCGAGCTTCCGTCGTCCGTCATCAGGATAAGTCCGTCGCCCGCTATGGCGCGCATCTCGTCCTCCATCACGAAGAGCCCCTTGTTGCGCGCGCCCATGATGATCGTCACCTTGTTGCCGGCCGCCTTGAGCGCCTGCGCGATCGGATGCATCGGCGCGACGCCGATGCCGCCGCCAACGCATACGACGTGGCCCGGCTTCTCGCCGTTCTCGCCGCGGATCTCCGTGGGGCGTCCGAGCGGACCCAGAACGGCGGCCAGGGAGTCGCCGACCTCCATGCGCGAAAGCTTCGTCGTCGTCGCGCCGACCGTCTGGAAGATGAGCGTGATCGTGCCGCGTTCGGGGTCCGCGTCGCCGATCGTGAGCGGTATGCGCTCGCCAAGCTCCTCGTCAACCATGAGTATGATGAACTGCCCCGCCTTGCGCTCGCGCGCGATGAGCGGAGCCTCGACTTCGATGCGGAAGACGTTCTCGGAGAGCTGCCTTTTTGCTATGATCTTGTTCATTGACCCGTTATTATATCAAATTATCGTCCGCCCATACGCGAAAAGATGCAAAAGAATGCTGTCGTCCCGGCTGGCGGATTCACGACGCGCTGACGCGGGGGAAGAGCGTCTTGAAAAGGCGCAGGAGAACCAGCAGCGCGGCCCCGGCGAGAAGCAGCGTGCGGATCGCCGCCACATGCGGGAACGCCAGGGCGAGCGCGATCAGCGCCGCAAGCTGGAGATAGACGATTCCGCCGACGAGCGCGCCGACGCGGCGCTTCCTGGCCGGATCATCCTCCTCGCCCTCGGAATACTTCGTCACGAAGGCAATGTACGCGACCCAAAGCGCGGCGAGTCCGAGCGTCACCGGCGAAACGAGGAAGAGCCCGCCGCAGGCGACGTTGAGTCCGCGCGCGAGCCCCATGAGCAGCGGCCATTTGAGGCGGTTGTACGCGACGACGGAGCAGACGAGCAGGAAGGCGGGGACGGACCATGTCGGCAGCCGGCTCAGGCCAGTGAACACTCCGATCGCCATCACGGCGGCGATGCATATGGCCCGCGCGACGCGGGCCGCGCCAAGGGAAATGCAGCCGTCGGGGATCGGACGCCCCTTGTCCGTCTTCGCGCCTACGATGTCGTTGTCCGCAAGTCCGAACATGTACATGAAGACGCTCGCGAGCGCCGCCCACCAGACGGGGGCGAGCGGCGGCGGCGACGCCTGTCCGCCCGCGGCAGAAACGTGCCAGCACGCCGCCAGCATCGCCGCCGCGCCGACGAGCACGTCGCCGGGGACGGTCGGCAGATTCACGACGCGAAAGAGGCGAAGCCAGGGATTGCATGGCCTGTTCTCACGACGTTTGCCGATGCATTCAAGAACCTTCTCCAGCGCTTTGCCGCGGTGGGAGATGGCGTTCTTCTCTTCCGCCGTCAGCTCCGCGAACGACCGGTCGTAGCCGTCCGGCACGAAAAGCGGATCGTATCCGAAGCCCTCCGCGCCGGACGGCGCCTCGGCGATCCGTCCGAAGCACTTTCCGACGACGGTGTGCTCGCGTCCGTCCGGTCCGACGAGCGCGACTGCGCAGGTGAAGTTGGCCGTGCGGTCCGCCACGCCCGCGAGGTTCTTCAGGAGAAGCGCGTTGTTCGCCGGAGTGCTGCACGGCTCGCCCGCGTAGCGCGCGCTCCTCACGCCGGGCGCTCCGCCGAGCGCCTTGACCTCGAGTCCGGAGTCGTCCGCCATGCACCACTCGCCCGGATGCCGCGCGGCGATCGCGCGCACCTTTATGAGCGCGTTGCCGGTGAAGTCCGGCGCGTTCTCCTCGATTCCCTCGGGATCGTCGGGGACGATCTCCACCCCGGGGAGGATCTGGGATATCTCGCGGACCTTGTGCGCGTTGTGCGTGGCGACGTAGAGCTTCATTTGCGGTTCTTTCGCGAATAGTGGAAGTAGAGTGCGAGGTCGGTGGAGACGAGCGCCATGTCAACGAGATAGACGGCGCAGAGCCAGAGCTTCGTCCCCTCCACCAGGTGCGCGGCGATTCCGCACATGTAGCCGACGATGACGATGACCATGAACTGCGGAGACTTCCCGTCCACGCGCTTCGCCTTGTACGTGCGCCATATCGCGAACGGCCAGGAGAAGCCGAAGGCGAAGAGCATCGCGAACTCGAGTATCTCGGACGCCATGGCCGTATCCGCTATTCAGCCTTGAGAAGGCGCGTGTGAGTGGACTTCACGCCGGCCGGCTCCTTGAGCGAGTTGGCGAGCTCCGCGAACTCCTTCCAGCCCTGGTCGGCGCGCGCGCCGCTCCACATCTTCTGCGAGAGCGTCTGCAGAGCGGGATGGATGCGGTCCCAGTTGTCCGCCTCGGTGTACGGCGTGCCGTCCTTCTTCTTTCCGAGCAGGTCGTTCCACAGCGCGAACTTGCCGCCCGCTAGCTGGTCCATGCGATCGTCGGGGACGGTGTAGCCTGCAATGTTCCTGGGCTCCCAGTTCTCGTAGAGCATGCGGCAGTTGAGGTAGTCGTAGTAGTATCCGGCGAACGGGACGATGTACACGGCGCCGTCGGGGACGGACACGATGGAGTATCCGGCCTTGAGCGCCTCCTCCGGCTGGTAGAACGGATTGTGCCAGATGTCCATGGTTATGTCCCTGCCCGCGATGACGGGGGTCTCGCCCTTCGCGTGCGAAAGCGCGCCCCACGCGCAGGGCCTGTACCCGAATCCGGCGACCATCCTGAGCATCGCGTCCGTGAAGGCGCGGAACTTCTCGGACTCGCTCTTGTTGTACTCGTCGGTGCCGACGTGCATGTAGGGTCCGATGAACGTAGGATTCTCGCCGGTCAGGTACTCCGCGAAGAGCGGCTTGAGCCAGGCGAGGATCTCCTCGGACCTGTCGAGGTCGAAGTGGTCCTCGCCGTACTTGTGCGACGCGAACTCCGGCCTGACGCGCGTGAAGGCGAGGGAGTGGGCCGGGACGTCGAACTCGGGCACGACGGTGACGCCTATGAGGCGGCACCAGAGCATGAAGTCGCGGAACTCCTTCTTGGTGTAGTGTCCGTCCTTCGCGGTCAGCTCCGGGTACGTCTCGCACTCCATGCGGAACGCGGCGTACTTCGTTGACCAGTCGGCGTCCGCCTGCTTGCATATCTCGTTGTCGTTGAGGTGGATGTGGAGCGTGTTGAGCTTGTAGTAGGACATCGTACGCGCGAGGTCGCGCAGGAAGTCCATCGAATGGTACATGCGCCCGACGTCCATGACGAATCCGCGCACGCGGTACTTCGGCACGTCGCGGATCGCGCCGCACTGCGCCTTCGCGCCCGCCGCCTTCAGCTGCGAGAGGGTGCGCCCCGCCCACACGCGGCCCGTCGCGCCGCCGGCGACGATGTCCACGGCGCCGGGCGCGATGTCCATCGTGTAGCCCTCCTCGCCGAGTCCGGCGTCCGCGTCGATCTTCACGGACACCTTCGCCGACGCAAGGTCGCACTCGCCCTCGGCGGGCTTCCATTCGGACGGCTGCGGGATCACCGGCAGCAGCGCCGCAAGAACAATAGCTGTCATAGTCATCTTTCTGGCTCCTTTACGCTTGCTTTTTCCGAAATATTATAGCAGAATATGGATGGCGTGCGCCGCGAGAGGCGCGCTGTTTTGTCAGATTCGGCGGGGCCGCGCCCCTAACCATGCAGAAAGAGAGGAAACACGCCATGAAAAAGAAGAACATCATGCTCGCCGCAATGACGATCGCAGCCGGACTCCTCGGCGCGGGATGCGTCACGGACGGATGCCATGAAGAAGTGTACTATCCGGCCGGGTACGCGAGGACGGAATACGTCCACTATTCGCCTGCCTACGTCCAGACCGCCGTCATGGACCCGATCGTGCCGCCGCCTCCGCGTCCGCACGCGACGCACCTGAGCCACCGTCCGCCGTCCAGCCGCCACGGCCCCGCAAAAAAGCGGCATGAGCCAAAGCCTGCCGTCGCGAAGTCCGCTCCCAAGCCGTCCGCCAAGCCTGCGGCGAAGGCCGAGCCGAAAACGACGAAGGTGCATGTGCGGAATCCGTCGGACCGCAAGCCGGCCGAGCCGAAGAGGACGACGCCGATCTACAAGAAGCCGCAGCAGACGAAGACAGGCGGCGTCACCAAGATCAAGGCGACGCCGAAATACGTCCACGGAAAGAGCGGCGGAAAGCGCTGATCAGTCCCAGACCAGGTCTTCCGCGGCGAATATCGGACCTTCTATGCAGCAGCGCGAATTGCCGCGGACGGTCTTCTGGATGCAGGCGTAGCAAGCGCCGACGCCGCAGACCATGTGGCGGTCCATGGATATCCAGCCCTTGGACTTCGATCCGGTCGCGCGCCAGGCCACCGCCTTGAGCATCGGATCGGGTCCGCACGCGAAGAGCTCGAACGGACGTCCGATTCCGCGCAGGCGGATCAGCTCGTCGTCCAGCGGGTCCGTGACGAGCCCCTGCGTCCCTGCCGATCCGTCGTTCGTCGCCGGGAACACGGGCACGCCGAGCGCCTCGAACCGGTCGAGCGCAAGGAGGTCCGCCTTTGTGCGTCCGCCGACGAAGAGCTTCGGGGAAAGCCCCTTCGATTTCATGACGCGCGCGAGGAAGTACAGCGGCGCGACGCCGAATCCGCCGCCTACGAGAAGCGGCTCGCCGGCGCAGGCGACGGGGAAGCCGTGTCCGAGCGGACCCATCACGCTTACCTCGTCGCCGACATTGACAGTCGCCAGCGCGGCGGTTCCGCGTCCGACGGTCTTGTACAAAAGCTCCAGCCTTCCGTCCTCGGCGTTGAAGATCGAGAACGGACGCCTTAGCGCGCTCTCCTCCAGCGCGGGGACGCGCACGTGGACGAACTGTCCGGGTTCCGCGGCGGACGCGATCTGCGGCGCGTCGAAGACGATGCGGCGGTAGCCCGCTCCGATGTCAACATGTTCCAGGACCTTGCATTTCTCGTTTGTCATTGCTGGAGCCTCCTCTTCATTTCCTTGAGACTGTTCCACATTTCATGCTTGAGCTTGTCCACCGCCGGCGTGACGACCTTGTAGCGGAGGAAGTACTCCGGCGAATACGTCACGAGCACCGTCTCCCCTCCGTCGCCCTTCAGCCACTGTCCGGGTCCCGCGCTGCGTCCGGGGAACCACTTCTTGAGCGCGTGCGAGCCGAGCACGACGTGCACCTTCGCAGGCGGAAGCGGCGGAGCCGTCACGACAGGGGCCGTCTCCGCGGTCGCGCCGAGAGCCGCCGTTATCTTTCCGATCATCTCCGAGCCGGCCGCCGAGAGCGGCGCATGGTGCAGGAAGACGAAAGGAAGAGTCCGCGAGCCGAGGCTTCCGGACGGCGGGGCGGGCGGGGGAGTCT
>JAGCFB010000028.1 GCA_017650345.1 Kiritimatiellia bacterium | reverse complement strand
CGCCTGGCAGACGGCCTGCGAAACGGATGTCACGCGGAAGAATCCGCCATCCGCGGGATATCGCGAGCGCTGTGCGCGGCGTCCGTTGACGAACAGCGTCTCGGTGTAGATCGGCTTCCCGTCTGCGCCCGTCGGCAGCTTCGCCCCCCAGACGCCGTTGCCGCGATCCGTCCAGCCAGTGATCGCGCGGCCTCCCGAAATCGTCGCGCCTTTTTCGCCGCGGACAGTCAAATTGCCGTCGGCGGCTCCAAGCACGATCGGCTCTGAAATCCGAACCGTGCCGCGGACTACGACGGTCGCATGCGACGAGTCCCCTTTCGCGCGGCGCTGGCGCAGCAACGCAATCGCCTCTACCGGCGTCGTGCCGCCCTCTTCAACGACAACCGCCGAGTCGTCGCAGCCAGTCATGACGGCGCAGCAAAGCGCCGCCGCCCAAATCGACCTTACCGTCACAGACATCTTACCTTCTCCTTTGCATGATCATTACCGCAGGACTACGGGGGTATTTGTAGTGAAACTGAAGGAGCTCCACTCCGCCGGCATCCCGTTCATGAAAAACCTCTCAAAGACGACACCCTCGAACGGACGCGCCGCGCCATTCTGCGGAGCAAGCGACATGACCTTGATCTGCGGCGGAGGAACACCCTCCTCGGCAAACACCGAGACATTTCTGAAGAGGCAGTTGCGGATGTGCCCGGACGGCCCGTCTTCCTTGCCGTATCTTGTGTTGTCGACCTTCACCAGCATCGGGAAGGACTTCCGTCCGCGCGGGTCGTAGCGCTGGCCGTCCGACTCCTGGAGGACCTCTGGCAGATTGTCAGTCTGCATCTCCACCCGAATGTCCTCGAACAAGAAGTCCTCCATCACCGCGCTTCCACCTGCGCTGATGTTCAGCGCCGACGAAGAACTGCGGACGATGTCGCAGTCGGAGAAGCGGACGCGGCGAAACGCGCTCGCCCACGTCTCGACTCCTGGCTCGATCGTCTTCCCCCAGCCGCACCACAGGACGCACCGCTCAACCGTGACGTCCTCCACAGGAAGGTCTCTGTAAGGCAAAACGCCCTTGACGGCAATCGTGTCGTCAAACGAACGCACGAACGAGTCCCCGACCGTCACGCGCCGCGAATTGCAGATGTCGATGCCGTCGGTATTGTAGCGCCACTGACCGACGACCTTCACGTGGCTGACAGAAACGTCCTCGCAGCCGAAGAAGGCAAGCGCCCAATTGGGCGAATCCATGAGAATCGGCCCGTCGATCTCGATCTTCCGCGATCCGTGGAAGCGGACGCACGAGGGCTGAAGCGGCGTGTAGCATCCCTCGAACACGCGCTCGCATACGCGTCCGTCGATTACACCGTGCCCGAAGATCTTCACGTCCTCGACGTTCTCGCCCGTGAAGCAGCCAAAGACGATGGCATCCCTGTCCACATAGACGCGGTCATGGCTCTTGAGGCGCACCCAGCCGACCATGTGCATGCCAGGGCCGAAGCAGCATGTCGCACCGCGGCGGCCAGGGAAGTCCCGCGGCGGCTCGATGAAGATATGCAACGCCTTCTCCGCGCCGCGCGTCTCAAGGACGTAATATCCTGGCCCCGGGCAGGTGAACGAAATGCCGTCCTTCCCAGCTTCCGGCACGATGCCGCGCGAGAGCGGGCGCACGACGGCCTTCCTGACGGGGGACTTCGGAACCACGCGCATGGCGACGGGGCCTGCGGCCTCCAGCGCGAGATACGAAGCGCGCTCAGACTGGTCAAGCGGACGCTGCCGCCCCGGCCACGTGCGGTTGAACGGCACGCGCGATTCGCGGCACGCGCGCACCTCGGCCTCGCGTCCGTCGATGAACACCCGGTAGTCGTCGCTGAGCGGGCGATACTCCTGGCGCCCGGGCGCAAAGCTAAAGCCTGTCCCCTCCGGACGGATCGTCCGCGCAACGCGCGAGCCCTCCGGGAAGAGCACCTTGACGTCGCCTTCTGACGTCACATCGCCGCATGCGACGGCGTTCATTTCCGTAGAGTGGTTCTTCTCCGCGTCAGACGCTCCAAACGCGAACAGCGCCGCCATGAAGCACAGCGAAAGGCAGATCGACAGTGTACTTTCACTCTTCATCTGAGCACACCGCCTTATTCATCTACCTGACGTAGATTACGAGGCCAACTCCGCCTTGATTCTCCACAGGGCCGTATGCGAGGAAGTTGGCATCGGTCTGCGTCTTGTAGTCCGCCTGGGCATGGGCTTCCGAGGTCGCGCCGTTGCGGATGCGGAGCTCGTCGCTGCTGCCGACGAGGTTGCCGGCAAGGGTCAATTCAACCCCGGAACTGCCGGACGCATAGACATTTGAAGCACTTTTCCTGTTCCCCCCGTCAACCCACATGATCACCCTGCCGCCCCACGTATAGACGCAGGTGAAATACCGCCACGTGGTTATGGAGGGGCAATCAAAATACCTCATGTTATTTCTGCCGCGGAAGGTGACCTGCGTGTCCTTGTTCTGCATATTGATTCCCCAGCCGTCCTTGTCAACACCACCTTTTATTGCCAGAATCGCATAGCCGCAGGAGGAGG
>JAGCFB010000027.1 GCA_017650345.1 Kiritimatiellia bacterium | reverse complement strand
TCGCGGCGGCCGCCGGGGCGTTTTGATTTCCGCTTCAATTTGATATAATACACAACCATCATGCTAGAAGTAAAGAACCTGAAGAAGAGCTTCGGTCCGTTCGAGGCGGTGAAGGGCATCTCCTTCACCGTCTCCAAGGGCGAAGTCCTGGGCTTCCTGGGCCCCAACGGCGCGGGAAAATCCACCACAATGCGCATGATCACCGGCTTCCTGCCGCCGACGGACGGCACGGCCGTGATCTGCGGACACGACATCGGCGCCGAGCCGGTCGAGGCCAAGCGCTGCATCGGATACCTTCCTGAGTCCGCCCCCAGCTACCGCGCCATGGTCGTCGAGGAGTACCTGAGGTTCATCGCCGAGATACGCGGCTTCTCCGGACGCGCCGCCAAGGACGCCGTGGAGCGCGCCATAGTCAAGGCGCGCCTCGAACCGGTCGCCAGGAAGACGATCGAGACGCTCTCCAAGGGCTACCGCCAGCGCACGTGCTTCGCGCAGGCCATCATCCATGATCCGCAGGTGCTGATCATGGACGAGCCGACGGACGGACTCGACCCCAACCAGAAGTACACCGTCCGCGAGATGATCAAGGAGATGTCCGCCGAGAAGGCCATCGTCATCTCCACGCACATCCTCGAGGAGGTGGACGCCGTCTGCACGCGCGCCATCGTGATCGCCGACGGCGAGATCAAGGCGGACGGCACGCCCGCCAAGCTCAAGGCGATGGACCCGAGCGGACGGCTCGACGTCGTGTTCCGCAATCTCACGAACGGAGGCGCGCAGTGAAAAACGCATTCGCAATCTTCAAGCGCGAGTTCAGGTCCTACTTCGACTCGCCCGTCGCTTACGTGTTCCTGACGGCCTTCCTCGTGCTCGTCGGGTTCCTGACGTTCGGCGTCGCCATGTTCTACGAGCGCCGCCAGGCGGACCTCGCGCCGTTCTTCCTGTGGCATCCGTGGGTTTACCTCCTCCTGGTGCCCGCCGCCACGATGGGCCTCTGGGCCGACGAGCGCCGCAACGGCACGATGGAGCAGCTTCTGACGCTCCCGATCACGGTCTGGGAGGCCCTCGCCGGCAAGTTCTTCGCCGCGTGGGCGTTCATCGGCATTGGACTCGCCCTCACGTTCCCCGTCGCAGCGACGGCCGGATACCTCGGCTCGCCGGACTGGGGCGCCGTGGTGTGCGGCTACATCGGCTCGCTCCTCCTTGCGGGCGCGGCGTCGGCGATAGGCCTCTTCGCCTCGTCCCTCTCGCGCTCCAGCGTCGTCGGCTTCGTCGTCGCGCTCCTCATGGTGTTCCTGCTCCTTCTCGTCGGCTTCTCGCCGGTGACGGGCGCGCTCGCCTCCTGGGGAGTCCCCGTCGCCGTTGTGGACGCCGTCGCGTCGCTCTCGCTCCTTACGCACTTCGAGTCGCTGGGGCGCGGCGTCCTCGACCTCGCGGACGTCGGATACTACGCCGCAGTCGCAGTGTTCTTCCTCGCCGCCGCCAAGACCGTCACGGACGGACGCCGCGGCGCGTCGAAGGGGCTTGTCGGACTCGCCCTCGTCGCGGTCATCGCCGGCGCGTCCGTCGCGTTCCTCGCGAACCTGCCGCTTCGCGCGGACCTCACGTCCGAGCGCCTCTACACGCTCTCGTCCGGCTCGAAGGCCGTCCTCGCCAAGCTCGACAGGGACGTCACGCTCAAGTTCTACGTGAGCTCCAGCTCGTCCGACATGCAGATGGGGCTCAAGACCTACGCCTCGCAGGTCGAGAACCTCCTGGGCGAGTACGAGCGCGCGGGCGGCGGACGCCTGGTCGTCGAGAAGTACGACCCCAAGCCAGACTCGGACGCCGAGGAGTGGGCGCAGCGCTACGGCGTGGAGCCGCAGCAGGCGAATCCGTTCTCCGCGCCCGTCTATTTCGGACTCGTCGCCGTGTGCGGCGACCGCGAGCAGGCCATCCCTGGCTTCTCGCCCGCGGCGGAGGCCACGCTCGAGTACGACATCACGCGCCTCGTCACGCGCGTCGTGTGGCCGGAGCGTCCGGTCGTCGGCGTCATGACGTCGCTCGAGGGCGTCCTCGGCGAGCAGCCGAACCCCATGATGATGCGCATGGGCCAGCGCCAGCAGCAGGGATGGATCGCGTTCTCCGAGCTGGCGAAGGACTACGACGTCCGCAGCGTCGCGACGGACGCGGAGAAGATCGACGACGACATCAAGACGCTCGTCGTCCTCCACGCCAAGGACCTCACGGACGCAACGCTCTACGCCATCGACCAGTTCGTCTGCCGCGGCGGACGCCTCGTGGTGTGCGTCGATCCGGCCTCCCTCAAGGAGGTCATGGCGTCCGCGCAGGGCGGCATGCCCCCGCAGGGCGGGACGTCCTCCACGCTCGGCAGGCTGTTCGACGCGTGGGGCGTCGGCTTCGATGTGAAGTCCGTCACCTGCGACCTCGATTCCGCCACGCACCTCAACATGGGCGCCGGCCCGGTCGAGGAGCCCGCGTTCCTCACGCTCGGCAAGGACCGCATGGCGAAGGACGACATCCTCGTCTCGCGCCTCACGCAGGTCATGCTTCCGTTCGCCGGAGCGTTCACGTTCGACCCGGCGAAGGGCGAGGGGCTTTCGTTCACGCCCGTCATGACGACGTCGTCCGACCACTCGTCCACCTGCGACGCCTCCAGCGCGCTCATGGGCGGCACGCTCGGCAGGGCGCGTCCGTCCGGCGGCTCGCGCACGGTCGCGGCGCGGCTCGACGGCACGTTCAGGACCGCCTTCCCGCAGGGTCCGACCGGCACCAACGCCGTCGAGGGCGCCGTCTCGGAGGGCGCGGGGTCCGTGCTGCTCTTCGCGGACAGCGACTTCCTCGCGGACGAATTCTGCGTGAAGGTCTCGCGCACGCTCTTCGGCAACATCATCCAGCCGCTCAACGACAACCTGGCGCTCTTCTCGAACCTCATCGAGCAGTTCGCCGGACGCGAGGAGCTCATCGGACTCAGGACGCGCGGACAGTCGAGCCGTCCGTTCGAGGTCGTCGATCGCCTCGAGGCGTCCGCCGTCGCGAAGTGGCAGCAGAAGGAGGCGGACCTCCAGTCCAAGCTCCAGGAGGCGCAGCAGCGCATCAACCAGCTCCAGGCGCAGAAGAGCGGCAACGAGCGGATGATCCTCTCCAAGGAGCAGCAGGAGGAGATCAGGAAGTTCCGCCGCGCCGAGGCGGACACCCGCCGCGAGCTGAAGAACGTCCGCAAGGAGCTCACCTCGGACATCGACTCGCTCGGGACGCGGCTGAAGTGCCTGAACATCATATTCGTGCCGGTGCTCGTCGCGCTGTTCGGGATATTCCGCGCCATCCTGCGCCGCAGGAGGTAGTCTGCGGCGGAACACGGCAAAACACGGAGGTTTCATAAAATGACGACAAAGAATCTTGCGATACTGGCAGCGGCGGCGGCGGTCGCCGGCGCTGCGGCGTACTTCACCGGCGGGAGCAGGAACAAGGCTCCCGCGCTCACTGGAAAGAGCGTCGTCCCGGCGTTCGAGATCGCGGACGTCGCGTCCGTCGAGATCGGCGACGCCATCCGCCTCGCCGCCGGCGACGGCGGCTGGACGATCGCGACGATGCAGGACTATCCAGCGGACACTCAGAAGATCGGCGAGAACCTGATGAAGCTGCAGGAGCTGAAGGTCGGGCAGGTCGCGCGCGGACGCGACCTCGGCGAGCGCACGGAAGTCGCGCTGAAGGACGCGTCCGGCAATCTTCTCGCGTCCGTAACCCTCGGCGACCGCCACGAGAAGTGGGGGCACGGACGGTATGCGGACATGAACGGGACGACGGTCCTCGTCTCCGACACGCTCGACGCGTTCGGCGACGACCCGAAGCGCTGGTGCTCGACGAAGATCATCGACAGTCCGTACGTGAGCTTCAAGGAGCTCGCCGACCCGTCCCTCGACGAGGCGACGCTCGGATTCGCGACCGGCGCGGTCGCGACGGTCACGATCGGCGACGCGACGAACCGCGTCGCGACGGTCGGCGCCGCCGTCGCGGACGGGACGGACCGCTACCTGAGGATCGACGGCGAGAAGTGGGTGTTCATCGTCCCGAAGTACGCCGCGGACGCGCTTCTTCCGAAGCCGCCGCCGGAAGAGCCGAAGGACGAGGAACCTGCGGAAGATCCTCCGGCGGAGCCGCCGGAGGAGCCTTCATCCGAGCAGTGAATCTCGTCGTTTTTGGGCTTTTTTGACTTTTTTCCGTACCCCCTTGCGCTTTTGCGGCAATTTATGATAAAATATTAATTCATTCGACCACTCAAAAGAGTAAACCAACAATGAAAGTACGTAGTTCCGTTCGTCGCATATGCGAGAACTGCCGCATCATCCGCCGCAAGGGCGTGGTGCGCGTGATCTGCACAAACCCGCGCCACAAGCAGCGCCAGGGCTAAGAAAGAGGTAAGAAAACTATGCCTAGAATGATGGGTGTGGACATTCCTGGGAAGAAGCATATCCGCTTCGCCCTCAGGTACATCCAC
>JAGCFB010000026.1 GCA_017650345.1 Kiritimatiellia bacterium | reverse complement strand
GACACGATCATGTCCCTCAGCCTCGACCAGGGCGGACACCTCTCGCACGGCTCGCCGGTGAACTTCTCCGGCAAGATCTACAACATCGTCCCCTATACGGTTGACAAGGAGACCGAGCGCCTCGACTACGACGCGATGGAGAGGATGGCCCTCGAGGTCAAGCCGAAGATCCTGCTCACGGGCGCGTCCGCCTATCCGCGCGCGATCGACTTCAGGCGCATCCGCGAGATCTGCGACAAGGTCGGCTGCATCATGATGGTCGATATGGCGCACATCGCAGGCCTCGTGGCGGGCGGGGCGCACGAGTCGCCGGTGCCGTATGCGGACTTCGTGACGACAACGACGCACAAGACGCTGGGAGGTCCGCGCGGCGGCATGGTCCTATGCAAGGAGAAGTGGGCGAAGGCGCTCGACTCCGCCGTGTTCCCCGGAATGCAGGGCGGCCCACTCGAGAACATCGTCGCGGCGAAGGCGGTCGTCTTCCGCGAGTGGATGGGCGAGGAGAAGAAGGCCTACGCGCACCAGATCGTCAAGAACTGCCAGGTCATGTGCAAGACGGTCCAGGACCGCGGCTACAGGATCGTCTCCGGCGGAACGGACAACCACCTCTTCCTCGTCGATGTGAAGTCCACGAAGGGCATCACCGGCAAGGACGCGGCTGCGGCGCTCGACGCGGCGGGAATCGTCGTCAACAAGAACGCGATCCCCTACGACACGGAGTCGCCGTTCAAGACGTCCGGCATCCGCGTCGGCACCGCGTCCGTCACGACGCGCGGCATGAGGGAGCCGGAGATGATCAAGATCGGAACATGGATCGCGGACGTGCTCGACAACATCGCGGACGTTTCGGTCCAGGCGCGCGTGAAGCGAGAGGCGGCCGCGCTCGCGGCGCAGTTCCCGGTCCCCTGATCCAGCCGGCGGTCCAACATCTTAAGAAAAGGAGAAGAAGGCGATGGAAATCAGAGAAGACATCAAGTACGTCGGAGTCAACGACCACGACCTGGACCTCTTCGAGGGCCAGTATGTCGTCCCGCTGGGGATGGCCTACAATTCATATCTGGTCAAGGACGAGAAGACTCTCGTGTTCGACTCTGTTGACGCGCATTTCGGCGAACAGTGGCTCGCCAACATCCGCGCCGAGGTCGGCGAAGAGCCCGTGGACTACCTCGTGGTCCAGCACATGGAGCCTGACCACTCCGCCAATGTAATCACCTTCGCGAAGGCCTATCCAAACGCCACCATAGTTGCGAGCGCCCAGGCGTTCGGCATGATGAAGAACTTCTTCGGCACGGACTTTGCGGATCGCCGCATTGTTGTCAAGGAAGGCGACACGCTTTCTACCGGACGCCACGAGTTCGTGTTCGTTGGCGCGCCGATGGTCCACTGGCCCGAGGTGGTAGTTACCTACGACAAGACGGAGAAGATCCTCTTCTCTGCGGATGGTTTCGGCAAGTTCGGCGCGAACGACGTCGTCGATCCGGAGGGCTGGGACTGCGAGGCCCGCCGCTACTATTTCGGAATCGTCGGCAAGTTTGGAATGCAGGTGCAGGCGCTCCTCAAGAAAGCGTCCACCCTCGACATCGCGACAATATGTCCGCTCCACGGACCCGTCCTCTCCACCGCCGACGAAGTCTCCCATGCAATCAGCCAGTACAGCATCTGGTCGTCCTACGGAATCGAGTCGCCCGGCGTCCTGATCGCCTACTCCACGGTTTACGGACACACCCGCGAAGCCGTCATGAAGCTCCGCGACATGCTTCTCGCGAAGGGCTGCCCCAAGGTGTCCGTGGCCGACCTCGCCCGCGACGACCAGCCCGAGGCAGTCGAAGACGCGTTCCGCTACGGCAAGGTCGTTCTTGCGACGACAACCTACAACATGGACATCTTCCCGTGGATGCGCCACTTCATCGACCACCTGGTCGAGCGCAACTGGCAGAACAGGACGGTCGGACTCATCGAGAACGGCAGCTGGGCCCCGCAGGCCGCGCGCATCATTAAGGAGATGCTCGGCAAGTGCAAGGGACTGACGTTCTGCCCGACCGTCGTCACGGTAAAGAGCGCGCTCGACGCCGGAAGCGAGGCCAAGCTCGCGGCGCTCGCGAACGAGATCTGGCCCGCCTGACGCAGGGAGGTCCGACGCGGTGAACGCGGCATTCTTCGACATCGACGGAACTCTGTTCGACACGCGCGCGGACCTCGCGGCGACCGTGAACCACACGCGTGCGGACCTCGGGCTGGAGCCGAAGTCCGTCGATGAGGTGATGCTCCACGTCGGACTCGGCGCGCGGCATCTCCTCGCGAACGCGATCCCCGAGCGCGCGGACGACGTGGAGCGGCTCTGGGAGATATTCCGCTCGCACTACGCCGAGCACATGCTCGAGACGGTCGAGCCGTATCCCGGCGTGCGCCGCACGCTGGAGGAGCTGCGCGACCGCGGCTGGCTCCTCGGGATAAACACCGCGAAGCCGTCGTTCGCGACGCATGCGATCCTCGAGCACTTCGGCATGGCGCGGTTCTTCGGCAACGCCGTCGTCGCCGGCGGCGACTGCGCGGAGATGAAGCCGAGCGCGCTTCCGCTCAGGGAGTGCGCGTCGCGGATGCGCGGACACCGCGTCTCGTCGCACGATTGGATGGTAGGGGACAACTGGACGGACATGCAGTGCGCCGTGAACGCCGGCGTGAAGGGCGCGTACTGCACCTACGGGTTCGGCGTCCTCAACGACGCGCGCTGCACCGTGAAGATCAACCGCATCGACGAACTTTTGAGATACCTCAAGTCCGAGGACTGAACGCAGAACGGAACACGAACCGAAATGAGCGAAGAAGGCGTAGGCGTAGTCGAACCGAAGATGATGGAGCTCAAGCTGCCCGAGGGCGGCCTGAGGCTCGAAACCGGCGGAATCCTCAAGAAGATCGAGGTGCGCTACGAGGAGTGCGGCGCGCCGATGCGCGACGACAACGTCATCTTCATCTGCCACGCTCTCACCGGCGACGCCCACGTCGCGGGCATCAGGCCCGGCGAGGACAGGCCGAGCGGATGGTGGGAGGGCATGATCGGTCCGGGACGCGCCATCGACACGCGCCGCTGGCACATCGTCTGCGCGAACGTGCTCGGCGGATGCAGCGGGACGACCGGTCCGATGTCCATCAACCCCGACACGGGGCGTCCCTACGGATCGAAGTTTCCGCAGTACACGTTCTCCGACGCCATTGACGTTTACAGGATGCTCCTGAGGCAGCTCGGCGTCAAGAAGCTGGCGGTGCTGATCGGCGGGAGCTACGGCGGGCTCCAGGTCATGGACTGGGTTACGCGCTGCCCGGACGAGATGGAGAAGGCGTGCCTCATCGCGACGTCCGCCTCGCTCAACACGCAGGCGCTCGCGTTCGACGTGGTCGGGCGCGCGTCCATCACCGACGACCCGGAGTGGCACGGCGGCGACTACTACGAGATCGGCGACGGGAAGGGTCCGAAGATCGGCCTCGCGTCCGCCCGCCAGCTCGCGCACATAACGTACCTTTCGCGCGAGCTACTGCAGGAGAAGTTCAGGCGCGAGCTGCAGAGGAACTTCGTGGAGGCGCCCGCCGAGGAACGCGCGAAGAGGGACGCGGAGTTCAAGACGTACTTCCAGATCGAGAGCTACCTCGACTACCAGGCGATGAAGTTCGTGCGCCGCTTCGATGCGAACAGCTACCTGCACATCACTAGGTCCATGGACCTCTTCGACGCCGGGGCCCGCTACGGCTCGCTCGACGCCGCCTGCGCGCGCGTGAAGGCAAAGTGCCTCGTCGTCTCGTACCAGAACGACATCCTCTTCACTGAGCAGCAGTCCAAGGAGATAACGTCCGCCCTGCTGCGCAACGGCAAGGACGTGACGTACTGCCATCTCGAGGCGGGGACGGGGCACGACTCGTTCCTGACGGACATCGAGGACCTCTCCGGACTCATGGCCGGGTTCATCGGCGACAGGAAGCCGAAGGTCATGAACTGGCAGCGCCGCCTCTACAGGAACGTCACCTCCATGGTGCCGAAGGGCGCGCGTGCGATCGACATCGGCTGCGGTGACGGAACGCTCCTGAACATCCTGCGCGAGGACAAGGGCGTCAAGGGCGACGGCGTCGAGATCGACATCGACAGGTTCAAAGAGGCGGTAGCCGACGGACACGACGCGTTCTGGGAGGATGCGGACGAGGGTCTTACCGTGGTGCCGGACCGCCACTACGATGTGGCGATAGTCTCCGACACGCTGCAGGAGGTGAAGAATCCGCGCGGACTCCTCCACGAGGCGCTGAGGATCGCGGACGAGGCGATCGTCTCGTTCCCGAACTTCGCGAGCTACAGGATCCGCCTGACGCTGGGGCTGACCGGACGCCTCCCCGTCTCGAAGTCGCTTCCGTTCCAGTGGTACGACACGCCGAACATCCACTGCATCACGCTGAAGGACTTCCGCGCGCTCTGCAAGGCGGAGGGGCTTGAGGTCGTGGAGGTGAAGTCCGAGAGCCGCCATCCGGTCGGGAAGCTCCTGCTTGCGCTCGGACTCAACAACCTCGGCGCGTCACGCATCGTAGCCCGCATCCGCCGCAAGGCGCGGTAGCCTGCGGCGGCGCGAGACCGCGCTTGGCGCTAGCCTTGGCGCTTCTGGCCGAAGTCGGGCTGGCGGCGTCCGAGGAACGACGTGCGCTTCTTTCCGTTGCCGTCGGCTCGTCCGTGCCTTCCGCCCTTGCCCTGTCCGCCGCCTCCGGGGCGTTCGCCCTTGACCCACGGCGCCTGGGGGAGTCCGTCGCCCGCCCTGCCGTTCCGCTGGTCCGCGAAGTCGCTGTGGAAGGGGTGGTCGCGATCGACGGGTATGGTCTTCCTGATGAAGCGCTCGACGGCCTTCAGCTGTCCGCGCTCCTCCGCCGTCACGAAGCTGATCGCCGCGCCGGACTCTCCGGCGCGGGCGGTGCGTCCGATGCGGTGGACGTAGCTTTCCGTCTCGAGCGGAAGCTCCATGTTGACGACGCAGGAGACGTCGGGGACGTCTATGCCGCGGCTTGCGATGTCTGTCGCGACGAGGACGCGCACCTCGCCGCGCCTGAAGCCGTCAAGCGCGCGCGTGCGCTGGCCCTGTGTCTTGTCAGAGTGGATCGCCGCGCACTTGATCCCGGCGCGGAAGAGCTTCTTGTTGACGCGGTCCGCGCCGTGGCGCATCTTCGTGAAGACGATCACCTTGCTCCATTCCGGATGCGTCTCCAGGAGGTTGACGAGAAGGGCGTCCTTGTTCGGCTTGTCCACGAACATGACCTTCTGGTTGATCTTCTCGACTGTGGGCGCCTCCGGCGAGATGGTGACCTGCGCGGGGTCCGTCACCAGCTCGCCTGCGAGCTTCAGGATCTGCGGGGACATGGTGGCGGAGAAGAAAAGCGACTGGCGCGCCTTCGGAAGCTTGGAGATGATGCGCTTGATGTCCGGCAGGAACCCCATGTCCAGCATGCGGTCCGCCTCGTCGAGGACGAAGCACTCCACCTGGTCTAGGAAGAGTATCCCCTGCGTCATCAGGTCGATGAGGCGTCCGGGGCAGGCGATGACCGTCTCCGCGCCTTTCTTGATGTCCTTGACCTGTCCGAACTGCGAGACGCCGCCGAACACGCACGCGAATGGGAGCTGCGCGTACTTCGAGTAGGCGCGGACGTTCTCCGCCGTCTGCGCGGCCAGCTCGCGCGTTGGGGACAGGACGAGCGCGCGCGGGTGTCCGATGTGGCGCGGACGCCTCACCTTGACGAGCCGGTCGAGGATCGGCAGCATGAACGCGGCGGTCTTTCCGGTGCCGGTCTGGGCGCATCCGATGAGGTCGCGTCCGTCGAGAAGATACGGAATCGCCTTTTCCTGGATGGGCGTGGGCGTGGCGTATCCGGCGTCCCGGATGGCGTGCTGAAGCTTCTGGTCGAGCTTCCCGAAAACATTTCCTTCGAACATGTGGGAAATTATACCAAAAATTTGGTAAAATAAGGGATATGAAAAAGCTGATAATCGCTCTCGCTCTTCTTGGACCGCTCGCGGCCATCGCCGAGCCCGTCCACAGTTTCGAGGTCTCCATGGAGAAGAATGCGTTCCTTCTCGACGGCAAGCCGATCCAGATACGCTGCGGGGAGCTGCATTTCGCGCGCATTCCGAGCGCGTACTGGCGCCACCGCATCAGGATGTGCAAGGCGATGGGCCTGAACGCCGTGTGCGCGTACATGTTCTGGAACTACCACGAGCTAGAGCGCGGCAGGTACGACTTCGGCGGCGAGAAGGACATCGCCGCGTTCTGCCGGATCGCGCAGGAGGAGGGCATGTGGGTACTGCTGCGTCCGGGTCCGTACACCTGCGCCGAGTGGGAATTCGGCGGACTTCCCTGGTGGCTTCTCGAGAACGGGTCCGACAAGGTGAAGCTCCGCACGCGCGACCCGGCGTACCTCGAACCCTCGCTCGCCTACATGCGCCGCGTCGCTGCAGAGCTCAAGGGGCTCCAGGTGACGAAGGGCGGTCCGATCCTCATGTGCCAGGTAGAGAACGAGTACGGGTTCTTCGGCAGCGACGGCGAATACATACGCGCCTACTACAACGCCATGCGCGAGAGCGGCTTCGACATCCCGATCTTCACCTGCAACCCGGCCTACAACCTCCAGAACGGCGCGATCCCCGAGGTCGTCAAGGTCGTCAACTTCGGCTCCAACCCGAAGAACGCCTTCGAGAAGCTCCGCGAGGTGCAGCCCAAGGGTCCGCTCATGTGCGGCGAGTACTATCCCGCGTGGTTCGACTCGTGGGGCCAGCGCCACCACACCAAGCCCGCGAAGCCGATGCTGGACGACATAGGCTACATGCTCTCCGTCGGCGGATCCTTCTCGCTCTACATGGCCCACGGCGGGACGTCGTTCGGATGGTGGGCGGGCTGCAACTCGCCGTTCGTCCCGCAGACCTCCAGCTACGACTACGAGGCGCCGATCAGCGAGCAGGGACGCACGACGCCCAAGTTCTTCGCGCTGCGCGACCTGTTCCGCAAGAACATGTCCAGGAAGGAGCGCGACGCCCTGCCGGAGCCGCCTGCGGACATCCCGCTCATGGCGTTCAAGAGCGACGCCTCGGCCGAGGTCGCCTATCTCGTCTGGCCGAACCGTCTCCAGAAGGCCCTCGACAAGCCGCTTCCGATGGAGATGCTCGGCGCCGGGTACGGACCCGTCATGTACAGGACGGGGCTCGGCGGCAGGGGCGGGATGCTGAAGGTCCCCAATCTCCGCGACCAGGCGGCGGTGTTCGTTGACGGCGCGTTCTGCGGATTCCTCGACAGGCGCTTCCCGTCGCGCGGCGTCAAGATACCGGCCGGCGGGAAGACTCTCTCGATCGTCGTCACGCACATGAGCCGCTACAACTTCGGCGGGGCGATGAACAAGTCCGAGAAGGGCCTCCTCGCACCGGTCACGCTGGACGGCAGGGAGCTCACTGGCTGGAACTGGTGGTCCGTCGGGCACGACTACTGCTGCGGACGCCTCACGGGCGAGGCCGGAGCCCCCGTGTTCCTCCGCCCCGCGACGGACGCCGAGGAGCCCTGCACTTTTAAGCGCTTCAAGGTCAACGTCGCGAAGCCGGAAGGCGCGGACCAGATCCCCGACACCTTCCTCCTCGTCCGCGGCTGGAAGAAGGGGCACGTCTGGATCAACGGACGTCCGCTCGGACGCTTCTGGGGCATCGGTCCGACGCAGACGATGTACCTCCCCGGCTGCTGGCTCAAGGAGGGCGAGAACGAGGTCCTGGTCTGGGACTTCGCGGGCAACGTGCCGCTCAAGGGGCTCGAGTTCGTCGATGCGCCCGTCCTCGACGAGATGCATCCCGAGGACGACTTCATGGAGAGCGTGAAGCGCGAGTCCGCTCCGTTCACCCCGCCGGAGAACCCGGCTGCGAGCGGCGAGTTCGCTAACAAGGTGGAGGCCCAGACCGCCATGCTTCCGCAGTCCGTCGCCGGACGCCGCGTCGCGTTCGTGATCGACAGCGCGTGGCCGGACGCGAAGGACCTCGCCTCGATCGCCGAGTTCGACGTCCTCGACGCGAACGGGGCGAGCGTGCCGCACGACGCGTGGAACTTCGTCTCCGTCTCCAGCGAGGAGACGTCGCAGGAGGACGCCTCGGCGGAGAACGCCATCGACGGACAGATAGCGAACTTCTGGCACTCGAAGTGGGGCGACGGACGAGCCCAGGCGCCGCACTACCTGGTGATCGACATGGGGGCGGACGTCGAGGTCTCCGGCTTCCGCTACACGCCGCGCCAGGACATGGCCAACGGACGCGTCCGCGCATGGCGCTTCTACGTCCTTCCCGCCCCCGCAGAGTGAGGTCCGACGCATGGGCAAGCATCTCGCCTCGAACCTCAGCTCGATACGCACGCGCTACTCGCTTGCGACGGCGGGCATCCTCCTGACCATCCTTGCGCTGTTCTTCCTTGGCGGACGCGTCGCGCTGCTCCGCCTGATGAAGGACGCCGAGATCAAGGTCAAGGAGGTCGGACGCGACATCTCAAACATCGCGTACGCCAACGCCAAGAAGGCCAGGAACGCCACGAGCGGATCCGTCGAGCACGTGCTTGCGATGATGAACACGGGGCGCACGCCGGAGGAGATATTCTCCGCGTTCTACAAGCTCAACCTCGGACTCGCCGTCCACTGCAGGCCGGACGGATCGTTCATCAGCGGCGTCGCGAGCGTCGGCGACGACGACGTGAGCCTCGTCCCGTCCGACATCTCCCCCTACGTCTCGGTCCTCTCCAAGTGGGCGGAATCCATCGACAAGGACGGCTCTGGCGACGAATCCGTCGGCATGGTGATGGTGCGCGGCGGCACGTTCTACGCCTCGCTCGTCAGGTCCGTCACCGGCGACCTCGTCATAATCGGAACCCCGTTCGACAGCAAGGCGTTCGCGTCCGACGTCAAGTGCCGCTACGGCATGGACGACGCGGACGACGCCGAAGCCGAGGGCGGCGAGGACGCCGTGAAGCTGGGCAGCGTCTCGGACGTCCGCAACTCGTCCGGCATCGCGCCGATCCTCTCCGAGGCGCTGAACTTCGACCCGGACGGCTTTTGGGGCTCGGACCAGAATCCGTTCCAGGCGGTGTTCGCCGTCCGCGACATCGCGGGCAACGCCGTGGCGATGATCATGATGTCCGTCCCGCAGACGCTTTCCATGGCGGCCGGCTCGGTCATCGTGCGCCTGATGCTCTTCACTTCTCTCATCGGCACGATGATAATCCTGCCGCTATTCTGGCTCCAGGGCAGGATCCTTCTCGACCCGATCGCGAGGATGACCGCGGCGATCCGCGACCTGGGCGACAGGCACCTGGACTCGGACTGTCCCCGCATCGAATGGAAGGGGAACGACGAGTTCGCGCTCCTTGCGTCGTCCGTCAACAGGATGCTGGAGACGATCTCCGCGCGCACCGTCCGCCTTGCCCAGCTCGAGGTCCGCCAGCGCGCGCTCATCGACGGCTTCCCGGACGCGCTCGTCGTCTTCGACCGCACGGGGCGCCTCGTCTCCATCTACAAGCAGCCGTCGGGATCGGACCCCATACCGGGCTTCGTCAAGAAGTCCGAGCCTTCGATGGACATCTACGAGCGGGATCAGATAGAGATATTCAAGCAGAGGCTCGAGAGCACATTCACCGGACGCGGCATCGCCACGATGCGCTTCCGCGCCGGCGAGGCGGACGCCGAGGACACGCGCCACTTCGAGATGCGCCTTGCGCGCATGGACGACCACTTCGTCCTAGGACTCATCCGCGACGTCTCTCAGGAGGTCGCCGAGCACAAGCTCAGGGTCGCCGCCGAGCAGCGCGCCGTCGCCGCGTCCAAGCACGAGTCGCTCACGCTCCTCGCCGCAGGAATCGCGCACGACGTCAACAATGTGCTCGCCGTTGTCCTCAACACCGTGGAGACCGCGCACGCGGCCGGCGACCCCAGTTCGCACGCCGACGCGCTCGCGGCGGTCCGCGAGGCCGTCAAGCGCGGATCCAGCATGATGAAGGAGCTCATGACGTTCGCCGGCGAGATGCACGTCGCGCTGGAGCCCCGCTCGCCGTCCAACATAGTCGAGGAGACGCGCGGACTCGCGGAGCGCACGCTCGGCTCGAACATTTCGGTTTCCTACTCCCTCGCGGAGGGGCTGCCGGACGTCGATGTCGATCCGAACCAGTTCTGGAAGGTGCTCTTCAACATCACCAAGAACGCGGGCGAGGCGATCGGCGACAACCCCGGACACATCAACCTCACGACCAAGGCGTTCGAGATGACGGAGTCCGCCGCCGCCGACTTCGCCTCCGAGCATCCGATCCAGCCGGGACGCGGCGTGATCTTCAGGATATCGGACGACGGACCCGGCATCAAGAAGGAGATGCTTCCGCGCATGTTCGATCCGTACGTCTCCTCGCACAGCACGGGTCGCGGGCTCGGACTTGCCATCGTGCGCGCCGTCATCGATGCCCACGGCGGCGGAATCAAGGTCGAGAGCGAGATCGGCAGGGGCACGACGTTCGTCATCTACCTTCCCGAGTCGCACATCGCCAAGAGCACCGTCGCCATGCAGCCGCCGCCGCGGCCGGCGAAGGGCGGCCTTCCGCACGAGGTGCTTGTCGTCGATAACGACGAGGCGATCCTCAAGACGTGCGCGATACTGCTCAGGTCCATCGGCGTGGTCCCGCACGTCGCGCGCACCCGCAACGAGGCGCTTGGCGTGATCAGGCGCGGAGCGGACCGCATCGGGGCGGTCCTCCTGGACGCGAACCTCGGCGCGATAGACACGGTGAGGCTTCTCGAGGCGATGCGCGCGGCCGCGCCGTCCCTCAAGGTCGTCATCTCGTCCGGCTCCAATGAGGAGGACATCCGCAAGATGTTCGAGACCGGTAGCTTCGACGCCTTCCTCGCGAAGCCATACACGATCGCAGAGCTTAAGAATGTCCTCTCCTAGCGAAACGCTGATAGAGCGCGCTTCCGCCGCGCCACGCGCGCTGGACGCAGGCGAGATGGCGCAGCTCCTGTCGCTGACGGACCCCGCCGACCTGGCCAGGCTGTACGCGGCCGCACGCGCCGTCAAGCTGCGCGAATGCGGGAAGGGCGTCGCCGTGCGCGGACTCGTAGAGGCGGGCAACGTCTGCGCAAAGGACTGTCTCTATTGCGGCATCAGGAAGTCGAACCGGAACGTCCGCCGCTATTCCCTAGAAGCGGACGAGATAGCGGCTGCCGCCGCCGAGGTGCGCGATCTGGGTTACGCGTCGCTGGTCATTCAGTCCGGCGAGATTGAAGGCGAGGCGCACACGCGCTTCATCGAGGAGGTCCTGAGGCGCATCGCCCCGCTCGACCTCGGCGTCACGCTTTCCCTCGGCGAGCAGTCCGAGGAGACCTACGCGCGCTGGCGCGCGGCTGGCGCGACGCGCTACCTCCTTAGGATAGAGACCTCGAATCCAGAGCTTTACGCGCGCATACATCCGGCGGAATGCGACTTCAAGCGCAGGATCGAATGCCTTGCCGCGCTGAGGCGGACCGGATACCAGGTCGGAACTGGCGTCATGTGCGCACTCCCGGGGCAGACGGCGGAGGACCTCGCGCGCGACATCGCGTTCTTCGGCGAGATCGACGCGGACATGATCGGGATGGGTCCGTACATCCCGCACCGCGACACGCCGATGGGCGAGCATGCGCGCTTCGGCGAGAAGGGCGGAATCCCGGACGCGGAGGAGCGCCTGTCGCTGGGGCTCAAGATGATCGCCGTAACGCGGCTTTACCTCCACGACGTCAACATCGCCGCGGCCACGGCGCTGCAGGCGCTGGCCCACGACGGACGCGAGCGCGGCGTTGCGGCGGGGGCGAACGTGCTCATGCCGAACGTGACGGACGTGAAGCGCCGCCGCGACTACCAGCTCTATGCGGGCAAGCCCTGCCTTGACGAGGCGGCATCCATGTGCAGGAAGTGCCTCGACCGGCGTCTCGCGTCCGTAGGCGAGGAGCTACTCTACGGGCAGCGCGGCGACAGCCGCCATTTCGCCGCAAGGGCCCGTTCGGACCGCACAGACCCTTGATTTCCTCTGCGGGAATATGCTATCATATCCATAACAAAAGGAGATAAACAATGAGTGATGCTGCTATGATCGTCGCGGGCGCAGTCGCCTGCCTGGGACTTGCCGGAGCCGGAAGCGCGTTCGGCACTGGATTCGCCGCCGCCGCCGCGGTCGGGGCATGGAAGAAGTGCTACGCCGCCAACAAGCCGGCGCCGTTCCTTCTCCTCTCCTTCGTCGGCGCGCCCATCACCCAGACGCTCTACGGAATGATCCTCATGTTCATCATGCTCGGCAAGATCAACGCCGAAGGCGCGGCGTCCGCCGGAGCGGGCGTCCCCTGCCTCCTCGCCGGCATCTTCTCCGGCCTCGCGATCGGCCTCTCCGCCCTCTTCCAGGGACGCGCCGGCGCGGCCGCCTGCGACGCGCAGGCCGAGACCAACCAGGGCTTCACGAACTACCTCGCCGCGCTCGGCATCGTCGAGACGGTCGCCATCTTCGCGATGGTGTTCGCGCTCATCGCGCTCGGCTACGTCGCTGACGTGCCGGTCGTCGCGGCCGCAGCGGCCTAAATGCGCATCAGGCCGAAACACGCCTGGCTCCTCGCCTTCGTCGCGGCGTTCGCGGCGCTGGCGGGGTTCGTCTTTTGGGGCACATGGTCGCTGGACGCATGCCCCGTGATGCCAGACGCGCGCATGACGTTCCCGGCGTCTGGGAATGTCTCTGACTTCTTCCGCGAGTGGATTGGCACCGGCAGGTTCACTCCATGGGACTTGACCTCCCTTGTCGGCTCGCCCTACCTGTGGCAGGAGCTCCAGTATGCGATAGCGGCGCTGCTTGCCGCCGCTGGTTTGGCGTATTATCTTCGCGGACGCGGACTCTCCAGGCCCGCGAGCTACGGCGCCGGACTTCTCCTTGGCTTCTGCGGCTACTGGCTGACGCTTTTCTCCGCGGGCCATGCCGGATGGTTCCGCTGGATGCTATATGGCGTCTTCGCGTTCGGGCTCGCCGACCGCGCCGTGAGAAAAGGCAAGCTCAAGAACTGGCTTCTGCTGGGCGCTTGCATTGCGTGGGCCAGCTTCTACCAGCCTGATCTCTGGTTCCTTTTCACAGTCTTTACTGGCATCTATTTTGTCTGGTGCTGCGTCCGTGAAAGGAAGCTGCCGGACTGGAAGGGCGTTGTTGCCGCCGCCGCTGTCTTTTTTGCAATCGGCGCGCCAAGCTTCATACACGCCTTCGGCAGCGACCTTGCCGGACGCGACAAGCAGATCGAGGAGTCCAAGGGCACCTCGCTTTCGGGGGGTGCCAAGGATGATGACGACGCACGGTGGATATTCGTCACTAACTGGTCGCTTCCGCCAGAGGAGTCGCTGGAGTTCTTCTTGCCGAGGGTCAATGGCGACACCAGTTGCCAGATGACGCTTGCCCTAGGACGACGCCAGGGTTCGGACGTAAAGCCTTACACCGGCGCTCTGGGGCGTCCATACGGCGCAGAGCAGGGCAATTACCGTCAGCATTCGCTCTATGTCGGATGGGTTACGTGCCTCCTTTCCTTGCTGGCGGTCGTCGTCGGCTTCCGCCGCAGACGCGGAGAGATCCTGTTCTTCTTCTTCGCTGGCGTCGTGTTCTGGCTCTTCTCCATGGGACGCTACTGCGCGCCCGTTTACCGTCTCGTCTATGCGCTTCCGTTCGGCGACTACCTTCGCGCGCCGGTCAAGTGGCACCATCTTACTGAGTTCTGCCTCTGCGTGCTCGCTGGATTCGGACTCGACTCGCTCCTTGCGATACTCAGTTCGCGTGGCGTTCCAGCGCGCATGGCGACCGGCGTAGTGTGCGCCGTGGCGCTTTTCGGCGCGTGCGACCTTGCCCGCATCGACAGGCTCTACTGCGCGGTCGTCGATCTCACGCTCGCGAAATCGCCGAATCCGGCTGCGGACGAAGTGCTGAAGCGCGGAGGCGGGAAAGTCGCGGACCTCGTAGAGGGCGGCGGCGGATTTACCTCGTGGAGCTTCTCGACGAAGCGTGTTGATATGACGGGCGATGTCATGGACCCGGAAGTCCGCTTCATATGGGCCGGACGCGACATCCTCGGCAATCGCCAGGCGAGCGCTTGGCTTAAGGCGAAAGAGGCACGGCCTGTGGGATCCTATGTCGTTACTCAGAAGGGGATAAAGTCCGCGAACGGACAGTCCGCGACTGCGATTCTCTTCGAGCTGCCCGGCGTAACGCCTAAGCCGTCAGCATCCACGCAAATGCCGCCTGTTTCGTACCTCACCTGGCTCGGCGTGCTCTCGCTTGCCACGACGGTCGCGGTTCTCGGATGCGCGGCGAAGGGCGCCATTCGCCTCAGCCGCCGATAAGTCCGCGGTCACGCAGCGAGTCAAGCGCCGCGGAAAGGCGTTCGCGCTTGATGCGCGCCTCGTCCTCCGGTGCGGCGAATAGCGTGGGCTCGCCGTCGTTAGGTGTCGGCTGAATGTTCGTGACGCCAAAGCCTATGAGCCTGACGCACATCCTGCGTCCGACCGGCCACGCGGCGTCGAACAGCGACAGGGCGGCCTCCCTAAAGGACATGTCGTCGCGCGATGGACGGGGGAAAGGCGTCTGCCTTGTCATGGTGTTGAACGCCGCGTCTCTCAGCTTCAGCTTTGCGGTGCGCGCCCAGCGCTCCTCGCGGCGGAATCGGTGCCCGGTTCTGTCCGCCAACGCGAGAAGGGTGCGGCGTACTTCATCCCGGTCCGAGACGTCCTCGTCGAAAGTGTGTTCGTGGGAGACGGACTTCTCGTCCTCTCCCTCCCAATAGACCCGGTCGTCCGAAAGTCCGAACGCATACGCCCTCAGCGATTCCGCCGCAGCTGTGGATCCCAGGATCGACGCCAGCTGGCCCGCGTCCAGGCGCTGGACGTCCGCGCACGTCGCGATTCCGTAGGGCTTCAGCGCCTCTACGGTCTTCTTTCCGACGCCCCACAGGACGTCGACGGGCTTCCTCGCCAGGAACGCCGCGATCTCGTCCGCGCCCTCCGGCATGACGAATAGTCCGTCCGGCTTGGCCTCCTCCGATCCGATCTTCGCCAGAAGCCTGTTCGGGGCGATTCCGACGGAGCATGTGACGCCGCAGACGCGCCTCACCTCGGCGCGCAGCTCTTCGCCGAGCCTGCGCGCGCTTCCGTACAGGTGGATGGAGCCGGTTATGTCAAGGAAGGCCTCGTCGATGGAGACGCCCTCCACAAACGGCGTGAAGCGTCCGAACGCATCGAACGCCTTGTCCGAAACCTCCTTGTACAGCTTCATGTGCGGTGTGACGAACACGCCCTGCGGACATAGCTGGTAGGCGGTGCGCGACGGCATGGCGGACCTGACTCCGAACCTCCTGGCCTCGTACGAGCATGTTGAGACCACGCCGCGCTCGTGCGGACCCGCCCCGACAATGACAGGCCTGCCGCGCCACTCCGGGTGGTGCAGCTGCTCTACGGACGCGAAGAATGCGTCCATGTCCACATGCAGTATCGTCCTGTTTCCCGCCACGCCATAAGTATAGCATATTTGGGCGGACTTCGCGCCGCCGTATTGTCGCCTCCGTCGCCACTTGCCCCCTTTGGGGGCGTTTTGCTATAATATCATATTAACGATTTACCGTAGAGAAAAGGAAGCAAAAAGAGATGTTCAAGCCTGTATCGAACAAGGTGGCGTTTCCGAGAATGGAGGAGGAGATCCTCGCGTTCTGGGACAAGGACGGCACGTTCGCGAAGTCCCTGAAGAAGAACGAGGGCAAGGAGCGCTACAAGTTCTACGACGGACCTCCGTTCGCGACGGGGCTTCCGCACTACGGACATCTTCTCGCCGGAACGATCAAGGACATCGTGCCGCGCTACCAGACCATGAGAGGTAAGTACGTGGAGCGCCGCTTCGGCTGGGACACGCACGGCCTCCCCATCGAGGCGCTCGCGCAGGAGGCTCTCGGCGTGGCGGGCGCGCCGGAGATCAAGAGGCTCGGCGTCGAGAAGTTCAACGAGCAGTGCCGCTCGATGGTCCTCAAGTACGTCGGCGAATGGCGCAAGACCGTCACGCGCATGGGCCGCTGGGTCGATTTCGACAACGACTACAAGACCATGGACTTCGGCTTCATGGAGTCCGTCTGGTGG
>JAGCFB010000025.1 GCA_017650345.1 Kiritimatiellia bacterium | reverse complement strand
GTACGGGCACGCTGGCACATCCCCTTCCCTGACCGCCGAATGGCGCTTCTTTAGATTGGCAACGTGACAGGACTTGCGCTCCTCACCGACCGTCCCTTGCCACTCCGCAATCGCGTTCGCAAGTTCGTCCACCTGCGATGCCTTGATCGTCGGCTTATTATGCGAGCGGATGTATTCTGCGGCTCGGCGAGAATAGACCACGCCATCCGGCATATCAGTCTTGAACGTACAATCGCCCGTAAACGCCACAACGCCGATGAAATACGACTTGTCAATTCCGAGGTTGTCCGCAAGCGCGCAGATGTGCCTGTAGTTCTGCCTCATCGGATTTTGGAAGCGGCTCTTCTTGCGGTAGATGGACTGAGTCCACTCCTTGCTCTTCTCGTCGCCAAATATCCAACCCGAATAAGTCTTCGTCTCGACCACAAACACACCATACTGAGACACGATGACGTGGTCGATCTGCGTCGTCGTTCCGTCCGGCAGCGGCAGGTAGATGTCGTTCAGAATCCGGTACTCGTCCGGCAACCCTTTCCTCAGCCGTCCCGCCACCAGCTTCTCGCCTCGCTTGCCCTTCTGCTTCGGACTGTTCCACCACAGCAGAAATATCCGAAGCACAACCAGAAGCGCGAACGCGCATCCAAGCATTATGAACATCGGTTTGAAAGATTCAACTACAGCATCCATACGACAAGTTCCCCTTCGTCAACCGCGTTTCCAAGTTGCAGATACTTTAGTGCCCTTCCCAGGTATATCACGAGGGAACTTCCCAGTCGGCGGCTTCATCCACGCCTTCGCGCGCTGCTGCTTCTGCATCGCCGCCAATCTTCTAGTCTTTACAAGTCCCATACATTTCTCTCCGCTGTACATTATACCATAATCGCCACGAGGATTGCCCCAGCCTGCCATCACAGCGCTACTCTAATGCGATCCGATCTCCTGATGCCTTGATACTATGCTTCCTAATACTATCATAACGCCTGGTCATGCCGCCAGAAAGCGACATGACCAGGACTTTAACTAGCCACGAATCGAGCGTGGATCGTGACCGTGACTGTCGCACTGGCGGAATTGACCATATCGGTCCTGGATGCGTAGTTCAACGCCTTCCTCACGTGCGATAGGTCGAGTATAGGCAATAGCCTCAGCTTGTGTCTTGAAAACTTTCGAGACACGTCCTGCGCCTGCCCTTGTACTCGCCCAGTCATTACCATGTCGAACGACATAACGTCCTTCCATGATGATTCCTTTCGTTCTATGTGTTAACTTGATTACACGATTCTACTCCTGCGCCAACTATGCAGGCCGCCAACCTTAAGATTGGTGGCCTACATTACTTAGCGCCGAAGCGCCAAGTGGGTCCTACGAATACTCGTAGACCGGGAAACGGAACACTCTCGCGTTCCTAGGGTAGACGATCCTACCCCAACGCCTAACATACGGCGTGTACACCCAGCGCAATACACGCGCTTGAGTGTAGCCACCAAGTATGCCAGGCAGCAAGGATTCCACAACCATAGGGTTGCTTCTCCTTCCTCCCACAACTGTGGGTTGAAAAGTTAACGCGAAAATCCGGCATGCGTTGGTGGGGGTTGGGAAATGGGAAAAACGGGAGAAAGGCGGGATTTGGGCGGGAATTGAGGGTTTTGAGGTAAACGACGCGGAACGGGCGATTTGGGAAAAACAGGGCTGGACGGGTGCGGATTCTAGTGCATTTGGGAAAAACAGGGCTAGGGCGGCGGGATTAGGCCGCGGACGGCGGCGGCGACGGCCTTTGTGACTGCTTCGCGGCGCTCCTCGAGCGTTGGCAGCGCACGCGGATCGTGGGCGGTGTTGACCTTCTTGACCAGCCAGTACACGACGGTGTTGGCGCCTGTCTTGCCGCCTTTGCCGCCGCTGGCGAGACGTCCGTTTGAACGTCTGTAATTCGACGCGGCGACGAGACACGGCAGCCAGATGCCGGTCATCTGCGTGAAGGCGAAGCGGACGCCTCCCGGGAAGTCGCGCGCCTGGCCGGTCCATTGCGCAGCAGCCGGAGTGGCAGGGATAGCGAGGTAGCGCCGTCCACCCTTGGGCTTGATCGGTGGCGGGTGTTGCGCGAGCTTGTGCGCTAGCTCCGGCGAGTCGATCGCGACGGTGGCCTCCATGACGGAAGGAACGATGAGCGCCGTGCGTATAAGCTCGGACACCGAAGTTCCGCGCGTGCCTCGCCAGAAGTACCGCTTAGGGAAGTCGCCCGCGCCAAGGTTCCACCAGCCGACGGCGTGCGACTCGCGCTCCCTGGCGGCGAAGTGACGCTTCAGCGCGGCGATCAGCCCCGCGTTGGCCGCCTCAGTGATGGTGCGCCGGTTGGCGTCGTCCTTCAGGAGGGACGCCGCCTTTTCCACGGCCCTAATCTGGGCTTCGTCCACTTCGACTTCAAGATTCATTTCAACCCCCTTGCAACGCGGTTTTAGAATGTGTTATAATGTCATCGTTCCCTGGACAACCTGGAAAAGCGCAGCCTGGCAGGACACAGGTGGAATCGCCAACCACTCATTGTTCAGGGTTCATTGTTTAATGCAGCCTTGATGTCCACACCTTTCTTGAGCTTGACAAATGTCTTCACGCGAATTTCTTTCTTGGGGCTTAAGATTAAGCAGTAATTTCCACCGTCGCCGTCGTGCAGAACGCATATGAAAGCGCCTGCCTTCCCCTCCAACACCTGGTCCGGCTCTCTGAACAGGATTGGAAGCAATTCTGTTGTCATAAGGTTAATTCTGGGGTGTTGTTGCAACTCAGGGACGTCGGGATGCCCCTAGTACACCGGGACGCCTTTCTCGCCGTCCGCGACGCCCGCGTTGATCTTCGCGGCCATGCGCTCCGCGCCGTCGCGCGTCAGCTCCTGGACGAAGAACACGGTGCGCCCGTCGTCGAGCTTCTTCGCGCCGAAGTCCCAGCGGCCGAAGGGCACGCGGATCGTGCCGGACTTCGCTTCGCCGAGGTTCAGCTCGTTCGCCAGCGCGTATAGGTTGAGGTTCTTCATTTTTACCCCCTTGCCTTCCCGAAAGAAGTTGTGGTATAATTCGCGGTGAAGGCACCGAATGGCATTTCCACCGCTTTGGGCGTTAAGAATCTGGTCGGATATCCCGGCAGGATTCGTGTAAGAGATTCGGTGCTGTTCATTTTGTTGTCATAAGGCTGATTCTGGGGTGTTGTTGCAACTGACGAACCTTTTTACGTGAGTTGTCGCGAGGTCGTGGAAGTAGGCCTTAACCTTAAGGTATATCTCGTTTGCGCTCATTTGTGGTATAATGTTGGCATGACGGAGACAAGTGAGACACTTCTATACTGCACAGCCATCTTCTTCGCGTGGCGTGCGATAGCGGCCAATGGCGGCAAGGCTCCGGCTTTCAGGCCGACGGAGCTTGACCGCTTGCCGTTCTTGGCGAAGCTCGCCATCGTGGCAGCGACTGGAGTCGCATGCGTCATGCTCGTCCTCCTTCTTGACAGGGCGACCGACAGTCTGTGCTCTTGGCTCGCTTCCTGATCTCCTCGCGCGTGCGGATGTAGTCCGCAAGCGGTCCCTTGCGCTCGGCGTCCGGGTCGAAGCGTCCGTCGCGCGCGTCTGCGCGTCGCTGGATCTCCAGGATGTCCGCGAGCGTCATGCGCTTGGCCTCCTCGATCGTGATCGGGAGGCGGCGGGCGACGTTGCCGGCGAGGACGCCGACGGCGAGGCTTTCGTCAACGGGCGCGGCGGACGCGTCGCGCCTTGCGGGCAGGTTGTCATAAGGTTGATTCTGGGGTGTTGTTGCAACTACATCGCTGCCAAATCTGAACTTCATTTACCCTGGAATATCCCCACTTTTTGACCCCTGAAATGAGTCGCATGCCTGATTTTATTGGGCGGGACGAGTTTCTGGAAGTGAAATAAGCGAAAAGTCGGTTCCACTTGCTGGATGTGGTATAATGCCACTTGCCAAAAACCACCAAGGAGGAACCGACATGGGAAATGATAGCATAATTGCGTTCAAAACGCGAGAACAGCTGAGGAAATACTTGGGGATATTCTCCATTGCATTTCCCGCTTGAAATCCGTAGGAATTTATGATGTAATATTTGTAATATTTGTAATATTTGTAATATTTGTAATATTTGTAATATTAGTATCTAGAATATGAAAACGACCAATATGAAAAAGGCAGGCATGGTGTTAGCGGCGATGCTTATATGCGCTACCGTCATTGCAGACACCGAAACCATCAACGGCATAGAGTGGACTTATACCATAGTCGATGGGAAGGCCAGCCTAGGCTGTGGAAAGCCACGAGCAGTCGACATAGCCACTAATGGTGCGTTGATCATTCCACCTATGCTTGGCGGCAAACCAACGACAGCCATCGGGGATAGGGCATTTGAATGTTGCAAAGGGTTGACGAGCGTTACGATTCCCGATTCGGTGACATTCCTCGGGGCCAGGGCGTTTTCCGGGTGTACGGCTTTGAAGAACGTGACTGTCGGCCGTAAAATCGGCCTAATCAGAGACTCTACATTCGAAAACTGCAGCAGCTTAGAAGACGTGACAATACCAGACTCGGTGAAAATTGTCGGGGAGAAGGCATTTTCTGGATGTACGGCCTTGAAGAGCGTTACTATAGGCTGTGAAGTCAGCAAAATCGGGAAATCCGCATTCAAGGGCTGTAGCAGTCTGGAGAGCGTGGTGTTCAAGGGCAGGACGACAACCGTCGAGGAAGGGGCGTTCCCGGATGGCAGTTACAAGTTCATTCTTCCACAGGGCAACACGACTTATGAAGTTGTCGACAACAAATGGCTGGGCAAGGAGGTAGAAAGACGAAGGTTCGAGACGTCCTTGGAGAAACGGCGACCGAAAGCAGTTCCGCAGCCCAAGATTAAAGTCGGCACAGGACAGTACATGGTCATCGACCTTTCAGGCGGGGTGAAGGCGGAGAAATTTCGCGTTTCCTATCTGAATAGTGTGCCCAATGGCGGATGGACTGACGAATACAAGACCACCAAGATCGTTTTGCGCCGCATCAAAAGCGGTACGTTCACAATGGGGAGTCCGAAGGACGAATTGGGTGAGAGGCATGAATGGGAACTGCAGCACAATGTGACTATAACGAAACCTTTCTATATAGGCGTTTTCGAGGTCACGCAGAAGCAGTATGAGCTGGTCACCGGTGAAGAATATCTTCGTAGTTTTGATAAGAAAGGGGATATGCGCCCGAGATCGGACGTGGGGTGGATTGACATACGTGGCGATCGCGAAGACATACAAGCAAGCAACTGGCCCGTCGAACAAGGCGTGTCGCCCTGTTCCTTTATGGGAATCTTACGCGCCAAAACAGGCATATACACGTTCGATCTGCCTACGGAGGCCATGTGGGAATACGCCTGCCGGGCGGGAACTACCACTGCGCTGAATAGTGGCAAGAATCTGTTTAACAAGAGTCTGGCAGTTGAAAAGTTCGATAAGAATGTCGCCGAAGTGGGGCGATATAACTACAACAACCGTGGACACAGGACCGGCTGGTACTCAGACATGAAGGGTGGCATCCAAGATGACCATACGATCGTGGGGCTTTATAAGCCGAATGCCTGGGGGCTTTACGATATGCATGGCAACGTGGCGGAATGGTGTCTCGACGAGTGGGAGGTGCTGAAGCCGACGGCGGTCAGAGATCCGTTGGGCCCTGTTATCAATGGCGTCGTACGGGTCGTTCGTGGTGGGCATGCCGAAAGTTCGGCTAGGGATGTCCGTTCCGCTTCTCGCGAATCGCAAAACATCTATTCTTGCTTGCCAGGACAAGGTTTCCGGCTTTGTTGTTTCACTGCGCCTCCGGCAACGGTCAGCGAAAATAAAAGCCAGAAAAACGCGAAATCAGGGACGAAGCAAGGTGCTGGCAAGGGAAAGCCAAAAGGGCGGTAGCGCTGTTGGTGGCGGCGTCTTGCGCCACGGCAATGGCTTTCACAGCTTTCGTCAACTCTTTTGCGGCTTTTTGCGGGCGGCCGAAAATTACGGCTATCCCTGGATGCTGGATACATGGTATAATATCATGAACGCAGTTTACATTGGAGAAAACGATGGACCTCAAAGAAGCGACAAACAGAATCGCCGCGCAGAAGGAGCTCGTGGCGAAGATCAGGGACGAAGTGGGCAAGGTGATCGTCGGCCAGGAGAAGCTGATCGACCGTTTGGTCCTGGCGCTGGTGACGGACGGGCACATACTGCTCGAAGGCGTGCCTGGCCTCGCGAAGACACTTTCGTGCAATACGCTCGCCAAGACGCTCGGTCTCGACTTCAAGCGTATTTCGTTCACGCCGGACCTCCTTCCGGCGGACGTTGTCGGCACGCTCGTCTATTCGCCGAAGACCGGCGAGTTCACGCCCAAGAAGGGTCCGGTGTTCACGAACCTGCTGCTGGCGGACGAGATAAACCGCGCGCCGGCGAAGGTGCAGAGCGCGCTTCTCGAATCCATGCAGGAGCGCCAGGTCACGATCGGCGACGAGACGTACCGCCTGCCGAGTCCGTTCCTCGTCCTTGCGACGCAGAACCCGATCGAGCAGGAGGGCACGTATCCGCTCCCCGAGGCGCAGGTTGACCGCTTCATGTTCAAGTGCCTCGTCGAGACGCCGTCCAAGGCGGACGAGCGCCGCATCATGCAGCGCTTCGCGGAGAGCGCGGACCGTCCGGAGGCGCGCCGCGTCTGCACCGCGCAGGACATCCTCGCGCTGCGCGAGGCCCTCAAGGAGGTCTATTGCGACGAGAAGGTCGGCGACTACATCCTCGACATCGTTTTCAAGACGCGCGAGCCGAATCCGCACATCCAGAACGGAGCGTCCCCGCGCGCGACGCTTGCCCTGAACCTCGCCGCGCGCGGCAACGCGCTCCTGCACGGAAGGGCCTACGCGACGCCTCAGGACGTGAAGGAGGTCGTCCACGACGTCCTTCGCCACCGCATCCTCCTGACCTACGAGGCGGAGGCGGAGAACGTGACGAGCGACATGGTGATCGACAGGATCCTCTCGGTCGTCCCCGTCCCCTAAGTTGATTTTCAACTGCCATAAGTGATATAATAGTCCCATGAAGATAAAGAAACCCATAACCACAGCCAAGGCCCCGGGCGGAGCCCCCGCTCCCGCCGCCCCCGCAGGCGGCGCTGCGATCGCGGACCGCTTCAGGCTTGATGTCCCCGCCGGCCCCTCCGCCGCGAACGGAACGGTCGGCAAGACCGCCGCCCTCTGCGCGCTCGTCGCGGGCGGCATCAGCCTCGCGGTCGCTGGCATACTGACGTTTCTTCTCTACTCCCACTGGGAGTACCTGATGCCGGCCTGAGGAGGCTTGCCATGAAGGACGTCATGCTTTCCACCCGGGCGCGCGCCGCGGTGCGTCTCGCCCTTGACGAGGACCTTGCGGACGCGGCGGACGCGCGCAAGTCGAAGTGGTGCGACGCCACGAGCGAGGCGCTCGTCGATGCGGACGCCGTCGCCACGGGCGAGATCTACTCCAAGGGGACCGGATGCGTCGTCGCCGGAGCGACGGTCGCAAAGGCCGTCATGAAGGCGGTCGATCCGAAGATCAAGGTGACGATCCTCAAGCCGGACGGGTCGGTGGTCAAGCCCAAGGAGCCGATCCTGACGTTCCGCGGCAAGGCGCGCTCGATCCTCGCGGCGGAGCGCACCGCACTCAATTTCATGCAGCGCATGTGCGCGACGGCGACTCTCACGAGGAAGTTCGTCGATGCGACGAAGTCGCGCGGCACGCTGATCCTCGACACCCGCAAGACCACGCCCGGGCTGCGCGTCTTCGAGAAGTACGCCGTCCTCTGCGGCGGCGGAACGAACCACCGCATGGGCATGTACGACCGCGTCCTCATGAAGGACAACCACCGCCGCCTCTGGAAGGGCGGGGACCCGGACGAGCTGGACCAGGCGGTCGTCGCCGCGCGCAAGAGGTTCCCGAAGCTCGCCGTCGAGGTGGAGGTCGAGAGCCTCCGCGAGTGCGCGAGCGCGCTCAAGGCGAAGCCGGAGTGGATCATGCTGGACAACATGAGCTGCGCGGACATGAAGAAGTGCGTCAGGATGTGCAAGGGGATCTCGAAGACCGAGGCGTCCGGCGGCATCACGCTCGACCGCGCCAAGGAGGTCGCCGCCACGGGCGTCACCGCGATCTCGCTCGGATGCCTCACGCACTCCGCCGGCTCGGTCGATTTGAGCCTCGAATGGCGCGCGGTTTGATGCGCTTTCTCGTCGTAGATGTAGGCAACACCTCGACGGCCCTCGGACTCTGGTCCGGCGGGCGCGTCTCCCGCGTCGCGCACTGCGACGGCGGATTCTCCGAGGCGTCCGCCGCCGCCGCGGACCTCGTCGCCGCGACGCGTCCCGATGCCCTCGCCTACGTGTCCGTCGTCCCGAAGGCGGACGCCAGGTGGCGCGCGTTCGCGCGTCGCGCGGGGCTGCAGGTCCGCCAGATAGGATACCGCAGCTTCGGCGCGTCCGGACTCATCAGCATCGACTATCCGCATCCCGAGACCATCGGCGCGGACAGGCTGGCGGACGCGGCAGGCGCCGTCTCGCGCTACGGCGCGCCTGTCCTGGTCATGGACTTCGGCACGGCGCTCACGGCGGCTGTCGTCACCCGCGACCGCGTCTGGCGCGGCGGCGTGATCGCGCCGGGGTTTCCGCTGATGCGCGACTACCTCTTCGAGCGGACGGCGAAGCTTCCGCGCATGGAGCTCGGACGCGGCGTCGCGCCGAAGATCGGCAGATCGACGGAGGAGGCCATGCGCTTCGGCGCGCTCGTCGGCTACCGCGGGATGGTCCGCGAGATAGCCGGGACGCTTTCGCGCAACTTCGGCGAGGACTTCCGGCTCGTGGCGACGGGCGGCTTCGCGAAGTGGGCGCTCAAGGACATCGGAATGGACTTCGCCATAGACCCGACCCTCACGCTGTACGGCGCGGGGCTCGTCGCGTCGTGGCGGCAGGAGGAGGGAGAATGAACATGTCGCGCATACTGAGGAAACTTTCCTGCGGACTGCGGCTCCTGCCGCTCGCGGCGCTTCTCGCGCTCGCGGGTTGCGGTCCGTTCTGGGTGAACCCGTACATCACGGTTACCGAGAGCCAGCTGAACTGGGTGGAGATACACTACTACAGGATGGACAGGACGCCGGTGAGGAGGACGTCCGTCTTCATCAGCGGCACGGGGCACGTCGTGTTCAAGAAGGGCGCGAGCGAGCTCATCTCGAACGACTTCGCCAAGCGCAACGAGAGCGAGGGGTGGGACGACATACAGGTGCGCCGCCACAACATCGGCTCCAAGCACGCGAACGACATCTTCCAGAATCTCGTCAACTACGGACTTTTGGACAACGAGAAGCACTTCAAGGGAACTAAGACTCCGCGCAAGGACCGCTTCATGGGGGTGAAGGCGAGCATCGGCAACCTCGCCTACACCGAGCAGGCCAACATCTTCGAGGTCGATCCCGATCTCGCGGAGCAGCTCCTCGACGTCGTGCGCGAGTTCGACTGCTCCGCCCTCTGACGTCCGGGTGCGTGCCGAAGCCGTGCGCGATATGGTATAATATTGCGTATGAACATCGTCATACTTCTCGGCGCCCCGGGTTCGGGGAAGGGTACCATCGCGAGCAGGCTCGCGGCGGAGAACGCTAACCTCAGGCACGTCTCGTCCGGCGACCTCCTACGCGGCGCCGTCGCGAAGGGCACGCCGGCCGGCGTGGAGGCGAAGGGCTACATGGAGAGCGGCAGGCTCGTGCCGGACGCGCTCATCGCGCAGATGATCAAGGACGTCGTCGCGGAGACCGTCGGCGACGTCACGATGCTCCTCGACGGGTTCCCGCGCAACCTCGCGCAGGCGAAGATCCTCGAGGAGATGGGCGCGCCCGTCAGGAGCGCGGTCCTCGTGGATGTGCCGGACGAGGTGATCCACGGACGCATCGCGGGCCGCCGCACGTGCCCGAAGTGCAAGGCCGGCTACCACGTCGTGGCGCTTCCGCCCAAGGTCGAGGGAATCTGCGACAAGTGCGGCGCGGAGCTCGTCATCCGCAAGGACGACCGCCCCGAGACCGTGACCGACCGCCTCGCCGTCTATCACGGCGAGACCGAGCCGCTGATCTCCCACTACGAGGGCAAGGGGCTCCTGCGCCGCATCGACGGCACGCAGGAGCCGGAGAAGGCCGCCGCCGAGTTCCTCGCGGCGATGTGACGGACCTGGCGGACACCGGCGATGAAGGTTGACATCAAGAGCAAGTCCGAGCTGGACCGCATGCGCGTCGCCTGCCGCATGAGCGCGGAGATCCGCGACATATGCGCGGCGGCCGTCGCGCCCGGCGTCACGACGGGCGAGATTGACGACCTCGTCGTCGAGTACTGCAGGAAGCACAACGTAAAGGCGAGCTTCTACGGCTATGCGGGATTCCCCGGTCACCTCTGCGTCTCCATAAACGACGAGGTCATCCACGGAATCCCCGACCGCTCGCGCGTGATCATGCCCGGCGACCTCGTATCGACGGACGTCGGCATCCTCACGCAGGGCTTCAACGGCGACACCTCGCGGACGGTCGCGCTCGGCGTGACGGACCCCGAGGTGCTGCGCCTTGTCGAGACGACGAAGCGGTGCCTTGCCGCCGGGATCGCGGCGTGCGGACCCGGCGTCCACCTCGGCGACGTCGGCTACGCGATACAGAAGGTCGCGGAGGACGCCGGCTTCGGCGTCATAAGGGACTGGATCGGACACGGCGTCGGCAGGACCGTCCACGAGGACCCCGAGGTCCCCAACTACGGGAAGCCCGGCACCAAGCTAGTCCTCAGGCCCGGCATGACGATCGCCATCGAGCCGATGATATCCATGACGAAGGCCGGCGAGCGGACGGAGGTCCTTTCGAACGAATGGACGGTCGTCACGCGCGACCGCAGCCTTTCGGCACATTTCGAGCACACCGTCGCCATAACGGACGACGGGTGCGAGGTTCTAACCCTGCCGGCGGACTATCCCTGAAGTCCTTAAGCCCGAAGGCGCTTTGGTCGAATGGCGGCTGATTGCTTGGGGGCGGATTGTCCGCCGGCTCTTTTTGGAACGGTCAAGTAAAACGCGATGCGTTGAGGAGGTTGCATGACGACAGCAGATGAGATTCGCAGGCTTGCCGCGGAGCGCAACGCCGTGATACTCGCGCACAACTACCAGCGCGGGGAGGTGCAGGACGTCGCCGACTACACGGGCGACTCGCTCGAGCTCGCGCGGCGCGCGACGCAGGTCGAGGCGGACGTCATAGTCTTCTGCGGCGTCTATTTCATGGCCGAGACCGCGGCGATCCTCAACCCCGGCAAGACCGTCCTCATCCCGGACCCGACGGCCGGCTGTCCGATGGCGGACATGATCACCGGCGCGCAGCTCCGCGAGCTTAAGGCGAAGCATCCCGGCGCGAAGGCCGTCTGCTACGTCAACTCCACGGCGGAGGTGAAGGCGGAGTGCGACATGTGCGTCACGAGCGGGAACGCCGAGCGCGTCATGGCGACGTTCGCGCCGGACGAGGAGATCATCTTCGTCCCGGACCAGCACCTCGGCTCACACATCATGGGGCTCCTCGGCAGGAAGTACGTCCTCTGGCCCGGCTACTGTCCGACGCACGCGGCGCTGACGGCGAAGTCCATCGCGGACGCGCGGGCCGCGCATCCCGGCGCGCCGGTCCTCGTCCACCCCGAATGCGCGAAGGACGTCCGCGACGCGGCGGACGAGCGGCTCTCCACCGGCGGCATGTGCAGGTACGCGCGCGAGTCCTCCGCCAGCGAGATCATCGTCGGCACCGAGGTGGGCATCCTCCACCGCCTCCGCGAGGAGAACCCCGGGAAGGTCTTCCATCCCGTGAACGAGCGCCTGGTCTGCCCCAACATGAAGAAGACCACGCTGGACAACCTCGCGGAGTGCCTCCGCGAGATGAAGACGCGCGTCGTCGTCCCGGAGGAGATCGCCTCCCGCGCCCGCCGCGCGATAGACGCAATGCTCGCAATCGGCTAGGGACGCCGCCATGTCGTCCGAGAAGTCCATCCTGAGGAACACGTTCACGGTCGGCGCATTCACCGCGCTGAGCCGAGTCCTGGGACTCGTCCGCGAGATGCTCCAGGCGCGCTTCATCGGCGCGGGCGTGGAGCAGAGCGCGTTCACCCTCGCGTTCGCGATCCCCAACATGGCGCGCAAGCTGTTCGGCGAGGGCGCGCTCACCGCCGCGTTCGTCCCCGTGTTCAAGGGCGCCGCGGAGTCCGAGTCGCTGGAGCGGGCCGCGAAGCTCGCGCGCAGCGTGATGACGATGGTCCTCCTGATGCTGGGCGCGATGGTCGTCGTGTCCGTCGGCGCGCTGGAGCTCGTCGTCAAGTTCCGGCAGGAGCTGGGGCTGACGGACATGAAGCGCCTCACGCTGACGATCCGCCTGGTGAAGACGCTGCTTCCGTACATGATCTTCATCTGCGGCGCGGCGTTCGGCATGGGGGTGCTCAACTCGCTCGGACGCTTCAAGGCGTCCAGCTTCATGCCGTGCCTCCTGAACTTCTGCTGGATCGGCATCCTTGCCTGGATAGCGTTCTTCCCCGAGCTGCGGCTCGACCAGCGCATCCACCGCGTCGCCATGGCGATCCTCGTCGCGGGCGCGGTGCAGATGGCCTTCCTCTTCTGGCGCATGCACGTCGCCGGCGTCACGCCCAGGCTCAGCTTCTCCGGCTGGGGCGACGCGAAGGTGCGCCTCGTCTGGCGGAACCTCGGCGTCGCCGCGCTCGGCGCGGGCGCGATCCAGATCAACTACATGCTCGACCAGATCCTCGCTCAGATCGCGAGCCCCTGGGCGGCCGGCGTGATCGGATACGCCGAGCGCCTCATGGACCTTCCGCTCGGCGTCATCGGCGTCGCCTTCGGCACGGTTCTCCTGCCGACCTTCGCGGGGCTCTTCGCCAAGGGCGACCTCGACGGCGCGCGCGGCGCGCTCTCGTCGTCCGTCCGCTCCCTCATGTTCGTCATGGTCCCCGCCGCGGCGGGACTCTTCGTCCTCGCGCCCGAGATAACGCGCGTCATCTACGAGGGCAAGGCCTTCGACCCGATGGCGACCGTCCGCGTCTCCCGCGCGCTCGCCGTGTACGCCGTGGGGCTCGGGTTCTTCGGACTCCAGAAGTCCCTCGTCCCGTGGTTCCAGGCGCAGAACGACATGAAGACGCCGCTTCGCGTCTCCGTCGCCACGGTGTGCCTGAACGCCGCGCTCAACGTCGTCGCGGTCTTCGCGCTTCCCGTGGAATGGCGGCACGTCGGACTCGCCGCGTCCACGGTCCTCTGCGCGGCGGTCGGCTGCCTCCTCCTCGTCGTCCTCGCCAGGAGGCGCAACGGAACGACCGGACTCTCGCATTGCGTCGCCCCCGTCGCGCGCATGGGCGCGGCCGCCGTCGCGATGGGCGCGGCGATATGGTTCCTCAAGCCCGTCGCCGCGCGCGCCTTCTCCTTCTGCGGCGAGCGCGCGGGGTCCGTCGTCGCGCTTGGCGCGCTCATAGCCGTCGGCATCGCGGTTTACGGATCCTTCGCCGCCGTGTTCATGCCGGACGCCGCGCGCGCGCTGGTCCGCAAGGTCCTCCGCAGGCGCGGGGGCGGGGAAGCGCGCGCATGAGGGAGAGGCTCAGCAGCCGCATCGGGTTCCTGATGCTCGCGGCGGGGTCCGCCGTCGGACTCGGCAACGTCTGGCGCTTCCCGTACATCGTCGGACGCAACGGCGGCGCGGCGTTCGTCGTGATATACCTCGCGTTCCTCGTCCTCATCGGCTTTCCGATCCTCGCCGTGGAGCTCGGCATCGGACGCGGCGCTAAGCGCTCTCTCGCGTCCGCCCTCGCCACGCTCGCCCCGCCACGGTACGCGCGCGCGTGGGGTGCGGTCGGGGCGGTCCTCGCGTCCGGCTGCTTCCTGCTGATGATCTACTACACGGACGTCGCGGGCTGGCTCGTCAAGTACACCGGCGACTACGCGCTCGGCTCGCCGCCGTCCGATCCGTCGTCCGCCTTCGGCGCGCTGACGGCGGACCGCGCCACGACGGCGCTCTTCATGTCCGCCGCCGTCCTCGCCTCCACGCTCGTGTGCCTCGCCGGCGTCGTCCGCGGCGTGGAGCGTGCGACGAAGTTCATGATGCTCTCGCTCCTCGCGCTGCTCGGCGTCCTGGCCGTCAAGTCGCTCACGCTCGACGGCGCGGCGGAGGGGCTGGCGTTCTACCTGAAGCCGGACTGGGGACGCTTCATGGAGCATCCGTGGCAGGCGGTGTTCGACGCGATGGGACAGGCTTTCTTCACGCTGTCGCTGGGAATCGGGTCGATGACGATATGCGGAAGCTACATCGGCGAGGAGCATTCGCTCGTCAAGGAGACGGCGATCATAATCGCTATAGACACTGCGGTCGCGCTCCTCGCGGGGCTCGTCGTCTTCCCGGCGTGCGCGACGTTCGGCGTTCCGTACGCCGAGGGTCCGGGACTCATCTTCGTCGCGCTTCCGGAGGTCTTCGCGCGGCTCACCAGCGGAACCTTCTGGGGCTTCCTCTTCTTCCTCTTCCTGGCCTTCGCCGCGCTTACGACCGTCGTCGCCGTCTTCGAGTGCATAATCGCCGGGCTCATGGACTCGCTCGGGATGCGCCGCGTCCCGGCGTCGCTCCTCGTCGGCGCGTCCGTCTGCGTGCTGTCGCTCCCGTGCGTCCTCATAGACGGGGTGATGAAGTGGGAGGACTTCGCCGTCAGCCAGCTGTGGCTTCCGATAGGCGCGCTCTGCCAGGGCGTCTTCGTCTCCAGCGATGCGATCGGCTGGGGATGGGCGCGCTTCAGCGAGGAGGTGTCCGCCGGCTCCGGCTGGGGCATGCCGCGCTGGATGCGCTGGCACACTGCCTTTGTCGTCCCGGTGCTGGTCCTCGCCGTCCTCGCCGGCGGACTCGCCATCTGCTTCGCCAAACCATAGGGAGAACCGCCATGATCACCACGGAATGCTGCCTCACAATCGCCGGATCGGACTCCGGCGGAAACGCCGGCGTACAGGCCGACCTCCGCGCGTTCCACGCGTACGGACTCCACGGGTGCACCGTGTTCGCCGCGCTGACGGCGCAGAATCCGTTCGGCGTTACGGCGATACACGGCGTGCCGGCGGACTTCGTGGCGGCGCAGCTGGACGCGGTCCTTGGCGTTTACGACATCCGTGCGCTGAAGACCGGAATGCTGGCTGATCCGTCCGCGATAGAGACGATCGCCGACCGCCTGGCGCGCCACCCGGAGATAGCGAAGGTCGTCGATCCTGTCATGATCGCGACGAGCGGCGCGCGGCTCGTTCCGCCGGAGACTGTTGAGGCGATCGTCTCGCGGCTCGTTCCGCTCGCGACGCTCGTGACGCCGAACCTACCGGAGGCGGAATGCCTGGCCGGGGCGTCCGGCTCGCCGCGCGAGCTTGCCCGCCGCATCTTCGACGCGCACGGATGCGCAGTCCTTGTGAAGGGCGGACATTCTGCGGACGCGCAGGCGACGGACGTCCTGTACGACGGACGCGACTTCTCGGAGTTCTCCATGCCGTGGGTGGAGAATCCCGTCTCCACACACGGAACGGGCTGCTCGCTCGCCGCCGCGCTTGCTGCGGAGCTGGCGCTGGGGCGGGGGCTTGCGGACGCCGTGCGCGGCGCGAAGGCGTACGTCCACGACGCGATCGAGCGCTCACACCTCGTCGGCGTCCCCGGCTGCGGCGTCCTCGGCTTCGCCCCTCGAACCGCGTAGAGCCACTTAAAAACGCCCGTTTTTCCGCCTGTTTTCGGGGTCTGTCCCCAAAAAATACGGGGTCTGTCCCCAAAAATAAAAAACTGAAAATACCCCCTTGCGCAGCGGGGCACAAAAATGATATACTATTGTCACTTTTCGGAACACGGGGTTGTGGCGCAATTGGTTAGCGCACTGGACTGTCGATCCGGGGGTTGCGGGTTCGAGCCCCGTCGACCCCGCCAGTACGGAAAGTAGAGGCCCTACCGCCTCGCGAGTTTGCCTCGTGGTGTAATGGTAGCACCGCAGATTCTGATTCTGCTTGTTGGGGTTCGAGTCCCTGCGAGGCAACCATTAAAATTCCCACATAAATCCCTTCGTTGCCTCACTTCCGCTTGATTAGCCGCATTGTAAATGGTATAATCGCGCAATGGCCGAAGTGAAGCTACAGAACGTCGAAAAGACATACCGCCGCGGGGACAGACCCGCCGTGGAGGGCTTCACGCTGGACATCCGCGACGGGGAGTTCCTGGTGCTGGTGGGTCCGTCCGGCTGTGGAAAATCCACCACCCTGAGGATGGTCGCCGGACTTGAGATTCCGACGGCGGGGCGGATCGAGATCGGCGGGCGCGACGTCACCGGGCTTCCTCCGAAGGACCGCGATATCGCGATGGTGTTCCAGAACTACGCGCTTTATCCTCACATGACCGTCCGGGAGAACCTCTCCTTCGCGCTGAAGCTGCGCGGGTTCCCCAAGGCGGAGATCGAGCGCCGCGTCGCGGCGGCGGCGGACGCCCTGGGGCTTTCCTCGTACCTGGCGCGGCTTCCGAAGGCGCTTTCCGGCGGACAGCGCCAGCGCGTCGCGCTCGGACGCGCCATAGTGCGCGAGCCGTCCGTCTTCCTCTTCGACGAGCCGCTCTCCAACCTGGACGCCAAGATGCGCGTCGAGATGCGCGCGGAGATAATCCGCCTCCACAACCGCCTAGGCGCGACGATGATCTACGTGACGCACGACCAGACGGAGGCGATGACCATGGGCGAGCGTATCGTCGTCATGAACGAGGGGCGCATCCAGCAGGTCGCCGCGCCGATGGAGCTATACGAGCGTCCGGCCAACCCCTTCGTCGCAGGCTTCATAGGCACGCCGCCGATGAACCTCTTTCCGCGCGGGACGATCTACCTCCACAAGACGGTCGGACTGCGTCCGGAGCACATCCGCCTCAGGGCGCCGGAGGAGGCGGAGGCGGCGGACCTCGCCGCGGAGGTGGATTTTGTGGAGCCGCTCGGGTCTGAGACGCTCGTCCACGTCGTGACGGACGCGATGCGCTTCCGCGCGACGGTGCGCGTGCCGGGCTTCAGCGGAGTGAAGGCGGGCGAGCGCGTCGCGCTTGCCTGCGACATGTCGAAGGCCGTAGAGTTTGAATAAAGGAGAAACATGGCAGGAGAATACCAGTTCAGTCTAATCGACGTCACCAAGCAGGCGGGGACGAAGACGATCCTCAAGGACGTCAACCTCTCGTTCTTCTACGGGGCGCACATCGGCGTCATCGGCGCGAACGGCGCGGGCAAGTCGTCGCTCCTCAAGATCCTCGCCGGACTCGACACCGAGCTCATGGGCACGGTGCAGGTCGCGAAGGGGACGAAGGTGGGCTACCTTCCGCAGGAGCCGGAGCTGGACGACTCGAAGACCGTCCTCGAGACGGTCATGGAGGGCGTCGCGGACGCGCAGGCGATGGTGACGCGCTACGAGGACCTCTGCTGCGAGCTGGACGATCCGAAGGCTGCGGCGGAGATGGAGCGCCTGCATACGATCATCGACGCGAACGACTACTGGAACCTGGAGAACCTCGTGGAGCGCCGAATGGCGGACCTCGGCTGCCCCGACGGCTCCACGATGGTCGGCGTCCTCTCGGGCGGCGAGCGCCGCCGCGTCGCGATAGCGCGGCTGCTGCTCTCGAATCCGGACGTGCTGCTGCTCGACGAGCCGACGAACCACCTTGACGCCGAGACGACGTTCCGGCTCGAGGCGTAT
>JAGCFB010000024.1 GCA_017650345.1 Kiritimatiellia bacterium | reverse complement strand
TCGCGGAAGTGGATGTTCGGCGAGGCCATGTCGATCTTCGCGCGAAGGCACCATTCGCCGTCCGCGTACTTCCCGTCGCGCATCTCGCGGAATATGCGGAGATTGCGCTCTGGATCGGTGTCGCGCGACGGCGACGGACGCCCGGGACGCTCCGGGACGCCGCGGTACTCCTTCCACTCGTCCTGCGTCAGGTTGCAGCAGTACGCCTGGCCCGCCTTGATGAGGTTCTCGGCGATTTCGTACATCCTGTCGAACATGTTCGACGCGTTGTAGAAGCCCGGCTCCGCGCCGTCGCCCTCGCCGGACCACTGGAAGCCGAGCCAGCGGATGTCCTTCTTGATGTTCTCGGCGTACTCGTCGCTCTCCTTCGTCGGATTCGTGTCGTCGAGGCGGAGGTGGCACTCGCCGCCGAAGAGCGCGGCCATGCCGAAATCGACGCACACGGCCTTCGCGTGGCCGATGTGGATGTAGCCGTTGGGCTCCGGCGGGAAGCGCGTTACGACCTTGCCCCCGGTCCGTCCCTCGGCGACGTCCTTTTCGATCCACTGGCGGAGAAAATGTCTGGAAGTGTCTGACTCGTTCATGATTAAGGATATTATAGCATATCTGCGCCACCGCGTCACACGCGGCGTCGGACGGTGAGAGGCGTACGCGATCCGCCACGTCACCCCCTGCCGTTCACGGTGACCCTCACGCAGCTCGGATCGTGCCCCCTGCGCGTCACCTCGATGTGCGTCGGAATCCTTTCGCGGAGGCGCGCGACGTGGCTGATCACGCCGACCTTGCGCGAACCCGTCAGGGCGTTGAGCCGCTCGAGGGCCCCGATCGCGGAATCGAGATGCTCTCCGCTCAGCGTGCCGAAGCCCTCGTCGATGAGGAGCATGTCAACCGCCAGTCCCGTGTCGCCCATCCCCGCAAGGCCCAGCGCAAGGGCGAGCGAGACGAGGAACTGCTCGCCGCCGGAGAGCGTGTTGACAGGACGCATCCCTCCGCCCTCGAACGCGTCAGCCACCGAAAGCGTGAGCCCCTCGCAGGAAAGCTCGTACCGGTCCGAAAGCTGCCGGAGATAGTGGTTGGCCTTCACAAGCACGTTCGCCAGCACGTAGGACTGGATCTCGCGGCGGATCTTCTTCCCGTCCCCGTCCCCGAAGAACGCATGGACGGGCCTCCACTCCTCGTGCTCGGACGCCAGACTGGCACGTTCCGCCATCTTCGCCTGGCGCTCGGACGCCAGACTGTCGTCGTCCGCGATCTGCTGCCGGCAGCGGCCCATCTCCTCTTTCAGCCTTCCATCTTCATCCTTCAGCCTGGACTCCTCTTCGGCAAGGCTGACAACCGCGTCCGCCTCCCCCATGTCCGCAGGCCTGGCTTCGGCGTGGCTTTCCAACGCCTTCTCGCATGCTTCCAGCTGGCCAAGGAGGCCTTCCGTCTCCGCTGTTGATTCAGCCGGCTCCTCCCCGGCCGCGACATCGGACGGAGACCCGAGCCTGGCGACGGCGCGCGCGATGCATCCATCGATCTGAAGCGCCGACTTGGCCAGCGCGTCAATGTTCGCTTCGATCTTCGGACAGCGGACCTTCCGGGACAGATAGTCGTCCGCAGCCCGCCTGAGCGATTCCTCCGCCTCGTCTGGCGACTTCTCCCATTCCGCGATCCATCCGGCCGGCGAAATCTTCGACGACGCTTCCGCCAGCTTTGCCTTGGCGCGTTCGTCCTCGGCCTTCACGGAGTTCTTCAGTATCTCGATGCGGTTCTGCAACCGGTCCAGCGCCTTCTCGCGAAGTCCGAGCTCGTCCTGCGCCGCATCCTTCGCCGCACCGAGCTTCTTGAGGTTCTTCTTCAGGTCCTTGACCTTCCGGTCCTGCCTCTCTATTCCCGCAAGAGCCTCGTCCAGCCTGGCGATCCTGCCTTCGCAGCCGGCGATCGCCGCGCGAACGCCATCGACGCGGCCGTCGGACACTCCGTAGAACTTCGCCTTCTCGCGCGCCGCTGCGGACCTCCTGGCGACATCGGTCTCCTCATCCTTTATCAGCCGGCTTTCCGACTGGACGGCGGACTTCATGGCATCCGCCGCCGCGACGGCGGCATTGTACTGTCGTGCGCTCCTGCCTGCCTCGGCGTCGGCCTCACGGCATTTCTCGTCAAGCGTCGCAAAGAGGCCGCGAAAATGCTCCTTGGACTGGAGCCTCTCGATTACGTTCCCGCACACCGGACAGACATCTCCGACTCGGAGGTCTGCCACAAGCTTGTCGATTCCGTCATCGATCAGCTTCTTCTGGTCGTCCCTGTTCTTCTTCGCCAGCTCGAGCGCCGCCGCGGCCGCGTCCATCGCCGCCTTCAGGCCAGGCAGCGCGGCCTCGCGTCCGGCAAGCTCCTTTTCCTGCGCCGCCAAGGCGGACTTCCTCGCTGACAGGCTTTTCTCATGCGTCTCGATGCCGCGCATCTCCGCCTCGAGGCCCGCCAGGTCGCCCCTGCGCTTCTCCTCGCCGTCCCTGTCCTTTTGCGTCTTCTTCCGGTCGAGCCTCTCAAGCGCAAGCTCCTCGATGTTGACCGCGCCTTCCGCTTCAGAGATCCTGACCTTGATTCCATCAAGCGCCTTTCTCGCCAAGGACACCTTTTCTTCGGACGCAGGGACGGAATTCCGCTGTCTCGCCAGCTCGACTTCGTCCTTCACTCGCCGATTCCTCGCATCCCTCACGTCGCCGAGGTTCGACAGTATCACCTCGGAGCTTTCGTACATTGGAGCCTTTGCCGCATCCCGCTCAAGACTCTCCTTCAAGGACTCCAGCTCCGACTTCGCCTGGCGCAGTTCCGCGTCCGTCTTCACTCCCAGCGCCTTCAGCGCGGCGAACGCCGCGGCAAGCTCCCCGCGCACGGACTGGCGGTTGGACTCGAGCTCATCCCTGCGACGCAGCCACTGCAGCTTCGCGTCAACAGCCTTTCGGGCCGACTCGACTTTCCCTATCCGGTCCGCAAGCTCCTGAATGCGCGACTCGACCTGTCCGCGCCTCTCGCCCAGGCCCGGCATCTGGGCGATCTGTCCGTCCAGCGCCTTTATGGCGGACTCCAGTTCGGCGTACTTTCTGCCTATCGCCATGCCGAGGCGCGAATACTTCGATGTGTCCGTCAGCTTCTCGAGAATCTCCGCCTTTTCGTCCGGCGAACCGAGAAGGAACTTCGTGAACTGCCCCTGCGCCAGCATCGTAGTGCGGCAGAACTGCGCGAAGTCGAGTCCGACCGCGCGCTTCACGACGGACTCGCACTCCTTCACCTTCGTCCACGTCAGGCCGCCCTCCGAGCAGTCCCGCCAGCGCCATTCCCTGGCCTTCAGCCTTCCCTTGCCGGGACCCTTCGACACGGCCTCGACCGACCACCTCGCCTCGTACGGCCTGCCGTCGTTGCCAACCAGCGCCAGCGTCGCGCTTGCATGCGTCGCACCGCGGCGGACGAGCTGGCGCGCGTCGTTGTATGCGTATCCGTCTATCTCCTGCGGATGCTGCTCGCTCCTCCCGTCGTACCGGGGGGTCGCGCCGTAGAGCGCGAGCGTGATGCAGTCCAGGATCGTGGTCTTGCCGGACCCCGTCTCGCCGCAGATGAGGAAGAGCGGAGCTTCCCCGAGCGCGCCGCCGGAGAAGTCGAGGTCGGCGGACTCTATGGATGCGACGTTCCTTATGGAAAGCGTCCTGATCCTCATGGCAAAGCCTCCTTCAAGAGTCCCTTGACGAGCTCGCGCTGGCGCGCCGAAAGCTCGTGGCGCGCGGCGAGTATTTCAAGGACCTCGTCGTCCGAAAGCTCCCTCAGCTCGGAGACCGTAAGCACCTTCCTGGCCTCGGACCTGTCCAACTCCCCGGACCTGACAGGATTGTTTACGCAGAACCTGTAGCCCTTCGCGAGGCACGCCTGCCGCGCCCTCTCCGTCCAATCCGGACCGGGCAGCTCTCCGGGACCGAGCCTCACGTTCAGGCGGACATACGTGTCGGCAGGAAGCGCAGCCTCGTGGACAAGCCGGAGCGCCTCGTCGAACGCGACGCCGTCGTCCCCGCCGAACGTGGCAAGCGCGTGAAGCGGCTCGAACGTCTCCGTCCTGACCTCCGGCTCAGTCCCCGGCTCGACGGTCGCGACATCCACGCCGTGTCCGTAGGTCTCGTCGAAGTGTATCGGGTATGGCGTGCCGCAGTAGCGGGCGACCCGCCTCCCGCCGCGGATCCACTGCGGACAATGGATGTGTCCGAGCGCCACGTAGTCGTAGCCGGAGCCCAGGTCTTCGACGTCAACGCACTCTTCGCCTCCAATCAAAAGCGACCTGTCGTGTCCACGGAAGTCGAGCTCCCCGTTCACCGCAAGATGCGCAATGAGGACGGCGGGGAGTCCGTTGGCTCGCTCCGCCACATGCCTCTCCAGTCTCTTGAAGTATTCCCTTTGGCGATTCTCGCCCGGCGCGCCCGCTACAAGGGGGAAGTTCCTCGGATGGCAGAACGGCACCGCGGCGACGAGTCCCCTGCCGGGAATCTCCACCACGTTCTTAGCGAAGTCGGCGAACCCCTGTCCATCCTCCGCCGGAACGCCGAACACGTGCACGCGGCTCCTCCTCCAGAGAGCCTCGTCCACGACAAGCCTGGAATAGCTGTCGTGGTTTCCTGCGATGACGATCGTCTCCATCCCGGGGCACCGGCCCGTCACGTCCAGCAGACGGTCCGTGAACCGCTTCGCGACGTCGTTCCCGGGCGCGCCGGTGTGATAGACGTCGCCGCATACGACGAGGGCGTCGGGGCGCTCCCTCTCCACGACGAACGCCAGCCGGGCGAAGAAGCCGTCTTCCTCGTCCGACCTGTCGTAGTTGTACAGCCTGCACCCCAAGTGCCAGTCGCTTGTATGTATTATCTTCATGCCTGTACGTGAACGCTTGCCGTCACATGTCTCCGCCAAGCCGTTCCTTGGACGATCTCCATGTATCATATTATACCATTTCCAGAGCATTCTCGCGGCGTTCATGCGCGGCGTCTTCGGCGCGCCGTCTCCAGCATCTCGCGACAAGCGGCTGTAATGCCGGAGCGGGCGTCATTACAATATATGTAACGCCGGACTGCGATCAAGCGCGTCTTTCGCGCTGGCATGGAGTGTGCTTTTCCGTTTCCGATATGAAGCGCACGGATTTGAAGAAGATAATGGTCGTCGGCTCCGGGCCGATCGTCATCGGGCAGGGCTGCGAGTTCGACTATTCGGGCTGCCAGGCCGTGAAGGCGCTGCGGCGCGAGGGATACGAGGTTGTGCTCGTCAATACAAATCCTGCTACTGTTATGACCGATCCAGGAATGGCCGAGGCGACGTACATCGAGCCGCTGACTGTCGATTACGTTGCGGCGATCATCCGCAAAGAACACCCTGACGCGCTGTTGCCGACGCTTGGCGGGCAGACGGCTCTCAACATCGCGACTGGACTTGCGGAGC
>JAGCFB010000023.1 GCA_017650345.1 Kiritimatiellia bacterium | reverse complement strand
GGTGCGGCCGGGGCTGTCGGCGGCGCTGTCGGCGATGCGGCCGGCGCGGTGGGCGGCGCTGTCGGCGATGCGGCCGGCGCGGTGGGCGACACGGTCAGCGATGCGGCTGGCGCGGTCGGCGATACGGCAAGCAGCACGGCCGGGTCTGTCAGCGACGCAGTCGGTGATGTTGCGGGCGCGGTGGGCGACACTGTCAGCAGTGCGGCCGGGGCTGTCGGCGATGCGGCGGGAGCTGTCGGTGACGCAGCAATGGGCGCGGCCAGCAAGACCATGGAGTCGATTGGCGATGCGGCCGGAAAGGCGGCAGATATGATCAAGGGTGTTTTCAAGTAAGCAGGCCACAAACCAGAACATGAACCAGGACAAGGAGAAGATTACCATGACGACGAAGACGAAGAAGGACAAGAGGGCCGAGATGTCCGTTGACGGACTCGCGGAGGACTATGCGTGGCACATGAGGTACACGCTCGCCAAGGACATCGACCGCGCGACTCCGCGCGACCAGTACACGGCCTTCGCCAACGCGGTGCGCGACCGCATCGTCGAGCGCTGGATCGCGACGCAGGAGGAGTACCACAGGCAGAACACCAAGAGGGTCTATTACATGTCCCTCGAGTTCCTCATGGGCCGCCTGCTCGGAAACAACGTCATCAACCTCAAGGCCGACCAGCTCTGCCGCGAGGCGCTCAAGGAGTACGGCATCGACTGGAACAGCCTCAGGGACCACGAGCCGGACGCGGGCCTCGGCAACGGCGGACTCGGCCGCCTCGCCGCGTGCTACCTCGACTCGATGTCCACGCTGGACCTCGCGGGCATGGGCTACGGCATCCGCTACGACTACGGCATCTTCCGCCAGAAGATCGTGGGCGGCAACCAGGTCGAGGAGCCCGACAGCTGGCTCAAGGACGGCTACCCCTGGGAGATCGTCCGCCCCGAGTACGCGCAGATCGTCAACTTCGGCGGACACGTCGAGTGCACCACCGTCAAGGGCCGCCAGCAGTGGCGCTGGGTCCCGGCGGAGCAGGTGAACGGACTTCCCTACGACCTGCCGATCGTCGGCTACCGCAAGGCGGTCAACTCGCTGAGGCTCTGGTCCGCCAGGGCGGTTGACGAGTTCGACCTCGCGGACTTCAACAAGGGCTCCTACGTCGAGGCCGTCGAGTCGAAGGTCCTCGCCGAGAACCTGACCAAGGTCCTCTATCCGAACGACAACACGACGGCCGGCAAGGAGCTCCGCCTCCGCCAGCAGTACTTCTTCGTCGCGTGTTCGCTCAAGGACATCCTCCGCCGCTTCCGCCAGGACAACGAGGACTGGTCCGCGCTCCCCGACAAGGTGTTCATCCACCTCAACGAGACGCACCCGGCGCTCGTCATCCCCGAGCTCATGCGCATCCTCATCGACCAGGAGGATCTGGAGTGGGACGTCGCGTGGGACCTCACGCGCCGCTCGACGGGCTATACCAACCACACGATCCTTCCCGAGGCGCTCGAGAAGTGGCCGGTCTCCATGATGGAGAGGCTGCTCCCCCGCCACCTCCAGATCATCTACGAGATCAACGGACGCTTCCTGCAGAAGATCTCCGCGCTCTTCCCCGGCGACATCAAGCGCCTCCAGAGGATGTCGCTCATCGACGAGAGCGGCGAGAGGTACGTCAGGATGGCGAACCTCTGCCTCGTCGCCACGTCGTCCATCAACGGCGTCGCCGAGCTCCACTCGCAGATCCTCAAGGACAGCCTGTTCAAGGACTTCTACGAGATCTTCCCGGAGAAGTTCCACAACGTCACCAACGGCATCACGCCGCGCCGCTGGCTCCTCAAGGCCAACCCGACGCTCGCGCAGCTCATCACCGAGAAGATCGGCGACGGCTGGATCACCGACCTCGCGCAGCTCAAGAAGCTCGAGCGCTTCAAGTCCGAGAAGGCCTTCCTCGAGTCCCTCGCGAAGATCAAGAAGTCCAACAAGGGCCAGCTCTCCAACTGGGTCATGGCGAACCTCGGCGTGAAGCTCGATCCGCACGCGATCTTCGACGTGCAGGTCAAGCGCCTCCACGAGTACAAGCGCCAGCTCCTGCTCGCGCTCTACATCATCATCTTCTACAACCGCCTCCTGAGCAACCCGAAGTACGACCCCGTCCCGCGCAGCTTCATCTTCGCGGCGAAGGCGGCCCCGGGCTACTACATGGCGAAGCTCATCATCCGCCTCATCCACGGCATCGCGGGCGTCGTCAACGCGAACCCGAAGACGCGCGGAAAGCTCTCCGTCGCGTTCCTCCCGGACTACCGCGTCTCGCTCGCCGAGAAGATCATGCCGGCGGCCGAGGTCTCCGAGCAGATCTCCCTCGCGGGCATGGAGGCGTCCGGCACGGGCAACATGAAGTTCATGATGAACGGCGCGCTCACGCTCGGCACCTACGACGGCGCCAACGTCGAGATCAACCAGGAGGTCGGCGACGAGAACATGTTCCTGTTCGGAATGCGCACCGAGGACGTCGCGAAGGCGCGTCCGACGTACGTCTCCCGCGAGATCTACAGGAAGGACCCGGAGATCAAGGCCGCGATCGACATGATCAAGTCCAACGTCTTCTCGCTCCTCGAGCCCGGCCTCTTCGAGCCGATCATACGCTCGCTGCTGGACTACAACGACTACTACATGCTCCTTGCGGACCTCAAGAGCTACTGCGCCGCGCAGGACCGCGTGGACAAGACGTACCGCGACCAGAAGAAGTGGAACGCCATGTCCCTCGTCAACATCGCCCGCTCCGGACGCTTCTCGTCCGACCGCGCGATCCTCGAGTACGCGAAGGACATCTGGCACATCGAGCCGGTCAAGTTCGCCTAAGCCGTGGCAAGCAAGAGCGCATTCAGCGTAAACGTCGAATACGGGGCGATGCGTCTGAGCTGCGCCCTTGTTAACGCGGTTCCGTACCGGCTCGCGATGGCGATCGCGACCGGCCTCGGATGGGTGGCGTTCCACGTCCTGCGCATCAACCGCGCGCGGACGATGGAGCGCCTCCGGTCCGTCTTCCCCGGACGCCCCGAGCGCGAGCTCAAGCGCATCGCGCGACTCAGCTTCACAAACATCCTCAAGACCGGCGTCGAGATGATGCGCGCCCCGCGCCTCGACGTCGCGTGGATGGACCGCTGGATCAAGGACGGCCGCATCTACAAGGACCGGCTCCAGGCGCTGGTGGACGAGGGGAAGGGCGTCGTCATCATGGTGCCGCACTCCGGCAACTGGTACATGGCGGCGTGGGCGATGGCGAAGTACGGACTCCCCCTCTTCGCGATCGCCGCGAAGCAGCGCAACCCGAAGATCGACGCCTGGATGAAGCGCCAGTACGGCGACATAGACGTGGTCGATCGCGGCAGCGCCAAGACCCTCGTCGAGATCAAGGCCAAGCTGGAGTCCGGCCGCGCCTTCGCCATCCTCCCCGACCTGCGCGTCCCCGAGCCCGACGTCGAGGTCGATTTCCTCGGCGGCAAGGCGAACGTCTCCCACGCGGGCGCGATGTTCGCCGTCCGCTGCGGCTCTCCGATAGTCGTCGCGTCCATGCGCCGCGAGGGCGGCAGGCACGTCTTCGACCACCTCGCGACGCTCCGCCCCGACCCCGCGGCGGTGGACAAAAAGTCCGAGGCCAGGCGCCTCACGCGCGAGGCGATGCGCCTCCTCGGCGAAAGCGTCCTCGCCCACCCCGAGCACTGGTTCTGGTACAACAAGCGCTGGATACTCCAGCCCGTGAAGAAGTAGCGGAACCTGCCATGCTCCACGTAGTCGCAACGCCGATCGGAAACCTCGCGGACCTCTCGCCGCGCGCGCTGGACGCGTTCAGGTCCGCCTCGCTGATCGCCTGCGAGGACACGCGGCGGACGTGGCAGCTCCTCACGCACTTCGGAGTGCCGCGCCCCGAGATGGTCTCCTACCGCCAGGGCAACGAGGAGCGCACGACCGAGACCGTCCTCGCCGCCGTGCGCGCCGGACGCGAGGTCGTCCTCTGCTCCGACGGCGGCTACCCCGCGATCTCCGACCCCGGCTACCGGCTCGTCCGCGCCTGCGCGAAGGAGGGCGTCCCCTACGACGTCGTCCCCGGCGCGAGCGCCGTCAACGTGGCGCTCCTGATGAGCGGACTCTCCACCAGCTCCTTCACGTTCCGCGGCTTCCCGCCGCGCGGACCCGGCGCGCTGCGCAACTGGTTCGCCGAGGACGCGGACAAGGAGCACACGCTGATCTGCTACGAATCTCCGTTCCGCATCGCGGCGACCCTCGAGGCCGCGCTCGACGCGCTGGGCGACCGCGAGGCCGCGGTCTGCATCGAGCTCACGAAGATGCACGAGCGCGTCTCGCGCGGGTACCTCTCGGACCTTGCCAGGGAGTTCTCCGGGGCGAAGGTCAAGGGCGAGGTCGCGCTCGTCATAGCAGGCTCCAACCCCAAGTTCGCCCGCCCCGCCTCCGCACTCTAGCGCGAATATGTGGTAAAATATACCAGCAATGAGATCGCTTACAGTTTTGTGGCTCCATGCGCCCGCCGCCGACGACGCGCACGTCATGCCGATCGTCGAGCACGGACTCTCCGACTCCTTCCGCGACTTCTGCGCGGAGGCGTTCAACGTCCGCATGCCCCTTGAGTACCCGCCCCTGAAGCTTACGACCGTGTCCTCGCCGGACGCCCTGCCGCAGGCGCTCTTCGCGGACGGCGACCCCGCCAACGGAATGACGGAGGGCGGCGACGACGCGTGCCTCTTCATGGTGGACGACTCGCTCTACGGATGCTCCGTGTGCGGCGTTCCGCTGAAGGAGTGGCTGAAGGTTTACATCCCCGCCCTACCGCGCGTCGTCGTCACCTACCCGGGGAACGCCCCCGTCGCAGTCCCGCAGCGCCGCTGGGCGAAGAAGCCGTTCGAGGTGTTCTCCAGCCCCGGGCAGCACCACGAGCGGCTGGTCCACCTCTTCAAGGCCTTCTGGCTGCCGCGCTTCTGGAGCGCCATGCGCCAGTACGTCCAGGTCAAGGCCGGCACCAACTGGCACACGCCCGGACACAACGGCGGCAACGCGTTCGCCGCGTCGCCGTTCCTGCGCGGACTCCACGAGGCGTTCGGGTCGATGATATTCCGCTCGGACCTCTCAGTCTCCGTCGAGTCGCTCGGCGACCTTTCCAGTCCGGAGGCGCAGACTCCCCTCTCCGAGGCGCAGCGCATGTCGTCCGAAATCTTCGGCAGCGCCCTCAGCCGCTACGTCACGAACGGCACCTCGACCTCCAACAAGGCGATGCTGATGACGCTCCTCAAGCCGGGCGAAGTCGTGCTCGTCGATCGCAACTGCCACAAGTCCGTCCACCACGCCATCGTCACGGCGGGCGCCGTGCCGCGCTACCTCCCGTCGCGATGGAATCCGCGCCTCTGCGTGTGGAGCCCCGTTTCGCTCGCGGAGATCGAGTCGGAGCTCGCGGAGTCCGCCCCGTCCAAGCCGCGCCTCCTCGTCCTCACCTCCTGCACCTACGAAGGCGTCCTGTACCCGGTCTGGGAGGTCGCGCGCCTGTGCGAGCGCGCGGGCGTCCTCTTCTACGCGGACGAGGCGTGGGCCGCGTACCTCGGCTTCCATCCGTTCTACACGCGCGCATGCCCGGAGACGGGAAGGGCGGTCCGCTACAACGCCGTCAGCGAGACGCTCGGCGCCCACTTCTCCGTCCAATCGACCCACAAGACGATGGCCGCGTTCTCGCAGGCGTCCATGATCCACGTCTCCCTGCGCTTCAAGGCGCTGCTGGAGGAGGACGCCTCGCCGCAGTTCCGCTGGCTCAGGCGGCGCTTCGCGATGAACGGACACGGCTCGTTCGAGAAGTTCACGCACGACCTCCACGAGTTCCTGCGCTACTGGCACTCCACCTCCCCGCACTATCCGTTCCTCGCTTCGCTGGACGTCGCTGGCGTCCAGATGCGCCTGGAGGGCATGAAGCTGGTTGACGAGCGCCTCAAGTGGGCCGCGGAGTTCCGCGCGCGAGTCGCGGCGGAGTGCGGACTCGAAGAGGGCGAGTGCTTTGCGGGGCTGGAGGACATCGCGGCGGACGGCGCGGACTGGGCGCGCGACGGCTACATGAAGGATCCGCTCAAGATCGTCCTCATGCTGAAGACCCCCGCCGCCTGTGCGGCGTTCAAGAAGGCGCTCCTCAAGTCCCACATCCAGTGGGAGAAGGCGACCGCCACGACGATCCTCTTCCTGGTGACGGTCGGAACGGTCGAGGAGCACTTCGAGGACCTCTTCCGCGTCTGCCGCATCAACCGCGACCTCATCGGCGCGCCCGGACGCGACGGCGGCGGCATGGCGGACTCCATAACTCGGGCGGTTTCCGGCCAGCCCGTCGTCCTTCCGCGCCACGCCGCGCTCTGCGACGGCGAGTTCGTGACGCTCGACGCGTCCGTCGGACGCATCGCCTCGCAGTTCCTCGTCCCGTATCCGCCGGGCATCCCCGTCTTCGTCCCGGGCCTCCGCATAACGGAGGCGATGGTCGCGCTCGTCAATGGCGTCATAGAGTCCGAGGGCGTCGCCGCCGTGCACGGACTCTTCTGCCGCGGCGGACACGCGCCGTTCTACGTGGAGGTCCTCAACCGCGACGAGGAGTCGCGCCTCCTGTCCGGAGAGCTGAAGCCCTGATTCGCCATGAAACGACCCGAGATCCTCGCCCCCGCCGGAGACTTCACGTGCCTCGTCGCCGCGCTCGATGCGGGGGCGGACGCGGTTTACTTCGGACTCGGCACCTTCAACATGCGCGCGAGGAGCGGCGTGAACTTCAGGGAGGAGGACCTTCCCGAGATCGCGCGCCGCTGCCGCGAGAAGGGCGTGAAGGCGTACCTCGCGCTGAACGCGATAATGTTCGAGGGCGAGGCGGAGTCCGTCGAGCGCACGATCGTCGCGGCGAAGCCCTACGTGGACGCGTTCATAGTCTCGGACTGGGGGGTCATCGACCTCTGCCGCAGGCACGGCGCGACATTCCACGTATCGACGCAGATGTCAACCTCAAACTCCGCGGCGGTCCGCTTCCTCGGCTCGCAGGGCGCGACGCGGGTGGTCCTCGCGCGCGAGTGCACGCTAGCCGAGGTCGCGGAGATCGTCCGCAAGGTCCCGTCCGTCGAGATCGAGTGCTTCGTCCACGGCGCGCAGTGCGTGGCGGAGTCCGGACGCTGCCTCATGAGCCACGACGCCTTCGGGAAGTCCGCCTGCCGCGGCGAATGCCGCCAGCCGTGCCGCCGCCGCTTCGTGCTGAAGGCGGTGGACCTGTACGAGGACGCGGACGGCAACCCGGTCCACGAGTCCGACACCTCCTTCACCGTCGAGCCGCACACGGTCCTCTCCGCGAAGGACCTCTGCTCCATCGCGTTCATCGACCGCCTCGTGGCGGCGGGGATCGCGAGCTTCAAGATAGAGGGGCGCGCGCGGAACGCGAACTACGTCAAGACGTGCGTCGAGGCGTACCGCGAGGCGGTGGACGCGGTCATGGCGGGGACGTACTCGCAGGAGCTCGCGGCGCGGCTGAGGGAGAGGCTGGAGACGGTGTTCCACCGCGAGTTCTCTGACGGGCTCTTCTACGGACGTCCGGGCGCGGACCAGTTCACGGACAGCGAGGACTCGCTCGCGACGACCGTGAAGCGGCACGTGGGGATAGTCATGGACTACTACACCAGGGCGGGCATCGCGCAGGTGAAGATACAGGACCATGCGATCCGTCCCGGCGACAGGCTCCAGATACACGGACAGACCACGGGCGTCGTGGAGATGGAGCTCGGCGAGATGCACCGCGACGAGGAGCGTCCGGAGGTTGCCGAGCGCGGCTCGTGGGTCACGTTCAAGGCGCCGCGCTGCCGCGTCGGGGACAAGGTGTTCTTCATGGAATCCCGCGTGCGCTAGCGCGAGCGGATTGTCCGTCCGCGCCGGTCCCGTTTTTGATATAATAAGCGGGATCTCAGAAGGGACCGACATGGATTCTATCGAAATAACAGACTACACGGCGCAGTTCGGCGAAGAAGGCGAGCGCGCGAGGCAGGAAAGGCGCCGCAAGGAGCTTCGTGCCACCACGAAGATATCGGGGTGGTTCTCGCTTCTGGTTCTCGCCGTGCTGTTGGGCGGAATACTGTCCCTGTGCATGCAGTTTGCGCAGCTTGACCTGGACGGACTTCTTGCGAACACGCTGCTCAACATGTCGGACGTGATGACCGGCGTGCTTCTGTTCATCCTCGGAATCGTCGCGCCGGTCAAGGCCTGGAGGCGTTCGGACGACGCGGTGTTCTACCTGCGGCTCTACATGGCGCTCTGCCTCACGGTCAACCTGGCCGGGCTTGCCGTGGACATCGCGTTCGGGGACCATGCCGCCGCGGACGCCGCGCGTTCGGCCGGCCGCGCGTCCGGCATGGCCGCGCGCTCAATCCTCTGGCCGGCCATCTGGCTGATCTACACGTACAGGTCGCGCAAGGTCGCGGAGGTGTTTCCGCTGGACTACCGCCGCACTCCGGCGTCGGCCGTCGTCGTGGCGCTGCTGGCGTTCGGACTTCCGGTGCTGACGTTCGGCGTGGGGTACTGGCAGGCCAAGTCGCGCGCGGCTAACTGGAGCCGCGTGGAGTTCGGCGGGGCCGGGCTCGCGCCGCGCGAATTCACGGACGGACACATCGTCTTCACCGCGCCAGAGGGCGTTTCGGTGCGGGGCGGCTCGTCCGACGGGGCGTTCCGTCCGCTTGCCGTGTTCAAGGAGGGCATCTTCGACGGGATGATCTACTGCGACGTGTTCTCGACGAAGGACGTTGGACGCTTCAACGAGGTCCGCAACGAGCTGAGGGACACCAGCCTGGGGCCGATGTCCGAGTCGGACGAGCAGGCGGCGATGGAGCCGCTTCCCGAGCTCATGTTCGGAAGGCGCGCCGCCATCCGCATCAAGTCCGTCCGCCTCGACGGCGACATATTCTGGCGTTTTGCGATGATCTACGCGCCGGAGCACGCGAAGACGGTAGTCTTCTCCTTCTACGACGACGGCAGCGAAAAGAACTATTTCCTGGAACTGCTGGAGTCCGTCCGCTTCTCCCCCGCCAAGTGACGCCGCACGGGGTCCGTATTCTGCCGTTTTTTCGCAATTTTCCGCGCAATTAACACAAACGCGGCGAATTATGGTAAAATATTATATTAAATTTTGAAATCCAAGGAGAAATAGTCCAATGAAGACCAATACGAAGAAGATCAACGGCTGCAAGGTCGAGCTGGGCGTTGAGATCGACGCGGAAGGCATCAAGGCGATCGTCAAGGACGTCGAGAAGGCGTTCGTGCGCGAGGTGAGGCTTCCCGGCTTCCGTCCCGGCAAGGTGCCGCTGGAGATGATCCGCAGGGAGTTTGCGGACGGCATCGAGAAGGAGACCGTGCGCATGATGGTCCAGAGGAACCTTCGCGACGCCGTGAAGGCGGAGAACCTCGACGAGGTCGCGGTCGCGGAGATCAAGGACGTCAAGCACGACGCCGAGGGCGGCTCGTTCACCGCCGTGGTCGAGGTCAAGCCCGAGTTCAAGCTTCCGTCCTACAAGGGCCTCAAGATCGAGAAGCGCGACACGTCCGTCACCGAGGAGGCGCTCCAGGACCAGCTCGGGCGCCTGCGCGCGGCGTACGCGAAGTACGAGGACGCCAAGGAGGGCGAGACGGTCGCCGAGGGCGACTTCGTGCAGATCGACTACACCGGCACGGTTGACGGCAAGCCGATCCTCGAGATCGCGCCCGACGCCAAGGTCGTCGCGAGCGGCACCGGCTTCTGGACGCAGGTCGAGGAGGGACGCTTCCTTCCCGAGATCCTCGACGCCGTCAAGGGCATGAAGGCCGGCGAGTCCAAGGAGGGCGTCGCCGCCAAGTTCGACAAGGAGAACGCGCCCGAGGGCCTCGGCGGCAAGAAGGCCGAGTACGCGATCACGCTCAAGGCGTTCCGCCGCCGCATCCTCCCCACGGACGCCGAGTTCGCCGAGAGGGCGAAGGCGGAGTCCCTCGAGAAGCTCGCCGCGACCGTCCGCGAGCAGATGGAGAAGCACGCGGAGGCCGAGGAGGCCGCCCGCCGCGAGAGCGAGGCCGTCGATCTCCTGCTGAAGAAGGCGGACTTCGACATCCCCGAGTCCCAGGTCGCGGGCGCGAGGGACGCGATGCTCAGGCAGTACGCCGAGCGCGCGCAGTACTCCGGCATCAGCGCCGAGTACTTCGAGAAGAACCGCGAGAAGATCATGAAGGACGCCCAAGAGGCCGCGGAGCGCCAGGTGCGCCTGTGGTACATACTCGAGGGCATCGCGAAGGCCGAGAACATCGAGGCGAAGGACGGCGACCTCGGCAAGAAGGCCATCGACTTCGTCCTCGCCAACACCAAGTGAGTCCGAGGAGCGCCATGAACGCCTACATGATCCCCTACGTAGTCGAGCAGACGGGCAAGGGCGAGCGGACGTACGACATCTACTCGCGCCTCCTCCTCGATCGCATCGTGTTCATCTCCGGAGAGGTGAACGACGACATGGCCAACGCCGTCTGCGCGCAGCTGCTCTTCCTCCAGTCGCAGGACGCGAAGAAGGAGATCAGCGTCTATGTCAACTCGCCGGGCGGCAGCGTCACGGCGGGCCTTGCGATCTACGACACGATGCAGTTCGTGAAGTGCCCCATCGCGACGTACTGCATCGGGCAGGCCGCGTCCATGGGCGCGGTGCTGCTGACCGCAGGCGCGAAGGGGCGCCGCTTCGCGCTCCCCAACTCGCGCATAATGATCCACCAGCCGTGGGGCGGAGCCGAGGGCAAGGCCAGCGACATCGAGATCACCGCGCGCGAGATACTGCGCCTCAAGGAGATCCTCAACGGCATCCTCGCGAAGCACTCCGGCAAGGCGATCGAGGACGTCGTGAAGGACACCGACCGCGACCACTTCATGTCCGCCGAGGAGGCGAAGGCTTGGGGTCTCATCGACAAGGTCGTGGAGACCGAGGGGACGAAGTGAAGAGGTCCGAAGAGCTCATCTGCTCGTTCTGCGGACGCGGCTCGCGCGATGTCGCGGTGATCCCCGGTCCGGAGGCGAACATCTGCGTCGATTGCGTGCGCCACGCGAACGACCTGATAAACGAGCATTCGAAGCCGGCGAAGGGCGCCTCCGCCCCGCCGCTCCCGCCCACGCCCACGCCGCGGGAGATCAAGGAGTTCCTCGACAAGTACGTGATCGGCCACGACGACACCAAGAAGGTGCTCGCCGTCGCCGTCCACAACCACTACCGCCGCCTCGAGGCCGAGCAGGCGAAGTCCGCCGCCCCGAAGCGCGGCAGGGGCGCGGCGCAGCAGGCGTCCGACCCGTTCGCCGACGTGGAGATCGAGAAGTCCAACATCCTTCTCATCGGACCCACCGGCACCGGCAAGACGCTCATGGCGCGCACGCTCGCGAAGGTGCTTGGCGTGCCGTTCGCGATCGGCGACGCGACCGTCCTAACGCAGGCCGGCTACGTCGGCGAGGACGTCGAGAACCTCGTCCGCTACCTCCTGCAGAACGCGAACGGCGACGTTGAGCTCGCCAAGCGCGGCATCATCTACGTGGACGAGATCGACAAGATCGCGTCCAAGACGGACAACGTGTCCATCACGCGCGACGTCTCGGGCGAGGGCGTGCAGCAGGCGCTCCTGAAGATCGTCGAGGGCTCGATCTGCCGCATCCCGCCGAAGGGCGGCAGGAAGCACCCCGACCAGGAGTACATCGAGGTCGATACCTCCAACATCCTCTTCATCTGCGGCGGCGCGTTCGTCGGACTCGACAAGATCGTCGGCGAGCGCACCGGCAGGCGCCAGATCGGCTTCGGCGCGGACGGATCCGCCGTCGGGGACGACGGCAAGGCGAAGGAGGGCGCGCCCCTGGACGTCCGCCCCGAGGACCTCGTGAAGTTCGGGCTAATCCCCGAGTTCACCGGGCGCCTCCCGATCATCACGACGATGAAGGACCTCTCCGAGGACGACCTCGTCAAGGTGCTCGTCGAGCCGAAGAACTCGCTCGTGCGCCAGTACCAGAAGCTCCTCGCCATGGACGGCGTGGAGCTGGAGTTCGAGCCGGAGGCGCTCCGCGCCCTCGCGAAGACCGCGCTCGCGCGCAAGACGGGCGCGCGCGGACTCCGCGCCGAGATGGAGAAGCTCATGACGGACGTCATGTACGAGGCTCCGGGGAACGACAGCATGAAGAAGGTGGTCGTCACCGCAAAGACGATAGAAGAGAAGCTGGGACGCTGAAAATGGAACTCACACTGCTCAAGTCAAAGCTGCACAGGATCCGCGTGACCGAGGCCTGCCTCGACTACGAGGGATCCCTCACGCTCGATCCCGACGATATGGAGGCCGTCGGGATCGTGCCCTACGAGAAGATACTCTGCGCGGACGTCGAGAACGGCAACCGATTCGAGACGTACGCGATCGAGGGTAGGCGCGGCACCCACGTGTGCTGCCTCAACGGCGCCGCCGCCCACCAGGGCAAGGTGGGCGACCGCCTCATAGTCATGGCGTTCGGACGCATGACGCCCGAGGAGGCGCGAGGCTTCTCGCCCAGGGTGCTCCACTTCCGCTAGGCGGACGCGGGGCGAGGGGCGTTCTGTGGCGATGACGAGAATCGAGCAGTTCGGATGGCGCGGGCCGGTGGAGCCCGGCATCGGACGGATCGTCAGCGCGCACGGGGACTACTACCATCTCGTCTGCAACGAGGCCGGGGGCGAGATCCTCGCCCGCAAGAAGAAGAGCGCCTTCGCGAAGCGCGTGGGGTCCGTACAGGAGTCGCGCGGAATGCGGCGCGTCCAGCGCGCCGAGATCGGCGAGGAGACGATGAAGCCCATCACCGGCGACTTCGTCCGCTTCCGCTACAACGCGCAGGGCGAGTCGATGATCACGGAGATACTCCCGCGCACGTCGCACTTCGAGCGCAAGGACCCGACGGCGCGCAGGAAGTCGCAGACGCTCGCCGTCAACTTCGACACCATATTCGTCATGATGTCCCTCAACGAGAACTTCTCCACCGCGCGCATCGCCCGCTACCTTTCGCTCGCGGAGGACATGGGCGGCGGCGAGGCGGTGGTCGTGCTGACGAAGTGCGACCTCTGGCAGGACGGCGACGAGGAGTTCGTGGATGAGCTCGTCGAGGAGATCGGCGGAAGGGCGCCGCTCCTGAGGATATCGTCGCTGACGGGCGAGGGCATGGACGGCGTCCTCGAATACGCGAAGCCCGGACGCACCCTCGCGTTCATCGGATCGTCCGGCGTCGGCAAGTCCACGCTCCTCAACACGCTCGCGGGCGAGGAGTGGGCGGCGACCCAGGAGATCCAGGAATGGAGCGGAAAGGGACGCCACACGACCACCAGCCGAGAGCTAGTGATGCTGCCCTCCGGCGCGATGGTCATCGACACGCCCGGCATCCGCGAGATCGGAATCGTCGGCGAGGAGGAGGAGCTCCACGCCAAGGGCGAGAGCACCCACCGATGGCGCAAGTAGCGGGAAAGTCTCCGCAGTCCGCTCCTTTATGGTATAATTAGAGCATGTCCGCTCCAAGAGTCTCCGTCATAGTCCCCGTGTGCAATGTCGAACGGTACGTCCGGCAGTGCCTCGACTCGCTTCTCGGACAGACGGTCCGCGACGTCGAGGTCGTCTGCGTGGACGACGGCTCGACGGACGCCTCGCCCGCGATCCTCGAGGAGTACGCGGCGAGGGATCCGCGCGTCAAGGTGGTCCGCCAGCCCAACTCCGGCACCGTCGTCGCGCGCAAGCGCGCGGTCGCCGCGGCGTCCGGCGAGTGGTGCGCGTTCGTCGATCCGGACGACTGGCTCGACTCTCGCGCCTTCGAGCGGATGCTCGCGTCCGCCGCGAAGACCGGCGCGGACGCCGTGCAGTGCGGCTTCGCGATCGAGGAGACGGAGCCGCGCCCCGCCGACCTTCGCGCGAAGAGCGAAGCCTACTTCAACCCTCCGCCCGCGGTCCACGACGGCGCCGCGCTTCTGGAGAGGATATTCCTCAAGCGCGAGCTCGCGTGGAACCTGATCGGACGGATGGTCCGCATGGACGTCTGCAGGCCGGCGTTCGCCGAGCAGTGCGACGCCTACTCGACGAACGAGACGGACGTCTATGCGACGTTCCACCTCGTCATGCGCATCCGCCGCCTCGCGGTGACGGGCGAGCGCCTCTACCACTATAGGTACGGCGTCGGCATATCCACCCTGAAGAGCCTTTCCCTGGACAGGTACCTGCGCACGATGGGCAAGCTGGACACGTGGCGCGAGCTTTCGGACTTCGCGGCGCGCACGCGTCCGGACGACAGGGTCGCGGCGGACGCGGCGGCGGCGATAGGACGCATGATGGCGGCCAACCAGTTCGCCGCGCTCGCGGGACGCGTCAGCCGTCCGGCGGACCGCGCGGCCGCCCTCTCCGCGCTTCTCGAGAAGTGTCCGCGCGGACTCCTCGCCGACGCCCTCGCGGAGCGCTACGGCGACAACCCTGGCGCTCTCGCGCAGGCGCTGGACGCGGCGGGCGGACTCCCCAGGCTCGCGGCGCGCGAGGTCCGCCGCGTCGGCATACTCTACTTCCACCTCACGACGGGCGGCGTGCAGCGCGTCATATCGTCCGAGACGGACGCACTCCGCGCGCGCGGAATCGAGGTGACGCTCTTCCTGGACGACAACGGCGAGGACGTCGAGGTTCCGCTGGCGGAAGGCGTGTCCGTCGTGCGCCTTCCGCGCGCGATCGGGCCAGGCGCGGCGCCAGGCGGCGAGAGGATGCGCGCGCTTGCCTCCGAGCTTGCGTCCCGCCGCATCGACGTCCTTCACAGCCACCAGTACCTGACGGACCGCATGGTGTGGGACGTCCTCGCCGCCAAGCTCGTCTGCGGCGTCCCGTTCTTCGTCCACTACCACAGCGTCCGCACCGTTCCGCTCTGGGCGCTTCCCGCCGCCGCAACCTACTGCAACGAGCCGCACTGGCTCAGGCAGTGCGACGGACTCTTCGCGCTCACGCCGTTCGACGCCGCGCTCTTCCAGTCCGAGGGCATTCGCGCGCGCTGCGTCCCCAATCCCGCTTCCGCATCCGTCGTCTCCGCGCTTTCGTCGCCCGTCCCCGAGAAGGACGGACGCCTCGTCCTTTGGATCGGACGCCTCAGCGAGGAGAAGCATCCGGGCGACGCGATCCGCGTGTTCGGCGCACTGCACCGCGCGAACCCTGATCTCCGCTTCGCGCTCGTCGGGGGTGGCGAGGAGAGGATGGAGCGGCACCTGCGCGATCTCGCAAAGGCGGAGGGGCTTTCGGAATCGCTGGAGTTCGCGGGGACGGTGTCCGATCCGTCGCCGTGGTTCGCGCGCGCGTCCGTGCTGGTCTCCACGTCGGACTACGAGGGCTTCTCGCTCGTCGCGCAGGAGGCGCTCGCGAGCGGGGTTCCGGTCGTCTCCTACGCGCATCCGCAGCTTCCCATCTTCCGCGGCAACCCTGCGGTAGTCCAGGTGCGTACGCGCAGCGCGGCGGACATGACGTCCGCCGTCCTCGACCTGCTTGCGCGCGGCGACATGCCCGCTCTCCGCGAGGCGGCGCGCGCTTCGGTGCGTCCGTTCCCGGCGGACGCCATGGCGGACGCGCTGATCGCCGCGTTCGGAGGCGCCGACGCGCCGCAGGAGGATTTCACGAAGGAGGACCTGCGCGACCTGCTGGAGCTTCAGCGCAGGGCGCTCGCGTCGCTCCACACGCGGCGGACGAGGCAGATAACGGCGCTCGTCGGGGAGCGCTCCGCGCTGCGCGCGGAGGTCGCGGAGCTCAAGGCGGCGGCGTCCGCCCCGCGGAAGCGCGGACTGTTCGGTTTCCTGAGGAAAGAAAGGGCGAAGCCAAGGAAATGAAAAAGGTGATAACCTACGGGACGTACGACCTCCTGCACTGGGGGCACGTAAACCTCCTACGGCGCGCGAGGGAGCTCGGCGACTACCTGGTCGTCGCGCTTTCGACGGACGAGTTCAACTGGAACATGAAGCGGAAGAAGTGCTACTTCCCGTACGACAAGCGCAAGATGATGCTCGAGGCGATCCGCTACGTGGACGAGGTCATCCCGGAGGAGAACTGGGAGCAGAAGGACACGGACGTCGTGAAGCACGGGATCGACGTGTTCGTCATGGGCGACGACTGGAAGGGGAAGTTCGACTTCCTCAAGGACAAGTGCGAAGTCGTGTACCTTCCGCGCACGCCGGACATATCGACGACGCAGATCAAGAAGGAGCTGGAGAGGCGGCAGCCATGAGACTGAAGGACTACGGCATCGTCGCGTTCAAGACGGTCAAGGCGGCGGCGGTCGCGGCGAAGAACGCGTTCAAGGTGGAGCTGAAGACCGCCAGGGACGCCGACCTGGTGCGGCATTCGGAGTTCTTCGACGCGAAGTGGTACCTCCTCAACAACCCGGACGTGGAGGCCGCGGGGATGGACCCCGCCGTGCACTACGTCCGCTTCGGCGTCGCCAGCAACCGCAACCCGTCCCCGTCCTTCATCAACGAGGAGTACTTCTCGCTCCACAACGACGTGCGCGCCTCCAAGATGAACCCGCTCGTCCACTTCGAGCGCTTCGGCAAGCGCGAGGGGAGGAGCATATCTGTCCTCGAGGAGCATTCCCCGGTCTTCCCGGAGGGGGCGGTCGAGGGAACCTGGCGCTTCGACCGCGCCGCGCGCAAGCACGGACGCACCGCCATAGTCGCGTCCTACTTCGGCAGGGGCGAGATTCCGGACACGCTGCTGTACCTGCTTCGCGGACTCCGCGAGGTCGCGGACAACATCGTTTACGTGGCGGACTGCCCGGTGTTCGAGAAGGAGGTCGAGAAGCTGCGCGGATTCGTCACGGTCGCAAAGTTCGAGCGCCACGGACAGTACGACTTCGGCTCGTACCGCAGGGGCATGGAGATCGCGCGCGCGGAGGGGCTGCTCGACCCTGCGCTCGCGGACGACCTTGTCGTCACCAACGACTCCAGCTACGGGCCCGTCTATCCGTTCTCCGAGTCGTTCGCCGAGATGGAGAGGCGCGGGTGCGACTTCTGGGGCTACACCGGATACAACGCCTTCGGCAACATCCACATCTCGTCGTACTTCTACCTCTTCAGGCGCCGCGTCATCGACAGCGGGGCGATCGACGCATTCCTGTCTGGCGTCACCGGCAGCTTCGAGCGCGACAAGGTCATCATCAAGTTCGAGCTGAAGATGACGGCCTACCTGGAGCGCAGGGGCTTCAAGTGGGACACCTACGTCCCGTTCGGCTACCTGCACAGCTCCCCGACAAAGCATCCGTACTCGATCTGCCGCAACTTCCGCATGCCGCTTCTCAAGGTGAAGGCCGTGAACGGCGACAGCTACGAAAGCGTCGCGAAGGTCCTAAAGCTCGTCGCGCGCGACAACCCGGAGCTGCGCGCGCTCATAAGGCCGAGGTCCATCAAGCGCGACCACCACATCACCACCTTCGCCGAGCACCAGGCCTCCTTCCCCGCCAAGTGCGAGCGCCTCGCCGCGAAGATCCGCCGCGGCGAAAGGGCCAGGGCCGTGTTCTTCGTGTCGTCCGCGTCCATGTTCCCGACGCGTCCGCTCTTCGACGCCATGCTGGCGGACGCGGCGTTCGATCCGCACGTCGTGGTGATCCCCGACCTGCGCTGGCGCGAGAAGGACTACGTTCCGGCGATGGAGGCGTGCCGCGCGGACCTCTCCGCGACGATCCCGGAGGGCAGGCTGTCCGTCGCCGGAAGGGACGAGTTCGGAATGTGGACCGACGTGCTGGAGGACGCGGACGTCGTGTGCTATCCGTCCCCGTACGAGCTTTCGAGCTTCCGCTACAATCCGCACTACGCCGTCGGACGCGACTTCCTGCCGGTCTGCGCGAACTACGGATACTACCGCTCGATCTACGACCGCCATGTGATGGGCGGGCAGAGCTACGCATACATGTGGAAGGCGTTCTTCGAGTGCGAGGCCACGGCGTCCGAGTACCGAAGGTATTCCGCGATCGGCGGAACGAACGTCGATGTCGTCGGCTACGTCAAGATGGACCGCCTTGCGGAGGTCGTACCGGAGCCGCACGAACGCAGGCGCGTGCTCGTCGCGCTCCACCACTCCGTCGAGGGCGGGACGAACAAGATGCTGTCGCTCGCGAATTTCGTGCGCTACGCCGACTTCTTCCTCGAGCTGCCGGACCGCTATCCCGACATCGACTTCGTGTTCCGTCCGCATCCTTTCCTGATGAAGGTCATGTCGCGCCGCGACCAGTGGGGCGAGGAGCGCACTGCCGACTACTTCAGGGCGCTGCGCGCCAAGCCGAACGTCATCTGGTCCGACGGCGGGGACTACTTTCGCGAGTTCGCGGAGTCCGACGCCTGCATCCAGGACTGCGGATCCTACCTCGTCGAGTACTTCTACACGAAGAGGCCGTGCTGCTACATGCTCCATTCGCCGGAGGACATCGATGCCAAGTTCGCGCCTCTCGGCAGGCAGTGCCTCGAGAACTGCTACGTCGCCTACGACGCCGAGGCGATAGAGCGCTTCATCAAGGAAGTCGTCGTCAAGGGAGACGATCCAAAGAAGTCCGCACGCGAGGCCTTCGCCGCGTCCGTCATGCTGAACTACCCCCGCGCCGCCGCCGCCGCGCTCGAATCCATGAAGTCCGCAATCCTCGGAAGCTGAAGCGCGGTCCATTCCGGGTCGTGAAGACAAAAAAAAGCGTGTGGGGAAACCACACGCCATAGGGGGGAATAAAAAGATGCACATATTATAGCATATGGCGTCCGCAAAAATTATCCGTATGCGAAGCTAATAATTATCTGTTTGCGCAAGCGCGGTGGATATGTTATCATAGTGCAGAACCGAAAATGGCGCAAAATGCGCGAAAAGCGATGGATACGATATTGTTCTTCCAGAGACTTAATACGAACCCCGGCCGTCAGCGGATGGAGGGGCTGAGCGCGTTTGCGCGTGAAGTCGGCTGGAACATCCAGTGCCAGTCGGACAGGCTGGACGCGGAGGCGCTTGGGAGGCTGGTGGACTTCTGGCGTCCGGTGGGGACGATCCTCGGAACATGCGGCGGGATGAACGAGTACGATCCGGGGATGTTCTCGCCGGAGACGACCGTGCTGCAGGACTGCTTTCCGCGAAGCGGACTCGAGCGCTACGCGGTCGTCACTACGGATTCCGCCGTGGTGACCGAGCTTGCGATGAAGGAGCTGGTCGCGCGGAAATGCGCGGCGTACGGATTCGTCCCGTGGCCGGAGCGGCGCCTGTGGTCCGAGAACAGGCGCATCCACTTCAAGCGCGTCTGCGGGGCGCTCGGACTCGATGCGCGCGTATTCGCACCGTCGCGTCCGTACGACAGCGCGGGAGACATGCAGAAGGACGTCGCGGAGTGGCTGGCCGGGCTGCCGCGTCCGATCGGACTTCTCACGGCCAACGACATAGTCGGGTTCAACGTGCTCAACGCCTGCCGCGCTGCGGGGCTTTCCGTCCCGTTCGACTGCGCCGTCGTGGGGATCGCGGACGACGAGACGCTGTGCAACGGGTCGAATCCGACGCTGACCAGCGTCAGCCTGAACTACCGCGAGGCCGGATACAGGGCGGGCGAGCTGCTCTACGGACTCGTCAACGGGAAGGTCGCGGAGAAGCCGATCGTCGCGATTCCGCCGGTCGGCCTCACCCGGCGCGGGTCGTCGCGCGTGTTCCTGCAGACCGACGGCCTGGTCCTCAAGGCGTCCGAGCTGATCCAGACGAAGGCCTGCGGGGGCCTGCGCGCGAAGGACGTGCTGGCGCTGTTCCCGTGCTCGCGGCGGCTTGCGGAGATGCGCTTCCGCAAGGCCACGGGACATTCCATCCTGGAGGAGATCCGCGCCGCGCGCATCGCGAAGGCGAAGCAGCTGCTGGCGAATCCGCAGAGGGACCTTGCCGCCGTCGCCTCCCTTTGCGGATACGAGAGCGACACGACGTTCAGGCGCGTCTTCCGCGAGGAGACCGGCATGACCATGCGCGAATGGCGCGGCAAAAATCGGGCACTTGCAGTTTCGGGGCGGATATGATACAATATTTTACCAATTCTGAAAATTTCAGTCGAAAGGAACAGAAATCATGAAGATGACATGGCAGCCGTCCAAGATCAAGCGGAAAAGGAAAATCGGGTATCGCGCCCGCAAGACCACGAAAGGCGGCCGCAAGGTCCTCGCGGCGCGTCGCGCCAAGGGCCGCAAGCGCCTGACCCAGGTCTGAGGCATCAGATGTCCACACGGCTCCCCGGCGCGAAGTACAAGAACGTCTTCGACCGGGGGCGCTCCACGAGGGGGCGTCTCCTAGTCGCGTGGCGTTGTTCGTCTCCCGACGCCGACCGCATGGCCGGCGTCGTCGTTTCAAAGAAGACCTTCCACGACGCGGTTGACCGCAACCGCGCCAAGCGCCTCATGCGCGAGGCGTACAGGCTGCTCGTCAAGGAGGGTGCCGCTCCGGAGAGGACGGAGTGGGTATTCGTCGCCAGGCGCGAAATCGGCAGGGCGAGGTGCGCGGACGTAGTGGAGGAGCTTAAGTGCATCATGTCTCGCGTCTCGCGTCCGGCGCGCTGATATTCCTCGTCAGGTGCTACCAGGTCGCGCTGAGTCCGCTCTTCCGCGGCTGCTGTCGCTTCGAGCCCAGCTGCTCGAACTACATGATAGAGGCGCTCAAGGTCCACGGTCCGCTCAAGGGCTCGCTTCTGGGGCTCTGGCGGATACTGAGGTGCCATCCGTTCGGCGCCCACGGCTACGATCCGGTTCCGCTGAAGGGGAGGTGGAAGGCCGAAAGGCCGGAAGTCTGAAGCTTGATTTTCATATCGGAGAAAGGAGAGGGGAAATGGGATTCTTCAAGGCATACGACATGAGGGGGACGTTCGGGGTCGATTTCGACCTCGACACGGTTTACGGGGTCGGCCGCGCGCTGCCGCGCGTGGTGACGCCGGGCGTTCCGCATCCGCGCTGGCTAGTCGGACGCGATTGCCGCGAGACGAGCGGCGGCGTCCGCGACGCGCTCGTGCGCGGACTCGTCGAGGCGGGCGCGGAGGTGACGGACCTCGGACTCTGCACGACGCCGATGGTGTACTTCTTCACGTCCGAGGACGGGTACGACGGATCCGTCATGATCACGGCCTCACACAATCCGCCGACGGACAACGGACTCAAGGTCTCGAAGCGGACGTCGCTTCCCGTCGGATACGCGGACGGGCTGGACGAGGTGGAGCGCATCGTGAAGTCCGGCGAAACCGTCGCCGCCGACGGACCGGGGAGCGTGCGCGAAGCGGGCGCGGACTCCCTCGCGCGCTATGTCGCGTGGCAGCGTGAGCACGCGGCGTTCGACGCCTCCGCCATCCGCTACGCGGTCGATTGCTCCAACGGAATGTCGTCCCTGCTCGTTCGCGAGCTTTTCCCCGGCGCGGTCGTGATCAACGACGCGCTGGACGGACGCTTCCCGTGCCACAGTCCGAATCCGCTGAAGGCCGAGGCGCGCGAGCAGCTGGCGTCCGTGGTCCGCGAGAAGGGGCTCGACTGCGGCGTGATCTTCGACGGCGACGCGGACCGCGCGATGTTCGTGGACGAGCGCGGCGAGTTCGTCCAGCCGGACGTCCTGATTCCGGCGGTCGCCCGCGCGACGCTGCGCAGGGTCGGGGCCGGCTCCCCGGACGGCCGTCCTCCGCGCGTCATACACGACGTCCGCACCAGCCGCGGCGCGCTTGAGGCGCTGCGCGAGATGGGGTGCGAGCCGGTGATGGTTCCGGTCGGGCACGCCTTCGCGAAGCCGGCGCTGCGCAAGGTCGGCGCGGTCTGCGGAGGGGAGCTTGCGGGCCACTACTACTTCAAGGAATTCTGCGGATGCGACTCCGGCGTGCTGGCCGCGCTGCGGGTGCTGTCCGTGTTCGCGGAGGAGACGGCGTCCGGCCGTACGTTCTCGCAGATGGCGTCCGGGGTCTCCGGACGCTACGCGAACTCCGGCGAGCTGAACTTCAGGGTCGAGGACAAGGACGCGGCGATCGCGCGCGTGATGGAGTGCGCGCGGACGAGGCTTCCGGCGGAGCTGTCGCGCTCGGAGATGGACGGCGTGAGGATGGAGTACGCGGAGGGCTGGGTGAACATCCGCAAGTCCAACACGGAGCCGTACCTGAGGCTCATCGCGGAGTGCGACACGCCGGAGCGCCTTGCGGACTGGACGCGGCTCCTTTCGTCCGCGATCGCGGGATAGGCGTCCGGCGCAGGTTCCGGAAAAAAGGGAGGCGCGGTGGATTTCACCGCGCCTTTCCTTCGCCATGCTGGCGGAGAGAGGGGGATTCGAACCCCCGGTACGGGTTTACCCCGTACGACGATTTAGCAAACCGCTGCCTTCAGCCACTCAGCCATCTCTCCAAATCATCGTGGGATAGTATATCAAATCCGCTGCTCGCCGTCAACGAAGACCGCGGACGGCTTCCAGGTGCGCGGATTGATCACCACGAGGTCGGCGACGTATCCCTTCTCGACCTTGCCGAGGGTGTCTCCCCAGCCGAGCTCGATGGCCTGGTTCCAGGAGGTCGTGCGGACGAGGTCCTTGAGCGGGATGCCGGTGACGTCGTGGACGTTCTTGAGGCCCATGCCCATCCAGAGCGTCGAGCCGGCGAGGTTGCCGCCCTTGACGAGGCGAGCCTCTCCGTTCTCGAGCTTGACCTCGAGTCCGCCCATCGAGAACGCGTAGCCGTCCTTGCAGTGCGAGCAGCGCAGGGAGTCCGTGATCATCTGGACGTGCTCGAGGCTGCGGCGCTTGAAGACGAGGTCGAGCATGTCGGGGCAGAGGTGGATCTTGTCGCAGATGACCTCGGTGTTGAGGTCCTCGACGAGGAAGCCTGCGCCGACCATGCCGATCTCGCGGTGGTGGAGCGGCGTCATCTGGTTGCAGAAGTGCGTCATGTGGCGGAGACCGTTCTTGTAGGCCTTCTTGAGGTCCGCGAACTTCGCGCCGGTATGTCCGCAGCTCGGGACGACGCCCATCTTGAAGCACTCCTTGGCGAACTTGTCGCCGCCCTCGGTCTCGACGGCGTAGGAGATGAGCTTGACGGGATAGATCTTGGAGATCTCCTTGACCTCCTTGATGTCGGGCTTGCGGACGAATTCGGGGTTCTGCGCGCCGCAGCACTTGACGTTGATGAACGGACCCTCGAGGTGGATGCCGGGGACCTTCGCAAAGGGCATTCCGGCCTCGGCGTACGCCTTGGCGTTCGCGGCGGCGACCTTGAGCTCGGCGTTGGAGACGGTGAGCGTCGTCGGGAGGACGGTCGTCACGCCCTCCTGGAGCTTGGCCTCGGCGAGCTTGAACACCGCCTGGGGATCGGCGTCGCAGAAGTCGTAGGTGAGCGCGCCGTGCGTGTGCACGTCGATGAAGCCGGGCATCACGTACTGGCCCTTGACGTCCACGACCGTGTCCGCGCCCTTTTCGGCGACGGCCTTAGCGGAGACCTGCTTGACGGTCTTGCCCTCGATGACGATGGTCGCGTTCGGGATGTCCACGCCCGGCGATATGACGTGCGCGTTCTTGATTATGGTCTTCTGCGTTTTCGTCTTCTTCTGCGTTTTCATGGAATTGCTCCGTTGTTGGTTGTTCGCCCCGTGAGGCATACGAGAATTATACCATATATGAAGCGGTCGCACGCGGGAAATTTTTGCGCGCGGACCTGCGGGGCGTCCGGCGGACCTGCTAGCGGAGCGTTACGCGAAGTCCCTGCGACGCGCCCTGGGACGTCGTCACGGAGACCGGTTCGGACTCCGCTGACATTGCGCCGTCGGCGTCCGCCGCAGAGACGGTGAAGACGTATTCCGCGTCCGGCGCGAGCCCGGAGGCCTTCGCCCGCCCGGGCACGGACGACCAGACCGTCGCGACGAGGTTCGTCGTCGTCCCCGCTGGCGCGTAACCGCGTATGAAGCTCATCTCGTCTATGACGACGCGGTGGTTCTCCTGTCGTCCGTCCATGTTGAGGACCACGGGGCGTCCGCCGTCGATCTCCTCCAGCGGGACGACCGCGCGCGCCATCTCGGTCGCGAGCGGGATCGTGCATATCCTCTCGAGCGTGCCGTCCTCCGCCTCGAATCCGACGGACGTCGTGTCGAGGTCCGCTTCCTTGGACTTCGCGAGGGTGACGGAGAGCCACAGCGACCTGTAGTCGTCGAACGCGCGGTGCCTGAGGGCTCCTCTCTTGCTCGCCATCGAGACCTGTATGCGACCCGTGGAGTTCGTCGGGAGCGTTAGGCAGCTCGAGCCTTCGAGGTCCGGGTACAGCGCGACGATGTCGTCCGTCTTCTCGGCGGTCGAGCCCTTGTTGGAGAACTCGTCGAAGGTGTGGCGCAGCACGGTCTCGCCGGACTCGCCGCTCGTGACGACGCGATAGACGCTCACCCTGTTCGAGACGGCGTTCGCGTCCGCCGTCCATTCCGCGACGAACGAGTCGCTGCGCACGCGGGAGGCGGCGACGCCGGACGGCGTCGCGGCGGCTGACTCGCCGAACGTGACGACCTGCATGTACGATACTCCCCATCCGGTCGTGCCGCCGCCGTCGTCCAGCGCTATGCGGAAGGCGCGCACGTCGTCCGAGCGCGGGAACTCCAGCGTCTGGCGGACGTATGCGCCGTCCGTCGGCGAGTACTCGCAGACTAGGGACTTGTGGTCCAGCGTCTCGTCCCCCGCGAGCGGGATGAAGGCGAGGCGGCGTCCGGACCGGCTTGAGGACTTCACGTCGATGACGATGCTGCGCACGGCCTGGTCGAAGACCGGCGAGTCGATCCTGTCGTCGCTTGACTTGAGCCGGAAGTTCGCCTTGCCGGCGTACGAGTCGATTCCGGCCACGGTCCATCCGTTCGTCGTTCCCGTGCCGCAGGCTGACAGCGCTGCGACGTCAACGACGTACGCCATTGCGGCGGACCGGAGGATTGCTGACGCGAGCGCTACGATGATGATGCTGATTTTTGGCATGGTGCAGGATTATATCAAAATCAAAGGTGTGCGTGTTGCGCCTTCCTGAAATTTATGATACAATATTTTTTAACACTTGACAAAGTGACGTCGGGTGAATTGTATAGTGGAGAGATATGGCAAAGGCTAAAAAGGCGCAGAAGAGGACCTCGAACAGGAAACCGGGCAGGGGAGAGGACGAAAAGTCCGGCTCCCTTGATTCCGTTTCGCTTCCGTCCGCGGAGGACGAGATGCTGGAGGAGGCTCTCGCCGAAGACGACGGTCCGGTCCCATCGAGGCGCGGGCGCCGCAGGCGCGACGAGGTTGACGACGATCTTCCGCCGGACGACGAGGACGCCGAGCTCGAGGCCGCGACGCTCGACGCGGACAACCTTGCGGCCGAGGTGGAGCGCAGCGAGGCCGAGGCGTCCGCCGCCGCCGAGGAGGAGGGCGCGCTCCAGGCGATGCCAATGCCGTCCTTCGCGGTTGACGACCTGGACTCTGACATCGAGGGCGTTCTGCCGTCGATGGAGGGCATGTCGATCCTGCGCGAGACGGAGCTCAACGACGTGATCGGCGAGGTGAAGCGCCACAGCGACGCGAACGGCGGATACGTCACCTACGAGGAGCTCAACCAGATACTTCCCCAGAACATCGTCGATGCCATCCAGTCCGACCGCTACCTCAAGCTTCTCGAGGCCCTCGGCGTGCAGGTGCTGCGCGAGGAGGACGTGAAGAAGTGGGTCGAGGCGAAGAACCAGAAGGCGACGGACCCGAAGGCGCGCGCGGCGGAGATGATCGAGGATCCGATCCGCATGTACCTCCACCAGATGGGCCAGGTGCAGCTCCTGTCGCGCGACGAGGAGGTGGACATCTGCCAGACGATCGAGGACGCGGAGGCGAAGACGCGCGACATGTTCAACCGCTTCCTGTTCGCGCCGCCGATGTACGCGGGGCTCCTCGACAAGCTCGAGGGCCAGTGCGAGCGCTTCGACCGCATCGTGACGGACAAGTTCGACGAGAAGCGCGACAAGTACATGGAGCTCATCCCCGGCTTCCGCAAGCAGATCAAGGACTGCGAGAAGCGCCTCCAGGACGCGAGCTCGAAGTACCTCAACATCATAGCGACGAAGGACGCCGCGCCGGCGGCGGTTCGCGGCGCCGAGAAGTCCCTCTCCAACGCGCGCGCCGCGCTGCAGCAGTGCTTCATCGACCTCAGCTTCAAGCAGAAGGTCCTTGAGACGCTCTGCGCCGAGGCGGACGAGCGCTACTACCTGCCGTACCGCAAGTACGTGTCGAAGCAGGCGCAGCTGATGCAGCAGAAGCCGTCCAAGAAGCGCGAGCACGAGCTCGAGGGCCTTCGCGCGCGGATGGCGGAGCTCGAATCGATGTTCGGAATGCCTCCCGGGGAGTTCGTTACGACCTTCTCCGAGCTGAGGCAGGTCCTCAAGGCGGGCCAGGTGGCCCGCACCAAGATGGTGGAGGCGAACCTCAGGCTCGTCATCTCCATCGTCAAGAAGTACATGAACCGCGGACTCTCGTTCCTCGACCTCATCCAGGAGGGCAACACCGGCCTCATGAAGGCGGTCGAGAAGTTCGAGTACAAGCGCGGCTACAAGTTCTCCACGTACGCGACATGGTGGATACGCCAGGCCGCGACGCGCGCGATCGCCGACCAGGCGAGGACGATCCGCATCCCCGTGCACATGATCGAGACGATCAACAAGCTCATGAGGGTGCAGAAGAAGCTCATCCAGAAGCTGGGCCGCGAGCCCACAGAGGCGGAGCTGTCGTCCGAGATGAACATGCCGCCCGAACAGGTCCGCGCCGTGAAGCGCATGGCCCAGCAGCCGATCTCGCTGCAGTCAAAGGTCGGCGACAACGACGACGCGCACTACGGCGACTTCATCCCCGACTCGAACAGCGAGAACCCGTTCGAGGTGACCGAGGGCCATCTCCTCAAGGAGAGGCTCCACGACATCCTCGAGACGCTTACGGACCGCGAGAGGCAGGTGGTGGACTTCCGTTTCGGCCTGACGGACGGATATTCGAGAACCCTCGAGGAGGTGGGCCGCCTCTTCAACGTGACGCGCGAGCGCATCCGCCAGATCGAGGCAAAGGCGCTCCGCAAACTGCGCCATCCGAGCCGCATGAAATCGCTCGGAGACTACAAGCTCGGCTGAACCTAGGCGGCCGGGCCCAAACCAAAGAAAGACGAGACAAGAAGAAAGGAATCAAGGAAGAAATGACACTGGCATGCATCAAGGGAGCCATAGAGCTCTTCAGTACCAACACCTGCTCCGCGGTCGCGATCCTCGTGGCGGGCGCGGTGATCGGAGCCGTCGCCGTCTGCGTGGCCTGCAGGCTCTGCGGACGCTGCGCGTGCGGCAAGGGCGAGAAGAAGGGTTCCGCGCCGAAGCGCGGCGGACGCGACGAGGCGAAGTTCGAGAAGCGCCACCCCGCCCCCGCCGACGGATCCATCGAGATCTACGTCGGGAACCTCAGCTACGACCTCACCGAGGACCAGCTGCGCAAGGAGTTCGAGGCGTACGGAACGGTCAACTCCGCGCGCATCATCACCAACCGCTACAACGGCAAGTCCAAGGGCTTCGGATTCGTCCACATGCCCAACCGCGCCGAGGCGGACGCCGCGTGCGCGGCGCTGAACGACAAGGACATCCTGGGCCGCAAGCTCAAGTGCAACGAGGCCAAGAATGTCGGCTAAGGTCCTGGTCCCGCTCGCGGACGGCTTCGAGGAGATCGAGGCCGTCACCATCATCGACGTCCTCCGCAGGGGGGGCGTCGATGTCGTAACCGCCCACCTCGGCGAGTCCTCCGCAGTCCACGGCGCGCACGGCCTGACGATGAAGGCGGGCGCCCCGTTCGCAGCCGCCGCCGAGGCCGAGTACGACGCGATCGTGCTGCCGGGCGGACCCGGAACGGAGGCCCTCAGGGCATGCGGGCCCCTCATCGAGCGCCTGCGCCGCCAGAAGTCCGACGGCAAGCTCATCTGCGCCATCTGCGCGGCCCCGCTCGTCCTTGTGGAGGCCGGAGTCCTCGAGCCGGAGCAGCACGTCACGTGCTACCCGACGTGCGTCATGGACCTCGACCGCCCGTGCGCCGGAGTCCCGGTCGTGGCGGACAGGAACGTCATCACCGGACAGGCGCCCGGCGCCGCACTCCTCTTCTCGCTCGTCGTACTCAAGACGCTGCTCGGCGACTCCGTCGCCAAGAAGGTCGCACGCGGAATGGTTACGGACGTGCTGTGACCCTGAAGTCCGCAGTCCTCGCCGCGGTGCTCGCCGCCGCCCCAACGCTCGCCTCGGCATCGACCGAGGTGAGTTTTCTTTTCTGCTACAACCCCGACAGCCCAGAGGATCCGCCCACGCGCCGCATCCTCGACCTCGCCAGGAACGAGCCGGACATCGTCCCCGTCAAGTGGGGCGGACTCGTCCTCCCCGGCGCGGGCGGACGCTCCACCTTCATGCTCGCCCTCGCCGGAGGAACCGCGCCGGACATCTACAAGGCCTGGTTCCACATCCTCCGCCACGACGTCTCCCAGGGCTTCGTGTATCCGCTCGACGAGTGGACGGAGGCACCCGCCGCGACGGACTCCCTATGGGACCGCGTGCGCTGCTTCGACGGACACGTCTGGGCGCTCCCGACGCCCGGAACCGCCTACTACGGAATCGTCTATCGCAAGGACCTCGTCGCCGAGGCCGGACTCGACCCAGACTCCCCGCCCGCGACGTGGAGCGGGTTCCGCGACTGGTGCGCCGCGCTGACGCGTCCGGGACGCCGCGCCTTCGCGATCGAGAACCGTCCGTGGGGATTCCTGCCGTGGGTGCAGAGCGCAGGCGGCGACGTCATAAGGGAAACGGAGAACGGCTTCGAGGCCTGCTTCGACTCGCCAGCAGCGCTGAAGGCGGCGGACTTCCTGCAGTCGCTCGTCCGCCTAGGCGTCGTTCGCGGAATGCCCACGCTCACCGTGGCCGACGACATAGGGCAGCTTTTCGTGGCGGGCGAGATCGTCGCCGTGTTCGGCGGCGAGGACCTGGTGCTCCGCCTCACGGAGACGCTTGCGATGCCGGCGGACTCCATAGGGCTCATGCCGTTCCCTGCGGCGGACGAAGGAGGCGTCCGCGTCCTCCAGGCGCACCGCCACTTCTACGCGATGAGCGAGTCCGTCGGACGCCGTCCCAAGGAGGAGCGCGACGTCGTCTGGAAGTGCCTCTCGGCGCTCGCTTCGCCTGAGCTGGCGGACGCCGAGATTCGGCGCAGCGTGGCGGAAGGGCGCGCGCGCTGGTGCCGTCCGGCGGACCTCAAGCGCCTCGGCTTCTCCGACGAGCTCGCCGCCGTGCCGCGCGCCGTCCGCGATATGTACACCGACCTCGACGCCGGACGCATCAAGGCGGTCACGGAGCCGTGGGTCGGATTCTGGCAGGGCGCGAGCGACATCGTCCAGCGGCGCTTCCTGGGGCTTCTCCTTTCCGACGCCGGCGCGACGATGGACTGCGCTGCGGCGCTTAGGTCTATCACGGCGGACGCCAACCGCGGCCTCATGTTCGACTCCGACAGGTCCAGCGTCGAGCGGGCGCGTCCGTGGGCGCGCGCAATCCTCGGCGCCATCCTCTGCTGCGCGCTTGTCGCGGCGTGGATCGTTGCCAGGGCGAAGAAGGAGCGGCGTGCGGCATGCGACGGACGTCGGCCGGTGTCGGATGACGGACGTCGAAGGCCGTCGCTCGCGCCATGGCTTTTCCTCGCGCCAGCCGTCCTTTCGATCCTCCTCTGGAGCTACTACCCGCTCGTGCGCGGCGCGGTGATGGCGTTCCAGGACTACCGCATCGTCGGCGGGGCGGAATTCGCCGGACTCGACAACTTCATCCGCGTGGCGACCGATCCAGGATTCTGGTCGGCGTGGGGGCGGACGCTCGAATACGTTGCCGTAACGCTGGTGCTCGGATTCCTGACGCCGATCGCGCTCGCCGTGATGCTCTGCGAGATCCCGCGCGGCAAGGTGTTCTTCCGCTTCCTCTACTTCCTTCCGCATCTCACGAGCGCGCTCGTCGTTACGCTCCTTTGGAAGCTCATGTTCGATCCGACGGAGAACGGGATACTCAACCAGATCCTGGCGTCCGTGGGCATTGCGCGCCATTCGTGGCTCCAGGACCCGTCGTGGGCGATGGTCTGCTGCATACTTCCCGGCGTCTGGGCGGGCGCGGGCATGAGTTCGCTCATCTACATCGCGGCGCTGGGGTCGCTTCCGCAGGACTACTACGAGGCGGCGGCGCTGGACGGCGCGGGGATCCTCGCGCGCTTCCGCCACGTGACGCTTCCGCAGCTCGCGCCGCTCATGGTGATCAACTTCGTCGGCGCGTTCATCGCCGCGTTCCAGGGTATGGGGTCCATATTCCTGCTGACGTTCGGAGGTCCGGGCGACGCGACGCAGGTGCTGTCGCTGCAGATATGGAAGGAGGCGTACAACAACCTGCGCTTCTCCACGGCGACGACCATGGCGTGGTTCCTCGGCGTCGCGCTCATCGGCTTCACCTACCTCCAGGTGCGCTTCCTCCGCCGCGTCGAGTTCCGCCAGGCCTCCGCCAACTGACCTGAGTCCGCCCTCCGGCGCGCGCCGCCCTCTTGACTTCGAGCCCTTTTTTTAGGATAATAGAGGCAGAGAAGCAAACCTAACCAAGAAACCAAGGAAGGAAGTTTGTCATGAAGATTCTGGTCACCGGCGGCGCCGGATTCATCGGCAGCCATACGGTAGTCGAACTGCTCAACGCTGGACACGAGGTCGTCGTGGTCGATAACCTCTGCAACAGCTCGAAGAAGTCGCTCGCCCGCGTCAAGAGGATCACCGGCAAGGACGTCGCGTTCTACAAGGTCGATATCCGCGACGCGAAGAAGCTCAACGCCGTCCTCGACAAGGAGGGTCCGTTCAACGCCACGATCCACTTCGCCGCGCTGAAGGCCGTCGGCGAGTCCACGAAGATTCCGCTCAAGTACTACAACAACAACCTCGGCGGAACGTTCACTCTCCTCCAGTGCCTGGCGGACCACGGCTGCAAGAACATCGTCTTCTCCAGCTCCGCGACCGTCTATGGCGACCCCAAGTCCGTGCCGATCCGCGAGGACTTCCCGACGCCCGGCTGCACGAACGCCTACGGATGGACCAAGCTCATGATGGAGCAGGTGTTCAAGGACGTCCAGAAGGCCGACCCCGAGTGGAACGTCATCCTCCTCAGGTACTTCAACCCGATCGGCGCGCACAAGTCCGGACTCATCGGCGAGGATCCCGCCGGCATCCCGAACAACCTCCTGCCCTACGTCGCGCAGGTCGCGATCGGCCGCCGCCCCGAGCTCAGCGTCTTCGGCAACGACTATCCCACGCCCGACGGAACCGGCGTGCGCGACTACATCCACGTGGTCGATCTCGCGCTCGGACACCTCAAGGCGATCGAGAAGCTCGAGAAGAACCCGCAGCTCGGACTCAAGATCTACAACCTCGGAACCGGCAACGGCTACTCCGTCCTCCAGATCGTCAAGGCGTTCGAGAAGGCGTCCGGCCGCCCCGTCCCCTACAAGATCTGCCCCCGCCGTCCCGGCGACATCGCAGAGTGCTGGGCCGACCCCGCGCTCGCCGCGAAGGAGCTCGGATGGAAGGCCGAGCGCGGCATCGACGAGATGTGCGAGGACGCCTGGCGCTGGCAGAAGAAGAATCCGTACGGATTCAACAAGCCGCCGAAGCAGTAACTAGGTGACCGTAATCGAATACATACTCGACGGCTTGGAGGCCGAGCTTGCGCTAGAACGCGAACTCGGCCTCCGTACCGTCGAGTGCGACAGGTCGCTCCTGGCGTCCGCGCCGCCCCCTGCGGCGCCGTCCGCCGAAACGCGCGCCGTCCGCCCGTCCCCGCCGCCAGCCGCTCCGCGCCAGCCGCCTGCGG
>JAGCFB010000002.1 GCA_017650345.1 Kiritimatiellia bacterium | reverse complement strand
GGCGACGAAGCCAGGCGACGCGGATTGCCGATGGCCGGCGCGGGAGGGACGGACCGTGGAGCGGGGCCGGACGCGCGCAGCCGCAGCGGAGAGACGAGCGTTCGAAACTGCCAAGCGCGGCTCGCTTCGCGCCCGCCAGCCGCGCGGAGGCTTCGAGAACGAGGCGAGTTGCGCAGGACTGCGCCCCGAAGACAATCTGGAGATTGTCGAGCGGGCGCATGGACGCGCAAATCGCCCGTGTTTCGGAGCTGAGCACGGTTGGCGCGAAGCGAGCCGTCACATTGTCAAGGCAAGGTAGGACCGTGATACATCAAGGCGATGCATCGCACGGCCGGTTTCGTGGTTGCGCCGCAGGCGCCATGCGCGAAGCGAGCCGTCACGTTGACAAGGCAAGGTAATGGCGGGTTGCGCGCACTACCGTGGGAGGTGGAGGAGGAAGCGGGAGCCGGTGGGGGAGACGGACTCCAAGCGCACTTCGCCGCCATGCAGGCGGGCGATGCCGCGGACGATGGAGAGTCCGAGTCCCGCTCCGCCGGTCTCCGCCGCACGCGACGGATCGACGCGGCGGAAACGCTCGAAGACGTGCGGCGCATCCTCCGGCGGAATCCCCCTTCCGTGGTCCTCCACGACCACCTCCGCGCCAGTGCGCGTCTCAGCTACGCGCACTATGACGTCCGGCGAGCCGGAATGCCGGATGGCGTTGACCACCAGGTTCGACATCGCCTGCGAGACGAGCTGCGCGTCGCAAACGACGCGGACAGGCCTCGGCGCATCGAGGACGATTGACATCCCGGCGGCGGACGCCATGGCGCGCAGGCTCTCGACAGTGTCGGACGCCACCTCCGCAAGGTCCGCCTCCGCCTTCTCCACAAGCTGGTCCGCCCGCTCTATGCGCGCCAGGTCGAGGATGCCCTGCGCCAGGGCGTTGAGGCGCTCGGACTCCCTCTTCACCATGGCGAGGAGCCTGCCGCGCGGACCGTCCGCCGGCTCGCCGTCCTGAAGCAGATCGACGGCCCCGATGATGCCCGTAAGCGGAGTCTTTATCTCGTGCGAGACGTCCGCCACAAACTCACGCCTGAACCGCTCCAGGCGCGCAAGCTCGCGGATGCGGACGCGCTGACGGTAGGAGATGAAGAAGAAGAGCATGACGCCGGACGCGCCGACGAGCGCGGCGAGGAGGAAGCCGGTCCGTGCGCGGCGGAGCGGAGCGAGGACGCGCTCGCGCGGAACGCTGAGCGAGACGGTGTGGTCCGCAACGGCGAAGGTGTGGGAGATCGCCTCGTCGGCGTCCGCGCCGGGCTGCGAATCGTATATCATTCCGCCGCGCTCGCCGCGCACGACGAGCCGCATTCCGTCCGCCCTGCACCTTTCGCCGAACTCGAAGATCTGCGGCATGTCGCCGGTCTCCAGCGCCTCGCGGAGGGAGGACGCCGCGAGCGCGGTGCGCGCGGAAAGGTCGTAGCGCGCGCTGTCCGCCACCTGGCGCCTGAACGCGGCGTTCTCGACGGCGAACATGGCGACAAAACCCGCGAGCGCGGCGAGCGTCACGACGGACGCGATCCAGTCCAGCATCCTGCGCTTCATCGGGACATCCCTCCGCTCACGCCTTGACGCGGTAGCCGACGCCGCGTATCGTCTCTATGTGGACGGCCCATTCGCAGAGCTTGCGGCGGAGGTTCGCGATCTGGACGTCAACCGTCCGCTCCGTGACGGACCTGTCGTCCGCCAGCACGGCGTCGAGTATGCGCTGGCGGGCGAGGACGCGTCCGCGGTTCTCGACGAGGAGGACGAGCATCTTGAACTCGCCTGGGGCGAGCTTCAGCTCCTCGCCGTTAAGGGAGGCGACGTGGGCGGACTCGTCAACGAGGAGTCCGTCGAATCCCTCCGCGGGCACCGAGGGGCGTCCGCGGCGGAGGAGCGCGCGCACGCGGGCGAGGAGGACCTTGCGGTCGAAAGGCTTGGTGACGTAGTCGTCCGCGCCCGAGTCGAGTCCGCGCACTATGTCGTCCGGCTCCGTGCGGGCGGTGAGCATGAGGATCCTCGCGTCCGATAGCGCGGACTCCGCGCGCATGCGCCGCGCGATCGCGAAGCCGTCCATGCCGGGGAGCATGACGTCGAGGATGACGATGTCCGGGGGATTGGCGCGGATTCCGGCGAATGCGTCGTCGCCGCGGGAATAGGTCGCGACGTGGCGGAAGCCTGCGCCCAGCAGGGCCATTTCGAGGACGGCGCGAATCGTCGCGTCGTCCTCAACGACGGCAATCCGGGCGAGCTCCTCCACTTACTGTCCGACCGCAAGGCGCTCGGCGAGGCGGTCGGGGAGACCGGCCGCGCGGATGCGCTCCTGCGCCCTCTCGATGTTGTACTCGAGGCGCCTGTAGGTGATGGTCTTCGCCAGGGAGTCGTAGATGACGTAGGTCGCGCGCGGGTCTCCGTCGCGGGGCTGTCCGACGGACCCCACGTTGATGAAGTACTTGCGTCCGGGCTGGAGCTTGAAGTCCTGGGGGTCGATGCGATAGACGTTATCGACGGACTTCTCGTAGATCATCGGGCAGTGGGTGTGTCCGTGGAAGCAGACGGGGACGCGCTGGTTCGTGAAGTTGGCGGACGCCTGGAGGTTGTCGAAGACGTAGCCGAAGTTCTCGGGGCGGTCCATCGTGGAGTGGACGAGCGCGACGCCCTTGACGGTGCGCACGAACGGCAGGTTCCTGAGCCAGTCGAGGTCGTCCGGCGTGAGCTGGTCGCGCGTCCAGCGGACCACCATGGCGGCGTGGGGGTTGAAGTCGTTCAGGTTGAGCGACTCAGTGCATACGTAGAAGTCGTGGTTGCCCATGACGACGGGGCAGCCGATCTCGCGGATCAGCTGGAGGCACTCGCGCGGACACGCGTTGTAGCCTACGACGTCGCCTGTGCAGAGGCATTCGTCCACGCCCTGCTCGCTGCAGTCCTGGATCACGACGCGCAGGGCGTCGAAGTTCGCGTGTATGTCACCGAATATCGCTATCTTTGCCATACGGACCTTCTGTTGGCGGGCGGTTTCGTTACTTGAGGAGGGCTCCAGCTATCTGAAGGTCCTCGACCGTTGTTATCTTGAAGTTGGGCTCGCGGCTCTCGATGATCTTCACCTGCTCGCCGGAGAGCTCAACGACCTGGCAGTCGTCCGTCACGTCGCGCCCCTCCAGCGCCTTGTAGGCGGCGCGGAGGACCTTCGCCTGGAAGCCCTGGGGCGTCTGGACGCTCCACAGCTTGTCGCGGTCCAAGGTCTCGGCGACGACCGTCCCCTTCTCGACGCGCTTGACGGTGTCCGTCATGCGCTTGCCGACCGTCACGGCGGGGAAGCGCTTAACGGCCTTGACGACCTCGGAGACGAGGTCGGACTTCACGCAGGGGCGCGCGCCGTCGTGGACGATGACGTAGCGCGTGTCAAGGTCGCACGCGGCGAGGCCGGCCTTGACGGACTCCTGCCGCTTCGCGCCGCCCGAGACGATCGCGTGCAGCTTGGATATGCCGAACATCTTGACGGCCGCCTTCGCCGCGACCAGCTGGTCCTTGCGGACCACCAGCACGATCTGGTCGATGTCTGGGCAGCGCTCGAACGCAAGAAGCGACCACGCCACCACGGGCTTGTTGACGAGTGACAGGAAGGCCTTGTCGGTCCCTGCGCCCATCCGCTCGGACTTTCCGGCGGCCACGATTATCGCTGTAGTCATGCTATGTTCCTCCCGCAGCATTTCTTGTACTTCTTGCCTGATCCGCAAGGACACGGGTCGTTGCGGCCTACTACATCGTGGCGCGGCGTCGGGGCGGCGGACGGGACGACGCCGTGGGGCATCGCGCGGGCCGGACCCGACATCATGGAGGCGAAGACGTCCGCGACAGCCTTGCGGTTGTCCGCCGGCGCGGCGGGGGCCGGGGCGGCTGCGGGCTTCGCGGGCCTGTCGTCCGCACCCGTGGAGCCGTCGATGGAGACGTCGCCCTCGTTCGTGCGCGCGCGGGCCTTGGCGGCCTCCATCGCGGCGAGCATGCGGCGCATGTTGACGGCGGTCGTGCTCCTGAACTCGCTTGCGACGACCTTGGTCTTGATGGCGGACATCAGCTGCTCGAACATGCCGAAGGCCTCCTTCTTGTACTCGACGAGCGGATCGCGCTGTCCGTACGCGCGGAGGTTTACGCCGTGGCGGAGGTCGTCCATCGCGCGGAGGTAGTCCTGCCACTCGCGGTCGATGACGCTGAGGAAGACGCCGCGCTCCATGAACGGGAGCGTGGCCTGGTCCTCGCTCGCGCACTTCGCCTCGTAGGCCTCCTCGACGCGCTTGTAAACGAGGTCGCCCGCGAGCTCCGTCTGGCCCATGAGCGGCTTGAGCTCGTCCTCGGTGACGAGGACCGGGAACGTGACGCCGAGCCAGGCCATGAAGTCGCCGAGCTGTCCGTCCTTCGCGCTGAAGAGGTAGCGCTCGCACTGGGTGCGGACGAGGTCGTTGATGACGTCGAGGATGATGCCGTGGACGGTCTCCTGGTCTCCGGTGAGGACGCGTCCGCGCAGCTCATAGACGACGGAGCGCTGCTTGTTCATCACGTCGTCGTACTCGAGCGTGCGCTTGCGGACGGCGTAGTGCTGCTGCTCGACGCGGCGCTGGGCGGTCTCCACGGAGCGGTTGAGCCACTTGTGCTCCATGACCTCGCCCTCCTGGAGTCCGAGCCGCTGCATGAGTCCGGCGATCTTCTGGGATCCGAACAGGCGCATGAGCTGGTCTTCGAGCGAGATGAAGAACTGGGAGGAGCCTGGGTCGCCCTGGCGCGAGCAGCGTCCGCGCAGCTGGCGGTCGATGCGGCGGGACTCGTGGCGCTCGGACCCGATGACGTGGAGTCCGCCGAGCTCGGTGACGCCCTCTCCGAGCTTGATGTCCGTTCCGCGTCCTGCCATGTTCGTGGCGATCGTGACGGCGCCCTTCATTCCTGCGAGGGCGACGATCTCGGCTTCGCGCGCGTGGTTCTTCGCGTTGAGGACCTCGTGCGGGATGTGGGCCATCTTGAGCATCCTGGAGAGGATCTCGGAGGTATCGACGGTGACGGTGCCGAGGAGGATCGGCTGGCCCTTCGCGTGGCGCTCGGCGACGTCCGCTATGATCGCCTTGTACTTCTCGCGCTGGGTGCGGTAGATCTGGTCGTTGCCGTCCGTGCGGTTCACGGGCCTGTTCGTCGGGATGGAGACGACGTCGAGCTTGTAGATGTCCTTGAACTCGCGCGCCTCGGTCTCGGCGGTGCCGGTCATGCCGGAGAGCTTCTTGTAGAGGCGGAAGTAGTTCTGGATCGTGATCGTGGCGAGGGTCTGGGACTCCTTCTCGATCTCGACGCCCTCCTTCGCCTCGACGGCCTGGTGGAGTCCGTCGCTCCAGCGGCGTCCGGGCAGGACGCGTCCGGTGAACTCGTCCACGATATAGACGTGGTTGTCCTGGACGACGTAATCGACGTCGCGCTCGTAGAGGCAGTAGGCGCGCAGGAGCTGATCCACCACGTGGACGCGGTCGCTGCGCTCGACGAAGTCGCTCTGGGCCATGCGGCGGCGCTCGAGCCTCTCCTGCTCGGAGAGGGACGCGTCGCCGTCGATCGCGCTCATGGTGGCGGCGATGTCGGGGAGGACGAAGAGCTTCGGATCCTCGGGGCATATCTTCTCGCTGCCCTTGTCCGTCAGCGCGACCTCGCGCGTGCGCTCGTCGATCGTGAAATAGAGATCGTCCTTCAGCTCGCGGGCGTGCTCCTTGAACATCTCGGAGAGCATCCTCAACTCGCCGTCCTCGTGGACCTTGCGGATCTCGGCGTTCTCGAGGAGGTGCATGAGCTGCTTGTGGCGCGGCATGGAGTGATAGACCTGGTAGATGCGGTCGCGCACCTTGTCGATGTCGCCGGACTCCCACGCCTTCTTGGCCTCCTGGACGAGCTCGTTGCACTGCGAGGTCTGGACGCGGACGATCGCATCGACCATCGGGCGGATCTGCTGATAGACGTGGCTCGTGGACATCGTGGCGGGGCCGGAGATGATGAGCGGCGTCCTCGCCTCGTCGATGAGGATGGAGTCCACCTCGTCAACGATGGCGAAGTGGTGGCCGTTCTGCACGATCTGCTCGGGCTGCTGCGCCATGCCGTTGTCGCGCAGGTAGTCGAAGCCGAACTCGCTGTTGGTTCCGTACGTGATGTCGCAGCGGTACTGCGCGCGGCGCTCCTCGGAGTCCATCGAGTTCTGGATGCAGCCGACGGTGAGGCCGAGGTACTTGTAGAGGTGGCCCATCCACGTCGCGTCGCGGCGGGCGAGGTAGTCGTTCACGGTGACGAGCTGGACGTTCTTGCCGGCGAGCGCGTTGAGGTAGAGCGGGAAGGTCGCGACGAGGGTCTTTCCCTCGCCCGTCTGCATCTCGGAGATCGCGCCGCGGTGGAGGACGATGCCGCCGATGAGCTGGACGTCGAACGGGATCATGTTCCAGGTGAGGGTGTGGCCGCACACCTCGGCCGTCGTGCCCACGAGGTGGCGGCACGCGTTCTTGACGAGCGCGTACGCCTCCGGGAGGATGTGGTCGAGGCTCTCGCCCTTCGCCACGCGATCCTTGAACTCCTGCGTCATGCGCGGGAAGTCCGCGTCCGTGAAGTTCCTCTTCTGGTACTCTTCCTCGATGCGGTTGATTTCGCGTACGATGGGCCACAGCCGCTTCAGCTCGCGGTCGTTCTTGGTTCCAAACAGATATTTGAGCAGATTCATTTCTATTCTTCGGATTCTTGTTCTTTTCTTCCGTCAGGTCCGCATTCTTTTCAAGGTTCCTAACAGATTATATTATATCAAAAAGAAAGACTGCGGGAAACGGCAAATTACTGCGCGGACGCCATCTCGGCGAGTATCGCGCGCGCGGCGGCGGCCGGGTCGGGGGCGGCGAGGACGGGGCGGCCCACGACGAGGTGGGTCGAGCCGTCGCGCACGGCGTCCGCCGGCGTGGCGATGCGCTTCTGGTCGCCGACGGCGGACCCTGCGGGCCTCACGCCGGGGGTGACGAAGATCGTGCCCGCCTTGAGCGTGCGCGAGAGGCTGCCGACCTCCATCGGCGAGCAGACGAGTCCGTGCGCGCCGGAGTCCGTCGCGAGGCGCGCGAGCGCGAGGACCTGCTCGGCGGGGGTGCGTCCGACGACGCCGGCGTCCTCTAGGTCGGACCTGTCGAGGGAGGTGAGGACGGTGACGGCGACGATGCGCGGACCTCCCGCGCCGAATTCGGCGGCGGCCTCGGCGGCGGCGCGGATCATGGCGCGTCCGCCCGACGCGTGGATGGTCATGAGATCGACGCCGAGCCTTCCGCCGGAGCGGACGGAGCGCTCGACGGTGCGGGGGATGTCGTGGAACTTGAGGTCGAGGAACACCTTCTTGCCGAGGTCCTTGACGGCCTTCACGACGTCCGGACCCTCTGCGGTGAAGAGTTCGAGTCCGATCTTGTAGAATCCGACGGCGTCGCCTATGGTGCGGATCCTCTCGACGGCCTCCTGGCGCGTCTGGACGTCGAGGGCAACTATCATTTCAGCCATTTTCATTTCTCCTTGGAATGTTTTGGATTGTGCCTTTCCGCGCCGTCCGCCGCGTCATCTCTGGCGGCGGAACGAGCGGAGTCCGAGCAAAAGGAATACGACGTGCGGCATCAGGGCGGCGGGGACGTGGTGGAGCCAGCCCTTGTACGCGGCGGCCATGCAGGCCATGTAGAGTCCGTAGAACGCGAAGAACATGACGAGCGCGCCGACGACGCCGCGGAAGACGGACTGCCTTCCGGAGGCGATCCCGGCGGGGATGGCGAAGAGGGTGATGACTAGGCAGGCGAGCGGGGCGAGGGCCTGCGCCCAGGCGTCGTAGAGGTACTCGCGGCGCTGGGAGTCGGAAAGGTCGCGGTTTATGCGCGCGAAGCGGAGCTTCTCGCGGACGGAGCTGAAGGCGCGGTTGCGGTTCTGCGCGAGGATGTCGCCGGGGCGCTCGCGGAACTCCGGGAAGACGCGCATGGCGAGGGAGTCGAGGTCGGGGGTCGGCGTCGCGGTCTCCTCGCCGCGCTCGTCGTAGTGCTGGACGCGCGGCTTGGTGAACCACCACTCGCCGTCCAGCCAGTCCGCGCGCTCGGCCGTAACCGTCATGAGCGGGGCTCCGCCGGGACGCTCGGACGCGACCTTCACGCCGAGGAGGTGCGCGCATGCGCCGTCCGCCGCGGACGTCGCGGTCCACACGCGCGCGGCGCGCGAGTTGCGGTAGGCTATGGAGTCCGCCTGCTCCAGCTTCTTCATGTCGAAGCGCTCGTTCTTCAGGCGCATCGCCTTCTGCGCGCGGGCGGGGACGTAGCATTCGTCGATCCACGCGACGAACGCGGCCATCGCGAACGCGGCGAAGAGGAGCGGCTTTACGATCGCGAGGAAGCTCACGCCGCTCGCGCGCATGGCGACGATCTCGGAGTGGCGGCAGAACGTCCACATCGTGTAGAGCGTCGCCAGCATCAGCGCAGCCGGCGCGAGCCACTTGAAGTACGGCGCGAGGTAGCCCGCGAAGTAGCGGACGACCTCTAGCGCCGGGAGGTGGGCGGACAGGATCCGCGAGAAGCTGCCGAACAGCTCGAAGAGGACGAAAAGCGACACGAAACCCGCCAGGCAGTAGCCCAGCGGGACGAGAAACTCCCGAAGCACGTATCGCGTCAGCAGCTTCATGCGGACATGTCCGCGCGCGGCGCCTTACTTGGTCGCCGTGCGGTCGTTGTACTCGCCGGTCTCCGTGTTGATGCGGATGACGTCGCCCTCGTTGATGAAGAGCGGGACCGCGCACACGTAGCCGCCCTCGACGGTGGCGGGCTTGGTGACCTTGCCGGACGCCGTGTTGCCCTTGACTCCGGGCTCGACCTTGACGACCTTGCGCTCGACGAGCTGCGGAAGATCGACGCCGATGACCTTCTCGTTGAAGAAGAGCGCCTTGACCTCCATCTCGTCCATGAGGAAGTACTTCTTGTCGCCCATGACGTCGTAGCTGACGCGGATCTCCTCGAAGTTCTCGTCCGTGAACACGAAGGCCGTGCCGTCGTCGTACGAGTAGGTGACGGACATCTGGAGGAGCTCCGGCTTCTCGAACTTGTCGCCCGAGCGGTAGCTCTTCGTCATGCCCGTTCCGCTGATCATGTTGCGGAGCTTGCAGTTGTAGATCGCCTGGCCCTTGCCCGGCTTCGAGAAGTCGAACTCCGTGATCTCCCACGGCTCTCCGTCGATGAGAAGCTTCACGCCCTTGTGCAGCTCGCCCGCTCCGATGACCTCGCCCATTTTTGTCTCCTGTTCTTTCTTGTTGTTTGCAAATGGATGTTAGTTGGACATTTCTGTATATTATATCATATTTTCGCCGCGCTTCACATGACATGCCACAATATGCAGAAGAAGTGGCATATGGTTCCGGCCAGGACGAAGAGGTGCCAGACCATGTGGGAGTACGGAAGAGACTTCCAGAGGTAGAAGACGCAGCCCAGCGTGTAGAGTCCGCCGCCGACCGCGAGCCACATCGTGCCGAGTCCGCGCAGCGCCCTCACGAGCGGGATTATCGCGGTGAGCGCGACCCATCCCATGATGACGTAGGCGCTCGTCGAGATGTAGCGGAAGCGTCCGGTGGTCCATATCTTGAAGAAGATGCCCACGAGCGCCGCGCCCCACTCGATCCCGAAGATCGTCCACGCGAGCGTCGGGTTCTCCGGACGCAGCGAGACGAGGCAGAACGGCGTGTAGCTTCCGGCGATGAGGAAGTATATCGCCATGTGGTCCATGATGTGGAGGACACGCTTCGCCGGACGGTAGGTGACCGCGTGGTAGGCGGACGATATGGAGTAGAGGAATATCATGGACGCGCCGAAGATCGCGCCCGCCGTGGCCTTCCACGCGACATCGACCCCGCTCTGCACGCCCTGCCACACGAGGAGCGCCAGCATGGCCGCCCCGAGGTGCGAACCCACCACGTGGGTAACGGTGTTGGCGATCTCCTCGCCGCTCGTCTGCTCCCTTTTCGTCATACCTGGTTGTCCCTTCCTGCTATCAATGTCTTCGCGTGCGCGTGGCATATCGCAAGCGCCAGCGCGTCCGCCGCGTCGTTCTGCGGAAGCTCCGGAAGCGCCAGAAGCGTCTTCACCATCCGCTGGACCTGTCCCTTCTCCGCCATGCCGTTGCCGCAGACGGACATCTTGACGCGCCTCGGCTCGTACTCGTAGATCGGAAGCCCCGCCTCCGCCGCGGCGACGATGACCGCCCCGCGCGCCTCGCCGAGCACCATCATGGTGTTCGCGTTCTTTCCGTAGATCACCTTCTCGACGCTCACGACGTCCGGACTCCACTTCGCGACGAGCTCCGAGACCTTCGCGCGTATCGCGACGAGGCATTCCGAGACGCGCGCGTCGCGTCCGTTCGGAATGTTCCCGTGCTCCAGCGACGCCATGCTGCTGCCCCTGGTCTCAAGGACCCCGTAGCCCGTCGATCTTAGCGAAGTGTCTATGCCGAGTATCACCATGTCCGTCTCCGACTACTTCATCCATATGCCCATGTCAACCTCGATCTTCGCCGGATTGATCGTGTTGCCGGGGATCACCTTGTTGCGTATCGTGTAGTACGTGTCCGCCCTGTTCCAGCGCGCACCGGCGATCTGGGACGCCGTGCAGCCCGGCGTGACCTTTCCGCGCAGGGTGTATCCCTGCGCCTTGAGCTCCGCGATGGTGCTGGGGATCGACTTGAAGGCGGGGCGCGGACGCGCAGGCTGCTGCTTGGCCGGCTGGGAGGGCGGCGCGGAGGAGGCGGACGGCCTGAACCAGTCCATGATTCCGCCGCCGGTGGAGGCGGACGGGGCGCGCGGCTTCGTCTGCGCGGCGACGGCGGAGGAGGAGGACTTGGGGAGGCGCACGTTCGCGTAGGCGGAGCGCAGGGTGTCCGTCTTGCCGTAGAGCACCTTCTCCAGGTACGGATCGCCCACGACGAGGCGCTTGGCGCGGACGTCGGGATCGATCGCCATGCGCGTCTTCAGCTCCAGGATGCGCCTGACGCTCGGCATGGCGAAGAGCATTCCGCAGCGCTTCCTGCCGCGGTGCTTCTTCTTCTGCCACTTGTTGGGCGCGCCGTAGGCGACCTGGCTGTGGGTGACGACCTTGTCGTCCGTAAGCCGGTACATCGCCTTGAGGTCCTTGACCAGGTCGCGTATCGCGTACAGCTGGATGAGGGACATCTCCTTGTCGTGGTAGCCGACGCACTCGATGCCGATGGAGTACTTGTCTATGTCCTCCTTGCCGTTCCACATCGAGCGTCCGGCGTGGAAGGCCTCCTTGTCGCGATCGACTATCCGGTATATCGTGCCGTCCTCGGTCACGCAGTAGTGGCACTCGCCGCGCTCGGACAGCTTCGCGAGAGAGCTCTTCGCGGGCGCCTCGGTTGTGTGCAAGACGATGAGTTCCGTCGAAGGACGTATCTTCCGCTCCGGGTTTCGCGGACTGCGGTAGCGGTCGGATGCGTCAACGGCGAACGCTTCAAGGCACAGGAGTGAAAGGATGAGCGCGCAGACGGCTCTCATCAGCTCCCTCTACTCGGAATTGTTGTCATCGGACATATTATACCAAATCTCAATTGCCGCGTCCGACGATCGATGCGAGAAACGAGCCGTCACGTTGACAAAGCAAGGGACGGCAAGAGTGGCACAGCGAAACTAAAAATCGGAAATTGCGGTTATTCGGCGCGCCAGACGATGCCGGCCTTGCCGAGCCGGTAGTTCATCATGCGCGGCGAGACGCCGAGCTCGCGTCCGGCTGCGCTGCGGTTTCCGCCATGGCGCTTGAGCGCGCTTTCCAGGATGCGCCGCTCCACGGCCTGGAGCTGCTCGTCCAGCGTCATGGACTCGCCGGGACGGAACGGATCCTCCGCGAACTCCGGCGTCTGGAGCGCTGGCGGCAGGTTGTAGCTGTGGATGCAGCCGTCCTTCGCGGTGAGGACCGCGCGCTCGATGCAGTTCTCCAGTTCGCGCACGTTCCCCGGCCACGTGTAGGCCTGGAGCATGCTGATCGCGGGCTGCGAGATGGCGGAGACGGACTTTCCGTACTTCGCGTTCATCTTCTTGAGGAAGTGCTCTGCGAGAAGGACGATGTCGCCCGTGCGGTGCGCGAGGTCGGGGACCGATATCGGGAAGACGGAAAGCCTGTAGTAGAGGTCCTCGCGGAACAGCTTCTTCGCCATCAGCTCCTCCAGGTTGCGGCTCGTCGCGGCGATGAAGCGGACGTCGCTCTTCAGCTCCTCGTTGGAGCCGACGCGCGAGAAGGTGCGGTCCTGGAGGAAGCGCAGGAGCTTCACCTGGACCGGCACCGTGAGGTCGCCTATCTCGTCCAGGAACAGCGTGCCGCCGTCCGCCGCCTCGGCGCGCCCGATGCGGCGCTCCCTCGCGTCCGTGAACGCGCCCTTCTCGTGTCCGAACAGCTCGCTCTCGACGAGCGCCTCGGGGAGCGCGGCGCAGTTGAGCACCACGAAGGGTCCGTTCCGCCGCGCGGAGAGCCCCTGTATCGCGCGCGCGACGAGCTCCTTGCCGGTGCCGCTCGCGCCGCAGATGAGGACCGTCGCCTCGCTCGGCGCGACCTGCCAGATCTGCTCGTAAACTGCGCGCATCACGCGGCAGTTGCCGATCAGCTCGCCGGGGTTGTTGGAAAGCATGTCCCTCAGGCGGCGGTTCTCCTCGACGAGGGCCTCGCGCTCGGCGCACTCCTCGCGGCACACGGCCGCCGCGTCCGCCGTTATGTTCGCGATGATGCCGAGGAGCGCCACGTCGCGCTCCAGGGCGTCCGCCCCGCCGCCGACGGCGCGATCGACGGACAAGGTTCCGATGACCTGTCCGAGGTGGACGAGCGGGACGCAGACGAAGGAGACGGCCTCGTTCTCGTCGCGCGCGCCGGTCCTGTTGAGGAAGCGGCGGTCGCGGCGGACGTCCGGGACGATCTCGGCGCGCCCGGTCTTGGCGACGGTTCCTGTCACGCCCTCGCCGAGGCGGTAGTGTCCGTTGGCACGCTCCTCGGCGTTCAGGGCGTCCGTCGTCGCCTCGATGCGCAGCTCGTCGCCCTCAAGGAGGCAGAACGTGCCGCGCATCATGCCCATGCTCCGCTCCAGTATCTCAAGCACCTGGGAAAGCAGGCGCCTCACGTTCCGCTCGCGCACGACGGCGGACGTGATCTTCTGCAGAACCTCAATCTCGGACGGGGTCTTGGAATTCATGACCCGATATTATACCAAAGTTTCGGGACTCCTGCAGACCGGATTCGCGGCGGAAGGCTAGAGGTTCTTCCTGGTGAACCAGGCGGCGAGGACCAGGCAGACCGCGACCGGGAGCCACATCAGGAGCTCGGGATGGATGGAGCTGTTCTTCTGGAGGCTCTGCATTAGGACCGCGACGAGGTAGTACGAAAGCGCGATCGCGAGCGAGACGGCCATGCCGACGGAGCTTTCCTTGCGCTGGGCGCGGATTCCGAGCGGGACGCCGACGAGGACGAAGCAGAGGGAGGCGACGGCGAAGACGAGCCTGCGCGAGAGCTCGACCTTGAGCTTCGAGCGCGCCTTCTTGTCCTTCTCGCCGCGTATGGCGTCCAGCAGCTCGAAGAAGCGGAAGTCCTTGCCCTTCTTCCTGTACGTCGTCTCCTTCAGGGCGTCCTTGATCACGTAGCTGTAGTGTCCGGCCCTCGCCATGCCGGGATGCGCCGCGTCGATGGGGTTCACGGTCATGTCGTAGAGGTCGAGCGTCACGTCGCGCCCCTCGCCCTTCACGAGCGCCTTGGACGCGGTGATCGTCCGGCTCAGTCCGTTCGTCATGGTGTAGTCCATGACGTTGAGGTCGTAGATCCAGTTCCCCTCCTTGCGGGCGAAGTATATCTTCATCCTCGGGAAGTCGTCTATCCAGCGTCCTGGCTCGAGGAGGTCGATGCCGGTATCGACTGAGACCTTGGACTTCAGGTTGCGCCGGACCTCGTGCTCGCGCGGGACGATCTCGTTGTTCACCCAGGCGCTCACGAGCGAGCAGGCGAGGGCGAAGAGGACGGGCCACTTCATGACGGACAGGAGGTTCACGCCGCACGCGCGCATCGCCGCGACCTCGCTGTCCGCCGAGAGCCGCGAGAATACGAGCACGCTGGAGACGAGCAGCGCGAGCGGAACGGTCCACTGCAGCGTCTCAGGGAAGCTCACCAGCGCGAATTCGCCGACGAGCTTCATGGAGACGCCGTCAAGGATGTAGCCGACGATCTGCACCATGAGAGCGATCGTCAGCACGAAGGAAAGCACGAGGAAGGCGAGCAGGAAGCTCGTCAGGAAGGATCCGAAAACGTATCTCTCGATTGTCTTCAACAGTGCGTCCTTCCCGGCTTGCGACCCTCAGCCCTCGGACTTCCCGACCTTCAGGAGGAAGTTGTTCTTCTTGCCCTGCCTGAGGACGGCGACGCGTCCGTCAACGAGGTCCTCCTCGCCGAAGACGCGCTTGTCGTCCACCTTCGCGCCGTTCAGGGAGAGTCCGCCCTGCTGCGCCATGCGGCGGGCCTCGCCGTTGGACTTGAACATCCCGGCCGTGGCGGCGACGATGAAGACGGGCTGGCCGACGACGGCGGACTTCGCGAGCTCGGCGGACTTGACGTCCTTGAAGATCGTCTCCAGCTCGTCCGCGCCCTTTCCGGCGACGTCTCCGCCGAAGAGCGTCTGCGTAGCGCCGAGGGCGGTCTTGAGCCCTTCCTCGCCGTGCACGAGCCTCGTCAGCTCCTCAGCGAGCGCCTTCTGCGGAATGCGCGCCTCGGGCTTCTCCTTCATCTGGCGCTCGAGGTCGGCGATCTCCTCCAGCGAGCGGAGCGAGAACACCTTCAGGTAGCGGATCACGTCCGCGTCCGCCGCCCTGAGGAAGTACTGGTACCAGTCATAGACGCTCGTCATGGACGCGTCCATGAACAGCGCGTTGCCCTCGCTCTTGCCGAACTTGCGTCCGGACGAGTCGAGAAGCAGCGGGAAGGTGAGTCCGTAGGCAGTCTTGCCGCGCATCCTGTGGACCAGGTCCGTGCCGGCCGTGATGTTGCCCCACTGGTCCGCGCCGCCCACCTCCATCGTGCAGCCGAACGCGTCGTAGAGGTGCAGGAAGTCGTTGCCCTGCAGGATCTGGTAGGAGAACTCCGTGAACGTCAGCGCGCCCTCGCTGGCCTCGAGGCGCTTCTTC
>JAGCFB010000022.1 GCA_017650345.1 Kiritimatiellia bacterium | reverse complement strand
TCCTCCACGTACGGTCCCTTCTTGAGAGAACGCGACATGTGTTATTTCCTCCTCTTGACGATAACCTTGTTCGAGGCCTTCCTCTTCGCGCGGGTCTTTCCGCCCTTCGCGAGCTGGCCCCACGGGGAGCGCGGATGGCTGCCGCCGGACGTACGGCCCTCGCCGCCGCCCATCGGGTGGTCAACCGGGTTCATCGCGACGCCGCGGACCGTCGGACGGATGCCGAGGTAGCGCTTGCGTCCCGCCTTGCCGAGCTTGATGGAGCCCCAGTCCTTGTTGCCGACCGTGCCGACGCACGCAAGGCAGCGGCCGTTGAACATGCGGACCTCTCCCGAGGGCATCTTCAGCGTGACCGTGTTGCCGTCGCGCGCCATGATCTGGCAGGCGTTGCCGGCAGAGCGGCCGACCTTCGCGCCCTGGCCCGGGACGAGCTCGATCGCGTGCACGAACAGCCCGAGCGGGATCTGCGCGAGCGGCAGGCAGTTGCCGACCGTCGCCTCGGCCTTGGGTCCGCTGCAGACCTTCATGCCGACCTTCAGCCCGTCAGGGGCGAGGATGTAGCTCTTCACGCCGTCCGTGTACTCGATCAGCGCGAGGTACGCGCTGCGCGTGGGATCGTACGCGATGTCCTTCACCGTCGCCTCGACGCCGAACTTGACGCGCTTGAAATCGACGATCCTCATGCGCTGCTTCGCTCCGCCGCCGTGGTGGCGCGTCGTGATGCGGCCCTGGTTGTTGCGGCCCGCGGTCTTGCGGACGGCCTTCGTCAGGCTCTTCACCGGCTTCTTCTCGGTGATCTCCTCGAACGTGGCGGACTCGCGGAAGCGCATGCCGCACGAACGGGCGTTGTATTTCTTAAGTGCCATTTCTCAGTCTCCTCAGACCTGCTCGATGCGCTCGCCGGCCTTGACCGTGACGACCGCCTTCTTGTAGGTGGGCTCCGTAACCGCGCGGCGCGTGCCGCGGATGTAGCGAAGACCGCCCTTGACGTTGATGGTGCGGACCGCGAGGACGTGCACGCCGTACTTCTTCTCGGCGGCCTCGGCGATCTGGGGCTTCGTGGCGTCCGTCGCGACCTCGAGGAGGTAGCGGTTCTGCTCGTTGAGCCTCGTGCCCTTCTCGGTGATGAGAACCTTCTTGATGATTTCCTTCGTCATGGCTCCATCTCCTTACTTGGCGATGCGCGCGAGAAGCGCGTCGAATCCGGCCTTGTCGCAGACGATCTTGCGGTTGGCCATCACGGTATAGACGTCCAGCGCCTGCGCCGTGGAGTAGTCGATGCGCGGAAGGTTCGACGTCACGAGAAGAGTCGTGTCGTCCACGTCCTTCTGCACGACGACCGCCGTGCGGTCCACGCCGAGCGTCTTGAGGAACGCCGCCATGAGCTTCGTCTTCGGCGCCTCGAACGCGAACTCGTCCACGACGATGACGTCGCCGGCGACGATCTTGTCCGAAAGGGCGCGCGCGAACGCGAGCTTCATGACCTTCTTGTTGATCTTCTGCGAGAAGTCGCGGGGCTTCGGGCCGTGCGCGACGCCGCCGCCGCGCCACACCGGGCTCTGGCGGAATCCGGCGCGGGCGTTGCCCGTGCCCTTCTGCTTCCACGGCTTCTTGTTCGAGCCGGCGACCTCGCCCTTGCCCTTCGTGGAGGCCGTGCCCGCGCGCATCGCGTTGCGGATCGCGGTGACCGCGTCCTTGACCGCCTGCTCGCCCTTGTCGAGCGTGAGCTGCGCCTGGTCAACGGTAATGTCGATCTTCTTCATGGTTACTTAGCCCCCTTCTTCGCCTTGAAGGCGATCACGTTGTTCTTGAGGGACTTGCGGACGATCACCGTGCCGTTGCGGGCGCCGGGGATCGAACCCTTCACGAGGATCGCGTTGTCCTCGGGACGGATCTGCACCACCTCGAGGTTCTGCGCCTTGCGGCTGACGTCGCCCATGTGGCCGGGCATCTTCTTGCCCTTCTCGATCCAGCCGGGGAGGTCGCGCGCCGCCAGGCCGCCCGTGCGGCGCTTGGAGTGGCCGCCGTGCGTCATGTTGCCGCCCGCGAAGTTGTAGCGCTTGAGGACGCCCGCGAATCCGCGGCCCTTCGTCGTGCCCGTCACGTCAACGTACTTGCAGCCCTCGAAGTTCGCCACCGTGATGACGTCCCCGACCTTGACCTGCTCGCCGTCGTCGAGGGCGAACTCCTTGAGGACCTTGACGCCGCCCTCGAGACCGCCCGTCTTCTTGAGGTGACCCGCGACCGCCTTCGTCAGACGCTGCACCTTCTGCTCGCCGAAGCCGAGCTGCGCCGCGACGTAGCCGTCGTTCTCGGCCGTCTTCACCTGCACCACAGGGCAGGGACCGACCTCGATGACGGTAACAGTCGTGCGCTTGCCGCCTTCGTCGTAAACCTGGGTCATTCCGACCTTCTTGCCGATCAATCCTTCCATCTCAGACCTCCAATCAGACCTTGATGGTGATATCGACGCCGGCCGGAAGGTTGAGCTTCTTGAGCTCATCGATCGTCTGGGCCGTCGGATTGACGATGTCGAGAAGGCGCTTGTGCGTGCGCATCTCGAACTGGTCCATGGACTTCTTGTCGACGTTCGGCGAACGGTTCACCGTGAAACGCTCGACACGGGTCGGGAGCGGAATCGGCCCCACGACCTGAGCACCCGTGCCGCGGGCCGTGTCGATGATGCCACCGACGGCCTGGTCCAGGACCCTGTGATCGTAGGCCTGGAGGCGGATGCGGACTCTCTGCTGCTGCATTTTGTCGTTTCCTTTGCTTTTCTTTCAGTTTCGACTCGCCTCGGCGCCTTTCACCTCGGCTCGTCCCTTCGTTTCCTGGACCTCTACGGTCGCGAAGTACGCGCTCGGGAACGCACGTCCCGTTGGCGCGCGAGGCCCGCTGCGGCGCCTCGCTCGCGACTGGGTTTCAGCCCAGCAATCCCCGCAAAAAACAGGCTCGCGACTGCACCGGCAACCGCGAGCTTGGCTCAACGGTTGCGACGCGACGGGATCTACTCGCCCGTATCGCAACCCTTCTTTTGCAAGAATTATCTGATATTGTATCAAAAAACGCAGGAACGCGCAATGGGGAAAATGATAAAAAATGACGAAAATGAACGGTTGGACGCCAAAAAAGCGTCAGCGGACCCCTACAAGCGCGTCAGGACGCACATCCCGGATGCCGTTGGCGTGGGCAAGAAGCATCCCGTAGTTGACTACCGGCACCCCCGCGGCGCGGCATCGCGCCATCCGACGCAGCACCTCCCGCCGCGTCAGCATGCACCCGCCGCACTGCACGGCCAGTGCGTACGGACCGTCCTTCTCCAGGTCGAACGCCCCGCCGCTCGCGAACGAAAACGCAAGCTCGCGCCCCGTCATCTTCTTCAGCGCCTTCGGAATCTTAACCGTCCCGATGTCGTTGCACTGGCGATGGTGCGTGCAGCCTTCCGCAACAAGCACCCTGTCGCCGTCCTTCAGCGACTTTATCGCCTCCAACCCCTTCAAATATTCCGACAAATCGCCCTTCTGGCGCGCATAAAGTATCGAAAACGAGGTAAGACGCGCATTTTTGCCCTCGATCGTCCGCCTGACCTCCCCGAACGCCTGCGAATCCGTCACGACCAGCGCCCCAGCGCCCGCCCTTTCCAGCGACTCCGCAAGCTGAGGCGGCTGGCAGACGACGCATGTCGCGCCCAGGTCGAGGCATTCGCGGATGAGCTGGACCTGCGGAAGTATGAGCCGCCCCTTAGGCGCGCTTTCGTCGATGGGACATACGCAGACGACGCAGTCTCCTGACTTGACGAGTCCGTCCAGGAGCGGCGGGGGAACGTCGGACACCTTGACCGCCGCGATCCGCTCCTTGAGTCCCTCCACCGGCTCGCCGCGCCGATAGACGAGAAGCGCTACGCCCCTCCGCGCGCAGTCGTCCGAAAGCACCTTGAACTGCGCCGCGTCCGCCGCATCGTCCGTCGCCACCCAGACCGCAATGTCCGTCGTGGCCAGCACGTCCAGCGTCTTCCTCACGCGCATCCCGCCCAGCTCGCCCGTGTCGTCGAGCCCGGCAGTGTCCGTGACCACGCACGGACCCAGCGGAAGTATCTCCATCGACTTCGAAACCGGATCCGTCGTCGTCCCCGCCACGTCGCTGACGATTGCGAGCTGCTGTCCGGTGAACGCGTTGACAAGCGTCGATTTCCCGGCGTTGCGCAGTCCGAAGAACGCTATGTGTATGCGGTTTCCCCGCGGAGTCTCGTTAAGTTCCGCCATTTCAATCCTCCATTTTACGGTAGCGCGTCGGCAAGGGGCCGGACGAGGCCGGAAGCGAGTCCAGGAACGCCTTGAACGGACCGTTCTTCGCCGTCGGCTCGTAGTAGAGCTCCGGACGGAACCCCAGCGCGTCCGCCACATGGTTCAGCGCGAAGTGCTCCAGCGTCCGGCCCATCGCCCTGCAGCTCATCACGAAGTCCGTTATCCGCCGCGCCTCGACGTCCGCCACGATGTAGCATACTATCCCCTGCTCGCCGAACCTGTCGCCGGCGCGGAAGACGAAGACGCGCTTGCCGGGATCGGACAGGAGCGCTGCGAACCCGTCCGCCGTCCGCCTGAGCGTAGTCGCGTTGAACTGGTTGGTCTTCCCGGCCATCTGCGCCAGGCGCGGAATGTCCCCGGACGCCGCCAATGACGGACGCACATGGAGTCCGAGGCTTTCCAGGTACTCCCCGGCGTCCGCAAAGCCGATGGACCTCCTTAGCTCCTCGCGGCGCGCCGCCGCGGTGTAGTCGTCCGCCCTCAGCCTGTCCTCGTCCGTCGCGCCTGCTCCGGCGAAGAAATACTCCTCCAGCCGCCTCAGCAGCTGCCGCGCCTCCGCGTCCGCGCGGTCGGCGCCGCCCTCCCATCCGCGCCACGGCGCGACCGCCACCTCAGGAAGATGCGCCTCCATCTGCGCGCGCTCGTGCGGATTGTCGTCCACGAAGACCACCGAATCTACGCCGATGTTCAGCTCGCGGCACGCCTCTACGAGGTTCCCCGCCTTCGGCGCCCAGTTGATCCGGCGAGCCGCGAAGTCGGAGTCCTTCAGCGGCATGTCCGGACGCATGAAGCTTTCGGAAGGATCGTTCTTGGTGAGCAGGATGAGGATGACGCCCTTCCGGCGCAGCTCGAGGAGCCCTTTCTGGAACGCGACGCACGGAACCAGGGCGTCCGCCCCGTCCTCGCTCAGTATCCCCCGCCAGAGCGTGTTGTCCGCATCCACGGCCAGCGCCTTCTTGGGGGCGGAGCGGCGGAAGAACTCGAACTCATCGACTATCGCATGGATCCCGTCGAGGGAGTACGGCATGGACGCCAGCTTGCGCATCCGCTCGTCGAAGAAGCCCGGAACCTCGTCCGCCAGCGCCGCGTCGCGCGCCGTCACGTCGAAGACGAAATCGGGGGCGAAGCGCCGGAGCCCGGAACCGGCATCCAGCAACTCCTGTCGCCACGCGCCGAATCCGGCCGGGACGTAGGTCTCGTATCCGGCCTCGCGGAAGTACGGCGCGATCAGCTCGAGCGAGACGTCGCCGACGAGGGCGACCCTGACTGGACGATGCTGGCTACGCGATTCCATCTCTTCGCAAACATGCGGATCAGGGGCCGAACACGGACTTCTCACGCACGAAATCGGGATTGTCGCGTCCGGACAGGTCGATCATCGTGTGGATCATGTCCTCGAGCCTGTACTCGGGCTTCGGCTTCGCGAGGCGCGCGACGAACGCCGGGCGGAGCGACTTCAGCTTCGGCGACACCCAGACCTGGAGCGGGACGGAGGTCATGGGCAGGTTCGCGAGCTGGGAGTGTCCGAGTATCTTCCCGTCCGTCGTGTCGTAGCAGTCCTCGCCGTGGTCGGAGAAATAGACGAGCGACTCGGCGTCCGTCCCGCCGCGCTCCTTCAGGGCCTTAACGAACTCGGCGATCACCCAGTCCGTGTAGCGGATCGAGTCGTCGTACGTGTTCAGCATCTCCGTAGCGGCGGACGAGAGGTGCTCCTTGCCGGGCGCGGCGCCGCGGAAGTGGCTGAACTCCGCGGGATAGCGGTTCACGTAGGCGGAGTGCGAGCCGATCATGTGGAGGAAGATCACCTTCTTGGGCGCGGGGTCTTCGAGCGTCCGCTTGAACTCGGGGAGAAGCGTTCCGTCGTAGCCGGCCGTCTCGAAGCCCTTCATCGAGCTGAAGTTGAAGCACTTCCTGACGTCCGCGTGCCCCGCCATCGCGGTGATCGCCGTGTCCTCGAGCGCGTACTGGTTGGAGAGCCAGAAGACCTTGAACCCGGCGTCCTTGAAGTAATCGACGATCGAGCCCTTCGAGTAGAGGAGCCCCGGCTCGGCGTCCGTCGCGAAGGTGATCGTCTTCTCCAGGCTCGGAAGCGTCTGCGCGTACTGCGAGCGGACGCCGCGCACGGAGACGACGTCGCCGAGCCCGTCCGTGAACTCGTTCGTCCGCCGCGCGTAGCCGTGGTAGGAGTGGTGCATCGCGTTGGAGCTCTCGCCGATGCAGACGACGTGTGTTTCGCGGACGTCCGCCGGGATCTCGGACGTGAAACCCTCGAACTTCGGGGCGGCGTGCGCCTCGATCTGGCGCTTGAGCGCGCCGTACTGGCGGCGGTAGAGGACGTAGTGGTAGAAGACGCTGACGAACGGATTGAGGACGTAGCTCGGCTTGTGCTTCGCGCCCTTCTTGAAGAAGTTGCGGATGAGCGGGATCGCTATGACGGCGAGCGCGCCGCCCCATGCGGAGCGCGTCCACGGCGGATCGAAGACGACGGGACGGATGAACCACAGCGCGGCGAGCGGGAGTAGGTATATCGCGAGAATGAGCGCCCACTGCGCCTTCGTCTGGTTGTTCCTGATGTACTCCGCCGTCTCCTTCATGTTCGTCACGAACAGCGAGTAGAACGTGTTGAGCCCCATGCGCGCGCCGAAGAGCCAGACGTGTCCGATCTCCATGATGACCATCCACATGAAGACGAGATGGAGCGCGATCAAGTAGGCGCGCGCGAACTGCGGGAAGGCGACGAGCGGAAGCGACACGAGCGCGACGGTCGGAAACGTCCTGAGGTAGTCCTTGCCGACGGTCTTCATGAACACGCGGTCGCGCAGCTTCTCGCGGCTCATAGAGCGCGCCGTCGAGAACACGAGCGGCAGGAACGCCATCAGGGCGATGTAGAGGATCGGATATGCAATGCTCATTTACGTTTCTCCTCTCCGACGGCGTGCGCCGCGATGAGCGCGCGAAGGCGCATGTAGAATCCGAGGCGGAAGCGCAGGTTCAGCGCAAGCCAGGCGGCCGGGCCCTTCCGGCGCGAGAAGCGCCGCCATATCTTGCGCACGAGAAGCCCGTCCACCGCCTCACGCCACTCGTCCGCCGGCGCTAGCGGCAGGAGGCGCGCGAACAGCGCGAGCAGCCTGCGGCGTCCGGCGAAGTCGAACCACTTAAGGTGCTCCGCGCCGCACACGACGTAGCGCACCCAGTCGTCCGCCGGGTATCCCGTGCGGAAGTCCTCGAAGTCCATCACGCCCGCGAGCGCGTCGCCGTCGAAGTGCACGTTGCCGTGGTGGAAGTCGCCGTGGATGACCTTCATGCGCTTCGGATCGTAGGACATCGCATCGGACGGCATGTCGCGCTCAACGAAGCGGCGCAGCGCCCCGCATCCTGGACCGGAGAGGAGCCGCAGCGCCTCGGCGCGGACCGCCACGTTGTCGCGCGGCTCGAGGACGGCCCCGGCGCGCTGCATGGCGTCCGAAAGCTGCGCGTAGCCCTTGACGAGCGACGCCTCCTGCGCGGGGGTGAGCCGGTCCGGCATGACGCGCCCGCCAGCGCACCACGCGAGCGCGACGACGACGCAACCGCCGAAGTCCCAGGGTCCGTGGGAGAGTCGGACCGCGCACGGCACGTCCCTGAGCGCGACGAGATGCGGAAGGAAGTAGTCTCGGAAGTAGCGTATCCTGCCGCGCTCGGGCGGGACGCACTTGACGAGGAGCCTCTCGCCGGACGCCGTTTCGACGCGGAAGTTCTCCGGACGGGAGCATTCCGTAACCATCTCGAACCGGCGCAGTCCGCCGCCGAGCCTCTCCTCTAGGAGCGCCCTGAGCCCATCGACGCTGAATTCGCAATCCTTCATCTATCCGATCTCCGTGGCGACGGACTCCGTCACGCCGTACTTCTCGCGCAGCTCCTCCAGGAAGCGCGTCGCCTTGCGCCTCAGCTTCGCGCGCTGGAGCGCCGGAATGACGGACTCCAACTGGATGAACGTCTTCGAGTCCGGCTCGAAGTCTATCAGCTTGAGCGAGACCGACCCGTCCGCGCCGAGCAGGACGTGGAAGTTCCCCGGCTCGTGGAACGGGGCGGCGACGCGGATCAGCTCCCGCAGCATGATGCGCGCCTCGCGGTATATAGCGTTCTTGACGGACTCCGACCCCTGCCGCGCGATCTCCCGCCTGTACGGGATGATCGCCGTTCCGTCGGGGTTGGTGTAGTACGTCTCAAGGACGCCCCAGCCCCACTTCGGATGGCGCACGCGCTCGCACACGGGAGGCATCCGCGAGCGGATCTCCTCGGGCATGTCGTGGCGGAAGCGCTCATAGACGTAAACCTCCTGGCTGGACGAATTCGTCAGGCGGGAGAATCGGCGGCGGCGTATCTCGCGGCGGATGGACGCCTTCATGCGGTCCGCGCCGCACTGCTCTGGCGGAATGTAGAACTTCGCGCAGAAGCCGGTGTCGCCGACCCTGTAGCAGACGCGGCGCGAGCCGCGTCCAACCTCGACGAGCTCGTGCTCGAAGAGGAGATGCTCGTGCGCGGACGGGACGCGCGCGACGAGGACGCGCCACTTGTCCTTCAGGAACAGGACCGCCCAGTTTAGCAGAAGCAGGCAGCCGAGCGTCTCGGAGGCCGCCTCGGCGACCTCGCGGACGTCGTGGGTGCCGGTCTCGAGCGAAGACACCGCCTCCCAGACGAACTTCGCCTTGGCGACGTTCGGAAGGATCGATATGAGGAGTATGCCCCAGACGAGAAGCGGAAGGCGCCTGTTCTTCCAGATCGCGCGGATTCCGACAGCAGTCGATCCGCGATGCCATACGGCCAGCGCCACGCCGAGTACGAGAAACGCGACGGTGAGCGGCGTCTCGGGTTCGCGAAGTCCGGGGAAGACCGGGCTCAACGCCGCCTCGCATTCCTGCGCCGCGCCGGCGAGGAAGACGCACGCTACGAGAAGCAGTCCGCCTCGCCACTCGCGCCTGCGGACGGCCGCGGCGAACATGAGCGCGGCGGCGACGAGGATCGTCGCGAGCTTGACCGCGGCCATCACGGCGACGGACCTCCCGGCAGCCAGCGCATGGCGGCGGCGATCCATCCGCGCTCGATCGCCTCGCCGAGGAGTATGATGAACCATGTGACGCCCGCGCCGAAGAACGCGACGAACACGCACGCGCTGCCGATGTCCTTCGCGCGTCCGGAAAGCTCGTTGTAGTCCGTGGAGATGCGATCGACCGTGGTCTCTATCGCAGTGTTTATTATCTCGGCGACGAGCGCCATGAACACGGTATAGACCATGACCGCGCGCTCGCACCACGAGACCGGCAGGAAGCACGCGACCGCCGTGCAGATCGCGAAGACCACGAGGTCCGTGCGGAACGCCTTCTCGCCGAAGAGGACCGCGCGGAACCCGCGCACCGAATACTCCGTGGCGCGGCGGAGCTCCTCGGGGGACTTCAGCTCGATGGCGCTCTTGAGCTCGATGGCCTTCTGCATCAGCTCGTCCGCCTTGAGGCGCAGGTCGTCCACGCTAACGCGCTTCATTCCCCGCGCCCTCCGCCAAGCGCCTTGTGTCCGAGCCATATCGTCAGCAGCGCGAACACGGCTATCATCAGCTCGCCGCCCTCCTCGAGGCAGGTGCAGAGGGCGGACGCCGCGCTCGCGCCCCCTTCGGCGTGCTTGTCGAGTCCGTGCGCGTGGTCAAGCCACGCCGGAAGCCTGTCCGCAATCTGCACGACCACGCCGCTGCCGCCGAAGCAGCCCCATGCCCACGACGCCGGATCGAGGGCGAACACGCCCTTGATCCAAGTGACGCCGAGATACGCGAACCCGGCCGCAAACGTTCCGAAGAACGCGGCGAAGTAGAAGACGATCGCAAACTTCATCCCGAACGGAACGGCGCCGTTGGTGAGCACGCGCATCTTGAACGGCGTTCCAGTGAGCGGCTTGCCGTTCGGCTTGAAGAGTCCCGGAAGGAGCGAGCCGTTGTCGCCGACGAAGTCGGGATAGAGCATGTGGAGCGCGGCGTTGTGGAGGTCCAGCTCCTTGACGACGGCCATGACGGCGACGACGCTCACCATCGCGCAGAGGATCGTGCGGCGGCGGCGGGAGCCGGAGAACGGACACTTCCACCAGACGAACGGGACGATCGCGAGGTAGAACGGGATCGTCGCAAGCTCGAACGGGGAGTATCCGCCACGGTCGAAGGCCGAGATGAGGGCGGACGGCTCCATCGCCGCCCAAGTCACGAGAAGCGCGGCGAGCAGCGCGACGAAGAGCGCCGGACCCGTCAGCCACGATAGATTCCTTTTCTCCATATCGACCTCCTGGTTTTCAAGCAGCCTTGCGCTCACCTGCCGCCGACCGGCATGGCGGCCGCCTCGCGGTATGCGGCGAGCGTGGATGCCGCCATCCTCTCGAAAGAAAAGCGCTCCAGCGCGTCCGCGCGCAGGTCGCCGAAGCGCAGCCCCGCGCAGCGCTCCAGCGCGTCCGCGAAGAGCGCGGACCAGTCGGCGTCGTCCGCGCCGCGGACCAGCACGCCGTCCGTCCCGTCGCGCACGACGTCCAGCGCTCCGCCGAACGCGCGCGCCACGACGGGACGCCCCATCGCGAGAGCCTCGGCCATGGAGCGTCCGAACGCCTCCGGCTTCCTCACGTTGGACGACACCAAGACGTCCGCAAGCGACATGCACTCCGCGACCTTCTGCTGGTTCCCCGCGAAGACCACGTCGTCCGAAAGCCCCAGCTCGGCGACGAGCGCCTTGAGCGACGTCTCGACGTCCTTCCTCAGCTCCTCCGCCTCGCCGACGAAGACCAGCCTCGGCGGACGCCCGTCCGGCGAGCGGAATCCTCGCGCCTTGAGGAGCGCGACCGCGCGCGCGAGGACGTCGTAGCCCTTGAGCTGCGTGATGCGTCCGACGGCCATGACGACGTAGCGTCCGTCCGTCCCCCACTCCGCGCGCTTCGCCTCCATGAACGCGCGGTCGAGGCGGTCCGTATCGAAGCGGGCGCGGTCGATGGCGCGCGGGATTACGCGCATGACGGACTCGGGGGTCCCGTAGGCGGACTTCAGGTAGTCCGCGATGTAGCGCGACGGCGTGACGACGAGGTCGCCGTACGTCATGACGCGGGAATACGGCGAGATCGAATTCGCGCCATGCGCGAAGGTGATCCACGGGATGCGCATTCCGCGCGCGGCGCGGCGGAAGAGCCAAGCCGGGACGCGCGAGTGCGCGCACACGACGTCCGGACGCTCGGCGGCAAGGATGTCGCGGAGCTTAGAGGCGCGGCGGAAGAAGGTGAGCGGATTCTTGGACTTGACGTCCGCCACGACGTGGCGTCCGCCGTCGCGCACTATCTCGTCCGCCAGCCTTCCGCCGGCGGACACGACGACGTTCTCCCATCCCTCGGCGACGAGCACGCGGTTTACCTCGACGACGCCGCGTTCGACGCCGCCCTGCTCCATCGCCGGGACGAGCTGCAACGTCTTCATCGTCCGACTCACTTTCCTTCGGCGCGCCTGACGACGATCGTCCTGTTCGCGCGGCTCGCGCCGATGCGGGACCAGTCCTTGAGGAGCGCGAAGAAGTCGCGTCCGACGGACGACTCGACGCAGTCCTTCGTCTCGCGCCAGAGCGTCACGACGAGCCTGCCCTTATCGTCCGTCTCGGACATCACGCTGAAGTCGTACCACTCGATTCCGGGAACCTCCGGGTTGTCGAAGCGGTAGTTGTCAGGAAGGTGCTCGACCGCCGTGTATCCCTCGGGGAACACGATCCTGATCCTGAGCTCGCCGGGATCCTTCGATCCGATTCCGATGGGCGTCTTCCTGACGGACCCGGTGAGCGGGAAGAGGTTCGCCGCGAGCATCGGGATGTTGAGCGTGATCGAGCCGTCCGCGACGACGGCGTAGTCGGGCACGAACGCGCTGAACGTCAGCTTGGCCGGATACGAGTCCGTGTCCGTGACGAGATCCTGCGTCGCGGTGGCGGCCTGCGAGATGTCGCCCAGCAGCTCCTGGAAGTGGCGGCTGCGGTCCTCGGGAAGCATCTCGGCGTAGTTCTTGCGGAACGCGCCGACGGCGGAGCCCCAGGTCTGGGCCGTGTAGTCCACGTCGATCGCGCCGTTCTCGCGCACGCCGATCTCGTAGGTCTCGGACTTCCTGGCGCGGAAGCCTGCGTCGGACGGCTCGACGAGCTCGATGTCGCCGGTGGCGGGGTCGATGTAGTGGCAATCGACGTAGGGCGTGGAGCCGACGGGCGTGTACTCGTTCTCGATGCCGACGAAGTAGTCCGTCGTCTTCGCGCCGAACCCGAGGAAGCCGCCCGTCTTCACGCGGACGCGGCAGAGCGCGACCGAGAACATCGCGACGTTCGGATACTGGTCGAGGTCCATGTGCGAGATGCGCGGATCGTCCCCGGCGTCCGCCGCGGCGAAGACGACGGACGCGTCGAGTCCGGCGCCCTTGAGGACCGCGCACATCGCGCGGACGTAGTCGAGGCGCGTGCCGTAGCGCTCGCGCAGGACGGCGGCGGGGTCCGTGAGCTGCGCATCGAGCGGCACCTCGTAGAGCGAGGGACCCGCGACGCGCACGTGCTTCGCCATCCAGTTCCTGACGCACGCGATCTTCGCCTCGACGCCGAACGCGCCGATCGCCTCCTCGAAGGCCTCGCCCTCGGCGAGCGGAGCGACGTCCGCCGCGCGGGAGAGGTTCTTCGCGGCGGTCGCGAAGTCGCCCCTGGTGACGATCTCGACGTCGCGCCACAGCCTGGCGTCGGGCTGCATCGCCTCGCGCGCGATGCGCTTGGGGTTCTTCACCTCGCGGCTCCAGCGCTCGCCGCTCACGAGGTCCGTGAACCTGACCGAAATGACGTCCGCAGGCTCCTTGGTGTCGAACGTCCACGAGGCGCGGAACGGCGCGGGCGCGTCCTTGACGGTGGTGACGACGACGTAGGAGATGATGCTTCCGATCTCGACGGACGGAAGGTTCACGACGAGCTGCTTGGACGCGGGATAGCGCGGCGCGGAGGCCGCCCAGCCGCAGTCGAACTCGTTCTTCTCCTTCTCGCCGACGGCGGCGATGCGTCCGTCTGGGTTCGAGACCGTCGCGGAGACGAGCTCGACGGACTTGACGAGCGGGTTGTAGGCGAACTTGAGCTCGGAGGACGACTTCTTTCCGTTGTAGGTGAGGATCTCCTTGACGACCCTGTTGGTGACGGTCCAGGTGCCGGGTCCGGTGAGGACGTAGTCCGTGGAGTTGAGCCTCACGCGCACGTCGGCGTCGGCGAGTCCGTCCTTTGCGAAGACGACGCGCTCGCGCTCGGCGGCCTCGACGCGCTTGACGCGCTCGCGCACCTCCTGGTACTCGTCGGGCGAGAACTCTACGGCGTTGACGGCGAGGCGGCGCGTCGCGACGAGAGTGCGGCCCTGGATGCCGAACGACCTGGAGTACTCGTAGAAGCCGTCGATGGCGACGGGTTCGGGGACCGCGAGCGGAGCGCCGACGGCGTCCCCGAGCTCGATCTCCACGCGGTCGTCAACCATCGCGGTGGAATCGACGACGAGCGGGAAGCGGCGGCTTTCGAGGGCAGTGGAGCCGTCGAGGAGCCAGTTCGCGGTGCCGAACACGCGCGAGAGCATGGGGATGACGAGCTCGTCGCGCGTCTCGCCCTCGAGGAGCGACTCCGGCGCGCGGAAGACGAGCCTGACGGAGAGCTCGCTCTCGGTCTCGCGCAGGTCGCGCGGGGAGACGTCGAAGGAGACGAGCTCGGAGCCGGGCGCGATGTTCCTCACGATGCGCTCGAAGAGCTTGCGGCGCTCCTCGACCGTCTGGCGCAGGAGCACGCTGCGGTAGGTGTTGTCGTTGACGCCGAGGAAGCGGGCCGTCGTCTCCATGACGAGCGAGCCGTCCTTCTCGAGGACGCCCTTCGAGGAGACGCGCACGGAGTTGGCCTCGGCCGTCGGCACCTGGGAGGTGTGGAGCCCTTCGCCCTCGGGCGTCGCGACGAGGTAGGAGCAGTTGCTGAGGTAGGCCGGGAAGAGCTCGCGGCTCGACTCGTCCGTCGGATCCATGAGGATGAAGCCGTCCTTGTTGGCGGCAGGGTCGCCGGGCGCGCGGACCGCCACGATGGCGTGGTTGAAGTAGGGAGAGGGAACCTCCTCGTCCATCTTCGCTCCGTTGTGGATGAGGACTGGGAACGCCTCGAATCCGGCGATCCTGAGCATGGCGACGAGGAGCCCCGCCTTGTCGCGGCAGACGCCGTAGCGGTTGTCGAAGGTGACGTCCACGTCGTGCGGGGCGTAGCCCGGGGAGGTGTCCTCGAGCGTGAGGCCCATGTAGCGGATCTCCTGCGCGACCCACTTGTACAGCTTGGCGATGTCGCGTCCGACGGTCTCGACCTGGTTGGTCATCTCCGCCGTCGTCTTCTCAAGATGAGGCGCGCAGAGGTCCCAGTACCACCTGGAAAGCTCGCGCCAGTCGGACGCCGTGGAGACGCGGAGGGTCTGGAGGAGCGTGTAGATCGGCGGGGTCTTGGGCTCGGGGAACGCCTGCGGAGAGTTCTTCGCCGTCCACGTGTGGAGCGTGGAGCCGTCGGGCTGGAGCTCGTGGCTCTCGGTCACGTTGCCGATCGGATTGCGGACCGCCATCTTGGCGAGGGGACGCGACGCGGGCGACAGGATGCGGCGCGTCTTGCTCACGAACGGACATGTCCACTCCATGACGTCCATGTCCGCGAACTGGTTCTCGACGCGCGAGCTGAACGCGGAGCGGCGCGTGGAGTAGTGGATCGTCTCGCCGATCTTGAGTCCGGGGATCGTGCAGATGATGCAGCGCTGCATCGGATCGTAGATGTTCTCGCTCTCGGAGGAGTTGTCCGTCATCTCCTTCGTCGTCGCGGACACGTCCACCTCGCGCTCGACGCCGTCCTCGCCGATGATGCCGACGTAGGTGAACTCGGACTTCGCATAGCGCGAGCTGTAGTGCAGCGTGAGGACGGCCTCGTCCTGGCGGCCCTTCTCGGTGAGGACCTTGATCCAGTCCTCGGACGTCGTGACGTACGTGCCGTCTGGGTTGTACGCGGTCTCGCACACCTCGTCCACGAGGACGGCGTCCGCGTCGGGATAGCGTTCGGACGTTATGTCCTCGAACGCGGCGATGGCCGCGAACGGCGCGAACGCGAGGGCTGCCGCCAGAAGGCGGAGTACGGAAACGGGCTTGGGCATCTGTGAACCTCCTTGAATCTTGTGAAATTATATAAGATTATATCAAATCCGGGCGAATATAGCCATTGTCAGAGTATTCCGCGCGGCATGTCGGACGGAATGCACCAGCCTGTCGGCGAAAACTCGAATGGAAAGACCTTGATCCCGTCCGGCGCGCAGTTGCGCTTGAACGCCTGCGCCACGAGACGGTAGAGGAACGTGTCGAGCGTCTTCCTTATCAGGGCGACGGGATAGACGCCCTTGAAGAAGCGCTTCGCGGCGTCCAGGAGATCCGCGCGGTCGAGTCCGTTGACGACGAAGTTCCAGATGAAGAAGTCGTGGAGCTCGTAGGGTCCGATCTTGTCCTCCGTCTTCTGTCCCTTCACCAGCTCGGGGCTGACGGGCGTAGCGATGATGTCCTTGATCGCCTTGGCGGACTTCCTGAGCGGACTCTTCGCGTCCGCGCCGTCCAGGACGGCGTCCGCCCAGAGTCCGCACACCTTCCGCACCACGGTCTTCGGTACGCCGGAGTTGACGCCGAACATGGACATGTGGTCGCCGTTGTAGGTGCACCATCCGAGGACGATCTCGCTCATGTCGCCGGTGCCGAGGACTATTCCGCCGACCATGTTCGCCTTGTCCATGAGGATCAGCGTGCGCATGCGCGCCTGCGCGTTCTCGAAGGTGACGTCCGGCGTCACGCCGTCGTGTCCGATGTCCTTCAGGTGCCGGCGGCAGGTCTTCGTGATGTCGATGGTCTCCAGCTTGAGTCCGAGCCCCTCGCACAGCATGTCCGCATTGCCCTTCGTCCGCCGCGTCGTGCCGAAGCCCGGCATCGTATAGACGTGTATCCCGGACTTGTCGAGCCCCAGCGCGGCGAAGGCTCCGTACGCCACGAGAAGGCAGAGGGCGGAGTCGAGTCCGCCCGATATGCCGATCACCACGTCCCTCACTCCGATGCGCCTCAGGCGCGTCGCGAGCGCCGTCACCTGGATTTCGAAGACCTCGGCGGGATCGCAGGGGAACGCCTCCGTTGCGGCGCGCTTCTTCGGACGCTTCGCGAGAGATCCGAGGCTTCCGCCCTCTTCGATGTACTTCTTGAGTTCCTTGCTGGCTTTCATGATGATTCTTAAGATGCGATGCCGACGGACCGGTTCACAGCGTCCCGGCGAAGTCCGTCAATATCGCCAGGCACTTCTTCAGATTCTCGAGGTACTGTCCCGGCATGGAGCCGGAGCCGTGGACGTCGCTGACGCACTTCCACGAGACGAATTCGACCCCCGCCGTCTCGCACACGTGCGCCATCGCGCCGCCCTCCATGTCGCGGAGGCGGACGCCGAGCCGCTTGAGGAGCTCCGTGTCCGCCTCGCTGTCGTTGAACCTGTCGCCCGTCCCGAGCCGCATGGACGGGAAGCGTCCCGCCGCCGCGCACGGGATGAACGGCGTCTTGCGCTCGTTCAGCGTGCCCATCTCGGTTCCGTTTATCTGGCACAGGTCGAAATCGTACTGTACGGCGTCGGAGACCTCGTATATGTCCCCGACGCGCATGGACGGATCGAGTCCGCCCGCAACGCCGACGTTGAATATCCGTTTCGCGTCCGTCAGCTGGATGGCAAGCTGCGTCGCGGCGGCCGCGTTGGACTTTCCCACCCCCGCGACCGCCACGACGGTCTCTTCGCCGTTCAGCACGCCGCGTATCACGCGGCGGCCGAACCTTCTTTCCTCGCGCACGTCCGTCATGTTGTCCACGACGCACTGCGCCTCGTTGTCCATCGCAATTACGAATGTCTTCACATTTCCCTTCCGATCTTGTTACTGGACGAGCACCTGCCGCTGCTCGTAGTGGCCGGGCTGCCATACGCGGACCACGATCCCGTTGGGCTGCACCTGGTCGATGTAGCGGCCCTCGACCCACACGTTCTGCGTGACGTAGGTCGGCGTCGCGACGACCGGCGGCGTTACGACCACCGGCGCGGGGGCCACGACCACCGGCGGCGGCGTGACGACCGAGTCCACCAGCAGTCCGCCGACGACTCCGCCGACGAAACCGGGCCAGAAGTTGCGTCCGCCGTGCCCCCACGAGCTGTGGCCGTGGTGATGGTGGTGCGCCGGCGGCGGGGCCGAACGGTGCACGACCGGTGCGGGGCGCGGACCTCCGTGGCGGTGTCCGCCTCCGTGCGGACGTGCGTGGCAGACGCCTGCGCCGAGTACCGCCACAACGGCGATTGCCGCGATTTTCTTCATTTTCCTGTTCATTTTCTCACCTCTTGTCTTTCTCCGCTTCATGCGGTTACGTCTTGTTAGGCGCGCACGGGCGGAGAATCTGACAAGATTTTTTCAAGGAGCCTACATCCTGCGCTTCAGCACCGTCGCCGTGCGGGCGGGGAGGTACATCTTGATCTGCTGGACGAGCTCCTCGCGGTCCTCTACGACGACGGGATCGTACTCCTGTCCGGCCGCTATCTTGCCCTGTCCGCCAAAGCGCTCCTCGTCCGTGTCGAAGAGGCGCGTCCACTTCGTCCCGGGCGGGACCATGACGCCGTACCCCTCGAACGACTTCGTCGGGTTGAAGTTGAAGACGAAGAGGAGGTCTCCGCGCACGAACGCGAGAACCTTGTCCGGCTCGTTGGCCGCGAGCTTCATGGCGGACTTCCCGCGCGCCGCGACGTTGGCGGCGATGGCGTTGACCATAACCTCGTCGAAGTCGCCGAGCGCCTTGAAGCGGAGGTTCGGGTCGTCGCGCAGGGACCACTGGCGGCGGGCGTGGTGGTAGCTCCAGCCGTTCTCCTCGCGCGGGAAGTCGATCCACTCGGGATGCCCGAACTCGTTGCCCATGAAGTCCAGGTACGCGCCGCCGTTCAGCGCGCACGTGGCGAGGCGGGCCATCTTGTGCAGCGCGATCGCGCGCTCGACCTCGAGTCCGTGCTGGTCCTTCGCCATCCCCCAGTAGATCGCGGCGTCCGCGAGCTGGAAGAAGAACGTCTTGCCGCCGACGAGGGCCTGGTCGTGGCTCTCGACGTAGCTGACGACCTTCTCCTCGGCGCGCTTGTTGGTGAGCTCCCAGAAGATGCCGCCCATGGGCCAGTCGTCGTCGCTGACCTTCTCGGCGAGGCGGAACCAGAAGTCCGGCTCTCCCATCGCCATGCGGTAGTCGAAGCCGATGCCGCAGTCCTCGGCGGGCGCGGCGCACCCCGGCATGCCCGAGACGTCCTCGGCGATCGTGATCGCGTCGGGATCGACCTCGTGGATGACGCGGTTGGCGAGCTGGAGGTAGCACCACGCGTCGTCGTCCATCGACCCGTCGAAGTACATTCCGTAGTTGGTGAAGGCGTCGCCGAGTCCGTGGTTCCAGAACAGCATCGACGTGATGCCGTCGAAGCGGTAGCCGTCGAAGTGGTACTCGTCGAGCCAGAAGCGGCAGTTCGAGAGGAGGAAGTGGATGACGTTGGTCTTGCCGTAGTCGAAGCAGCGGCTGTCCCACGCGGTGTGCCATCCCTTGGGGCCGGAGTGGAAGTACTGGTAGTCCGTCCCGTCGAAGAGGCTCAGCCCGTCGCGCTCGTTGCGGACGGCGTGCGAGTGGACGAGGTCCATGATGACCCTGAGGCCCATTCCGTGCGCCGTGTCGATGAGGCTCTTGAGCTCGCTGGGCATGCCGAAGCGTGAGGACGCCGCGAAGAAGGAGCTGACGTGGTAGCCGAAGCTGCCGTAGTACGGATGCTCCATGATCGCCATGAGCTGGACGGTGTTGTAGCCGGCCGCCTTGATGCGCGGAAGTATCCTGTCGCGGAACTCGGTGTAGGAGGAGACCTTCTCCTCCTCGCCCGCCATGCCGACGTGCGCCTCGTAGATGAACGGAACGAAGTCCTTGGGCTTAGCCGGCGCCTTGTTCCGCCAGACGTACTGCTCGGCGGGCTCGTAAACCTGCGCGCTGAAGAGCTTCGTCTTGGGGTCCTGCACGACGTAGCGCGCGTAGGCCGGAATGCGCTCGCCGTGGCCGCCCTCCCAGCGCATCTCGAGGCGGTAGTTGTCGCCGTGGCGTATGAGGTCCGCGTCGATCTCGCGCGCCCAGGTGTCCGTCCCCGGGATGCGGAACACCTCGAAGCGCGGATCGATCTTCCAGTTGGAGAAGTCGCCCACGAGCCACATGCTCGTCGCGTTGGGCGCCCATTCGCGGAAGACCCAGTTCCACTTCTTCGAGCGCGGCTTCGTCACGCGGTGGAGTCCGTAGTACTCGTGCGCGCTCGCCCATCCGGCAAGGGTGCCCTTTCCGCACGTGAGCTCCTCGGCGCGGGCGTAGGCGTGCTCGGCGCGTCCGCGGATGGCGCCCTCGTAGGGCTTCAGGTAAGGATCGTCAAGAAGTCTCGGCATGGCGTTCACCTTTCGTTTTATTTTCTTTCTATTTTACCAAAAAACACAGCTCCGCGCCACTCCTCGCGGAGCCTACTTCCGGCTGAAGCCCTCGCCATAGACGCCGATGACCTGGCTCTGGCTGACGAAGGCGTCGGGATCGACGGACTTGATGATCTTGAAGATGACCGGGCTTTCGCGCATCCACGCGAGGACGCAGATGACCTTCTTCTCGTTCTTCGTGTAGAAGCCGCGTCCGTCCAGGAGCGTCATGCTGTGGCCGGTCGCGTCCGCGATCGCCTTGGACATCTCCTCATGTCGGTCGGTGAAGATGAGGAACTGGACGGACCTGCGGCGCATGTTGAGCGCGTAGTTTATCGTCATGCACTCTACGCCCATGGCGCAGAAGCCGAAGGCGACGAAGCGGACGCGCTCGAGGCGCGTTCCAAGCTCCGGGATGAAGAGTCCGCTTCCGATGATGAACAGGTCGATGAGGATCATCGCGATGCCGACGGGCATGTCGAAGTACTTGTTCGCGACGGCCGCTATGATGTCCGTCCCGCCGCTCGAGCCGCTGCACGCGAAGAGCGCGGCGATGGAGAGTCCGGAGATGCAGCATCCGAGCAGCATCGCCATGAAGCGCTCGTCCTCGAGTATCTTGACGAGCTCGCCCGTCGCGGGGTCCGTGACGAGCCGCTCGCCGATCCACAGGAAGAGCGATATCGCGGCGGTCGCGTAGATGGTCTTCGCGAGGAACTTCCAGCCCAGGAGCTTGAACGCGGCGGCGAAAAGGACCAGGTTCACGGCGGAGTATGTGACTGCGACCGGTATCTTCGTGACGTAGAAGAGGAGGTTGGAGAGACCCGCCACGCCGCCGGAGACGATGCCGTACGGAAGGATCAGCGTGGTCCACGACGCGGAATAGACGAGGCACGCGAGGGTTATCAGAAGAAGCTGCTTAAGCTCGCTCGTCGCCTTCCTGCCGTCCATGGGAGCCTCACTTTCCGCGCGACGTCCTGGCGGACCTGTTTCCGAGGAAGTACTTGTACGCCGGGTCGGACGTCACGTCCACGTAGCTGTAGCCGATCTCGTCGAGCGCGGCGACGAAGACGTCGCGCTCCTCCTTCGGGACCTGGAATCCGCAGAGGACCTTCCCGTGGTCCGCACCGTGGTTGCGGTAGTGGAAGAGGGATATGTTCCACCGTCCGGCGATCACCGAGAGGAAGTCGTACAGCGCGCCAGGACGCTCCGGGAACTCGAACGCATAGACGACCTCGTTGGTGATGGAGGCGGACCTTCCGCCGACCATGTAGCGCACGTGCTCCCTGGCGAGCGTGTCGTCCGTCAGGTCGATGCTGTGGAACCCCGCCGCGCGGATGCGCCGGCGCAGCTCCTTGCGCTCCTCTACGTCCTTGACCGATATGCCGACGAACACGTGCGCGAGGAAGCCCTCGCCCATGCGGTAGTTGAACTCGGTCACGCTGTGGCGTCCGATCGTCTTGATGAACCTGGAGAAGCTGCCCTTCTGCTCGGGGATCGCGCAGTCGAACACGGCCTCGCGCCCCTCGCCCGTCTCGGTGAGCTCGCTCACGAAGCGGATGCGGTCGAAGTTCATGTTCGCGCCGGAGATGACGCACGCGTAGGTCTCGCCCTTCTTCGCTGTCTTCTTGGCCGCCGCGAGCGCCAGCGCGCCGGCCGGCTCGCAGATCGCGCGCGTCGCCTCGAAGATGTCCTTGATCGCCGCGCACGTCTCGGCGGTGGTGACTCGGACGATCCCGTCGAGGTTCTCGCGGCAGAGGCGGAACGTCTCCTTGCCCGGCTCCTTGACGCACACGCCGTCCGCGAAGAGCCCCGGGTTGTCCAGCGAGACGCGCCTGCCCGCCTTGATGGAGCGGTACATGCAGTCCGAATCCTCCGGCTCCACGCCATAGACCTTGACCCACGGACGCACGCTCTTCACATAGACTGATACGCCGGCGGCGAGTCCGCCGCCGCCGATCGGCACGAACACGGCCGTCAGGTCGCGTCCGGCCTGGTCGAGGATCTCCTTGCCGACCGTGCCCTGGCCCGCTATGACGTCCGGGTCGTCGAACGGCGCGATGTAGGTGTAGCCGTGCTCCTCGATCTGGCGGTGGAGCTCCTCGTACGTGTCGGAGTAGCTGTCGCCGTGGAGGACGATGGACGCGCCGTAGGCCTTCACGGCGGACGTCTTGATCTCCGGCGTGGTGACGGGCATGACGATGGTCGCCTTGACGCCCAGCCTCTGCGCGGAGAGCGCGACGCCCTGCGCGTGGTTTCCGGCGGAAGCGCATACGACGCCCTTGTCCAGCTCGGCGCGGGAGAGCTGGCTCATCTTGTTGTACGCGCCGCGGATCTTGTAGCTGTGTACGGGCTGGAGGTCCTCGCGCTTGAGGAGGAAGCGGCAGCCGTGCTTCTTCGAAAGCGACGCCGCCTCGTCGAGCGGCGTCTCCTTCGCGACGTCATAGACCGTCGCGTTGAGTATCTTCGTAAGGTAGTTCATCTCAGAGGTTCTCGGCGGCCGCGTCCTGCATGGCCGACTCGAAGTCGATGTCGGGGAAGCATTCCTTGGCCTTGTTCACGCGCTCGGGGTTGTCCGAGTACTTCTTCACCGCGTCGATGACGAGCTTGTCGCCGTAGGCGGCGGCGGACGCCGCGGCGGCCGGGTTCGAGTTCTCCGAGCAGACGTGGCGCATCAGGAACGCGACGCCGATCATGGAGTCGAAGTACTCCATCGCGCTGAGCCTCTTGGAGCCCGGCGCGCTGCCGGACTTCTCGATGAACTTCGCGATGATCTCGGCGAGGCTGTTCGGGTGGTTCTTGAAGAACGTCTGCCAGGCGATCGTCACCGGCTTCTGCTCGCCCTTCTTGAGGAGCGTGATCTTGCTGTCGTCCACGGCCTGCACGACCGCGCCCTTCAGGTTCTCCTTCGGGTTCTTCGAGGGACGAGTGAAGGTGTAGTCCTTGAGGCTCCTCACGAGGACCGTCTGGACGAGCTCCATGCAGTGGATCTTGTCGCGCTGCGCCTTGAGGGCGATCTCGCCCTCCGCCGTCTGAGGCTCGACCGCGTCGAGCGTCCTGTACGCGCCCTTCCAGTCGAGCTGGCGGATCTTGCCGGACGCGATGACGGAGTCGAACGCCTCCTTCGCGGCCGCGCGGTCGCTCTCGATCTTCTGCTCCTTCTCCTGCGCAAGCCTCTCCTGGCGCTTGCGCTCCTCGTCCTCGCGCGCCTTCTTGGCGAGTCCGCGCTGGTACTGCATCTCGTCCTCGTTCAGCCTCTTGATCGTCTGGTCGAGGACGCGCTGGCTGCGGCTCGTGATGATGCCCTTCGCCTTGGAGATCGCCGCGACGTCGGCGCCGCCGCGGATGTCCTTGTGGCGCGCGTCGAGCTCGTTGGCGGCGGTCTCGAGTCCGCGCAGCGCCTCGATCGCCCTGTCGAGGTCCTCCATGGAGCCGATGTCCGCGTTCGCCCCTGCGATCGCCTTGTCGATGTCGGCGACGAGCTCCTCGATCTGCTTGCACACGCGGCCGGACGCCTCGCGGCAGATGTTCGCCTGCTCCCAGAGCCCGCGTACCTCGCCGACCACCGCCGGCGTGTCGGTCCGCTTGCCGGACTCGTCGCGCGTCGGGCCGCCGCCCTGCTGCGCCGGGACCGCCGCGCCGTCCGCGGCGGGTGCCGCGGAGGAGACGGACTTCAGCTGCTCCACGACGGACGGGACGAAGTACTTGGAGAGGACGCCCTCAAGCTCCGTCGTGAACTTCTCGCAGTCCTTGACCGCGTTCTCGGAGAACTCGGAGATCTCCGTCGCGAACTTCTGCGCCGAGGCGCGCGTGCCGTCGAACGAGGTGCGGACCTGTCCGAAGCCGGCCGCTATCTGCGCCTGCTTCTCGGCAATCTCGGCGTTCCTGGCCGAAACCTGGTACCAGACGAGTCCGCCGACGATGAGGCCGATCGCGAGGACGACGCCTCCGACCACCATGGCGACCTTCGCGCCGATGTTGTCCTTCTCCTCCTCGGGGACGTCGGAGTCGGACGCGTCGCCCGTGTCGCCGAACTTCTTCACCTTGAAGCGACCGGTCTTGCCGTCCGCGGCGTCTCCCGCCTCGTCGTCGATCTTGCCGGTCTGCCCGGTGAGGCCAGGACGCTTGAAGGAGGACGTGAGGCGCGAAGTCGCGCCGAGGCGGGCGGTCGCGCCCTTGCGCGCGGAATCCGTGCCGAGGCCCGTCGTCATGACCTTCTTGAAGTCCGCAAGCAGAGCCTCGAAGCTGGGATAGCGGTCCGAGGGGTTCATCGCGAGCATCTTCATGACGAGGAAGTCGATCTGCGGCGAGATCCCGGGACGCACCTCGCTGGGCTTCTTCGGCGCGCCCTCGAAGCGCTTCCTAACGACTGCGACGGCGTTGTCGCCCTCGAAGGGGGCGACGCCGCAGAGCGCGTGGTAGATCGTCCCGCCGAGCGAGTACATGTCCGCTCGGTAGTCCACGCTCTCCTTCTTGACCTTCTCGGGCGCGATGTAGTACGGGGTGCCCCAGATCTCGTTCGTGTCCTTCTGCATCGCGGCGAGGCCGAAATCGACGAGCTTGGCGTTGCCGTTCGCGTCGAGGAGGACGTTCTCGGGCTTGACGTCGCCGTGGACGAGGCCCTGGTCCGCAGCGCAGCGCAGCGCCTGCGCGACCTGCTCGCAGATCTTCATGACGCGCGGAATGTCCGTCTTTCCGCCGGAGTTGGACATAAGCTGGTCCAGCGAGCCGCCCGCGACGAGCTCCATCGCGATGTACGGCATGCCGTCCGAGATTCCGTAGGAGTATATCTGCGCGATGTTCGGATGGATGAGTCGCGCCGCGGCCTGGGCCTCCCTCTTGAACTTCTCGACGAACTCAGGGTCGCTGCCGTACTCGCGGAGCATCACCTTGACGGCGACCGGACGGTCCAGCATCTTGTCGCGGCCCATATAGACGCCGCCCATGCCGCCGCGACCCATCTCGCGCTCGAGCAGGAAGTTGCCGTTCTCGCCGAAGAGGCACGGCGTCTTGATAAGCTGATCTTCACTCATTTTATTGTCCTCCATCCTGTAAATGGCCAGAATACGAAGCTGCCGACGCCGCACAGGTTCTCGCCCGGAACCGGACCCCAGTAGCGGCTGTCGTAGCTGTTGTTGAAGTTGTCGCCGCAGGCGAAGTACTCGTCTTCGCCCATCGTCACCTCCGCCGGACGCCCGGCGACGGGATGCTCGAGCCGGTACGTCTCGCCCGGCGTCGCCTTCATGCGCTTGATGTAGTGCGTCCCCTGCTGGAGGTTGTAGCGCTTCCCGTCCGCGCCCTCGTACTGTCCGTCCGGCGACGGACTCACCCCGGTCGTCGAGAAGATCATGACGTCGCCGTCCTTCGGACGCCTGAAGTTCCACGTCATGCGGTTGACGAAGATGAAGTCGCCCGACTTGATCGCGCCCTTCCAGAGCGTGTCGCCCTCCCTCACCGGCCTGCCCGCTATGCGCTGCACGGCGTCCATCGGAAGCTTGAAGACCGTGCGGTCCGTCCCGACAGAGACGTTCGCGAACCCGTCGCCGCGCGGCACGGCGCGAACCGTGCCGGAGACCGGCGCCTTGTAATCGACGACCTTCTCGCCCGTGACGAGCCACTTGAGCGTCGAGAGCGGAAAGACGTCCCAGGCGCCGCGCTCGACGCCGGACTCCGTATGGTAGCCCCAGAGGGTGGGCTGCATGGACCCCGTGGGGATGTTGAAAGGCTCGAAGAAGTACGCGCGGAAGCACATCGCGACGGAAATCGCGACGACCAGAGTGTCAAGCCACTCCCGGCATGTCTCCTTCGCCTTCGTCATGCCCTGTAGTTCGGGGCCTCCTTGGTGATGGTGATGTCGTGCGGACGCGCCTCGCGAAGGCCCGCCGCCGTGACGCGGTAGAAGCGGCCCTTCTCGTGGAGCTCGGCGATGGTCTTCGATCCGCAGTATCCGAGCGACGCCTTGAGTCCGCCGCAGAACTGCGTCATGATGGACTTGACGTGCCCGGAGTACGGGACCATGCCCTCGATTCCCTGCGGAACGAGATCCGCCTCCTCTTCATTGTCCTGAAAATACCTCGCCCTGCTTCCCTTGCCGTTTTTCAGCGCGGCGAGCGAACCC
>JAGCFB010000021.1 GCA_017650345.1 Kiritimatiellia bacterium | reverse complement strand
TGGGCCCTCCGGGAACTGGCAAGACGCCCCTCGCGCGCGCCATAGCAGGCGAGGCGCAGGTGCCCTTCTTCGCGATGTCCGGCAGCGACTTCGAGGAGATGTTCGTGGGCGTCGGCGCGAGCCGCATGCGCGACATGTTCGCGGAGGCGAAGAAGCGCGCGCCCTGCATCGTGTTCATCGACGAGATCGACTCCATCGGACAGAAGCGCACGGGCGCGGGCGCGCTCGGCGGATCGCACGCCTACGAGCAGACGCTCAACACGATGCTCGTGGAGATGGACGGCTTCGACGCGAACGAGGGCGTCATCGTGATCGCCGCGACGAACCGTCCGGACACTCTGGACGCAGCGCTGCTGAGGCCCGGACGCTTCGACCGCCAGGTATCCGTGGAGCTTCCGACGCTCAAGGGACGCGAGGAGATACTCGCCCTGCACGGGGCGAAGATCAAGTTCGCGGCGGATGCGGACCTCTCGCGCGTCGCGCGCGGGACGCCGGGGTTCTCCGGCGCGGACCTCGCGAACCTCCTCAACGAGGCCGCCCTTCTCGCGACCAGGAAGAAGCTGGACGGCGTTGACATGGAGACTCTGGACGAGGCGCGCGACAAGGTCCTCTGGGGACGCGAAAGGAAGTCCGCCGGCTACTCCCAGCACGACCGCGAGATAACCGCCTGGCACGAGGCGGGGCACGCGGTCCTCCAGCTGCTCATGAAGAACGCGGACCCGCTCCACAAGGTGACGATCATCCCGCGCGGACGCGCCCTGGGCGCGACGATGTCCCTCCCCGAGCGCGACGTCCTGAACCGCACGAAGTCCCAGTTCCTCGACGAGCTGGTCGTCCTCCGCGGCGGACGCATCGCGGAGAGGATGTTCACCGGCGAGCTCTCCACGGGCGCGGCGCAGGACATCGCGCAGGCGACGGACCTCGCACGCAAGATGGTGTGCAGCTACGGCATGAGCGAGCGGTTCGGGTTCCAGGCGTTCAGCGAACCCAACTCGTTCGCGGCGGCGAGCCTTCCGCCCGCCTTCAGCGAGGCCACCTCGCAGGCGATCGACGCGGAGGTCTCCAAGCTTGTGGAGGATGCGTACGCGCGCGCGGAGAAGGCTCTTTCGGACAACCGCGCGAAGCTTGAGCGCGTCGCGGCGAAGCTTCTCGAGAAGGAGACAATGGACGGACGCGAGGTCGAGGCGCTTCTGGCGGACGACGCCGGGGCGGACGCCGCGGACGCCGGAAAGGAGGAACCGTGAGCGAGTTTCTTGAACATGCCGGACGGATATGCGAATTCGTCTGGATATACGTTTCGTCGATACCGTGGGGTTCCGTCGTCGAGGTGTTCATCCTCTACCTCGTCATCTACGCGATCCTCAAGGGCGCCAAGGGCTCGCGCTTCGGACAGGCCCTCGCGGGACTGGGCGTCCTCGCCGCCCTCCTCTTCGCGTTCTCGTACCTGTTCCACTTCGAGGTGCTGACGCGGATCGTCCAGTTCCTCCTCCTCTACATCGCCGTCTCGTCCGTCGTCATCTTCCAGCCGGAGATCCGCCGCATCCTGATGACCGTCGGCGCGTTCGGCTTCTTCGAGCGTCCGAAGCACCGTCCGGACGGATCGGTGACGCCGGAGTACCTCGTCGAGACGATCCTGGAGCTCGCCAAGATCCGCATGGGAGCGCTCATCGCCCTGGAGCGCGGCATCTCGCTCAGGAGCTACGAGGAGGCGGGGATCGCGCTCGACGCGATCTACTCGCGCGAGCTCGTCCAGAGCATCTTCACGCCGCCCCTTCCGCTGCACGACGGCGGGATGGTCCTGCGGAACGGACGCATCGCGTCCGCCCACTGCATCTTTCCGGTGTCGAACCATCCGGACCTGATAGCTCACGGAATGCGCCACCGCGCGGCGGTGGGGCTTTCGGAGGAGACGGACGCGCTGGTGATCATCGTGTCCGAGGAGTCCGGTGCCGTGTCCGTCGCGCACAACGGACGCATGATCCGCCTGGACGGCGAGTCGCGCGCGTCGTCGCTCCTCAGGTGGGCGAGGAAGGCGCTGCCGGAGGATTCGCGCGAGCGCGGATTCCTCAAGTACGTGACCGCGCCGTTCCAGAGGCTTTTCGCGAGAATGACAAAAGGAGACCGCAAATGAACGACGAACGCGGCAAGGAATTCTTTTCAAGGCTGGCGGGGGTGTTCACGAAGAACTGGGGCTTGAAGCTCCTCGCCATTGCCCTGGCAGTCCTCATATACCACACTCTCAAGCCCAAGGAGGCCGCTTGGCCCGTCCAGGAGATCCATGATCGAACGCTCAACCAGTACTGACGCCAACGGCGAGCCTCGTCCGCACGAGAGGCGCTTCGTCGGATGGCTGCTCTTTCCGCTTTCCCTGTTTCCGCTCGCCGCGCTGATGACGTACGACTGGCGCTCGTCGCCGCTCAACATTCCCGCCGAACCCAGCTCCAACTGGATCGGCGCCACGGGCGACGCTTTCGCCTACTGGGGCTACCTGCTGTTCGGACTCGCCATCTGGGTCGTTCCGGTAGCCTGCGTCATCGTCGGACTCTGCCTCGTCGCGGGGCGCATATCGCGTCCGTGGCGCCGCACGCTCTGGGCGACGCTCTTCCTCCTCTGCGCCGCGTGCCTCATGCAGGTCGCGCAGGGGCACGCGCCGGGGATATCCGCCCTTCTCGACCGCATCAACGTGGCCAACGCCGGCGGCGCGGTCGGCTACCTCGTCATGTCGCGCCTCATGACGCCGCTACTGTCGGACGTCGGCGCTTCCATCATCGCATCGATACTCATGGCCGTGTCGCTCGTCGCCGTGATCGGCGTTGGGAACATCGCCGCGTTCTTCGTGGCGATCTACCGCTGGGCGATGATGAGGCAGTACGCACCGCAGCCGCAGGGAGCCGGGGACGGACCCGGCGCGGACGCCGATCCGCTCGAGGATCCGTACGTCGCGGCGCAGCGCGCGCGGGAGGAGGCGAAGCGCCAGCGCGAAGAGGAGAAGGCGCGGATCCGCGCCGAGAAGGAGGCCGCGAAGGAGGCGCTGCGCGCGGCGAAGGAGGCCGAGCGCCGCCGCCGCGAGGAGGATCGCCGCAGGGAGATCGAGGCCGAGACGGTGACGACGCAGCCGCCGCCCCCGCCGCTGCGCGAGGCGGCGCGTCCGCAGCCTGCCGCCTCCGCGCAGGCCGCAGCAGCAGCAGCCACGCCACCGCCGGAGGACAAGGGACCGTACATCCTCCCGGGAGTGAACCTGCTGAAGCCGCTGAAGTCCGCGCTCGCAGACCACAGCGACGTGGGCGAGGTCAGCCAGCGGCTCGTCGATACGCTCAAGATATTCGGCATCGACGCGAAGCTGAGCTACACGGTCAAGGGACCCGTCGTCACAAAGTACGCGATCGAGCTTGCGCCCGGAACGCGCTACTCGTCCGTCACGAGCCTCACGGACAACCTCAAGGGCGCGCTCCACGCGAAGTCGCTGCGCATCGAGGCGCCGATCCCGGGCGAGGACAGGATCGGCATCGAGGTGCCGAACAGGTCGCCCGCAGGGATCAGCTTCCGCGAGATATTCGAGTCGGACGCCTGGAAGAACGCGAAGGCGGAGCTTCCGCTTCTCTTCGGAAAGCGCGCGGACGGCAAGGAGCTCGTGGCGGACCTCGCGTCCATGCCGCACATGCTAGTCGCCGGCGCGACGGGCCAGGGAAAGTCCGTCTGCCTCAACTCGCTCATCTGCGGACTCCTAATGACGCGCACGCCGGAGCAGCTGAAGCTCATCATGGTCGATCCGAAGTGCGTCGAGTTCACGCCGTACGCAACGATCCCGCACCTCCTTGTGCCGGTCATCACGGACAACCGCAAGGTCGTCTTCTCGCTCCACTGGGCGGTCGCGGAGATGGAGAAGCGCCTCAAGATGTTCGCGCGCGCGAGGGTGAGGAACATCTACGACTTCAACCACCGCAAGTCATTCACGCAGCAGGAGATGTTCGGCGACGACACGAAGATCGGGTCCGACATGCCGAAGACCGTTCCGTACATCGTCATCATCATCGACGAGGCGGCGGACCTCATAGGCCAGTGCGGCAAGGAGGTCAACCCGGACATCCAGCGCATCACGCAGAAGGCGCGCGCGGCGGGCATCCACCTCATCCTTGCTACGCAGCGTCCGGACGCGAAGATCATCACCGGCGCAATCAAGGCGAACATCCCCGGACGCGTCGCGTTCAAGACCTCGTCCTCCGTCGATTCGCGCACGATCCTCGACGACACCGGCGCGGAGAACCTCATCGGCAAGGGCGACATGCTCTTCAAGGGCAAGGACGGACTCCTCATCCGCGCGCAGGGCGCGTGGATCGCGGACGACGAGATCGCCAACATAACGGAGTTCATCGCGCAGCACGCGAACGTGCAGTTCGACGAGACGTTCGCGACGAAGCTCGGACGCGTCAAGGAGGCGTCCATCGACGATCCGTTCAAGGACAACGAGGACGACCCGGACAACCAGCCGCAGGCCTCGCAGGAGGAGAAGTCCGCCGCGAAGCAGCTCGTCAAGGCCGCGGCGGACGCGGACGACTTCAAGAAGGCCGTGGAGTGCGTCATCAACACGAAGCGCGCCTCGACGTCCCACTTCCAGCGCCAGATGGGCTGGGGATACAACCACGCGGCGAAGATCCTAGACATGCTCACGGAGCGCGGAATCGTCAGCGCGCCGCAGGGGATGGGTCCGCGGCAGATCATCATGGACCAGGACCAGCTCGTCGCCATCCTCAACGGCGACGGCTCGGGCGCGGCGTCCGGCGGCAACGCGGACGGTGCGCCTGACGGCGAGGCGTCCGGGGACGCGGAAGCTTCAGAAACAGCAGAGGACGAATACACGGAGGAACAGACATGATAGAGTTCGGCGAGACGCTTCGCAAGGCCCGCGAGGCAAAGGGACTTACCACCGCCCAGATCGCGGAGGCGACCCACCTCATGCCGCAGATGGTCGATGACCTGGAGAACGAGAACTTCTCGAAGATCGTGGCGCCGATCTACGGACGCGGCTTCGTCAAGCTGTACTGCGAGACCGTCGGCATCGACCCCAAGCCGCTCATCGCGGAGTTCATGGACATCTACAACGGAAACCGTCCGCCCACGATCCGCATGCGCCACACGAAGCCTGCGGCCGTCCCGCCCACGCCGCCGCCCGCGACGGCGCCCGCACCGTCGCCGTCGCCGGTAGCCGAGCCGCCCGCAGGCGATCCGTTCGAGTCCGCCGCCCCGCAGCCGCAGCCGGAGCCAGAATCGGAGCCGTCCACCATGGCGGAGCCCGAGACGTTTGCGGCGCCGGAACCGATGCCGGAGCCTGCGACGTTCGCCCCGCCTCCGCCTCCGCCTCCGCCGCC
>JAGCFB010000020.1 GCA_017650345.1 Kiritimatiellia bacterium | reverse complement strand
TCAACTCCAATCCGGCGACGGTCATGACCGACCCCGAGATGGCGGAGGCGACGTACATCGAGCCGATCACCGTCGAATCTGTCGCCGCGATCATCCGCAAGGAGCGTCCGGACGCCCTGCTGCCGACGCTCGGCGGGCAGACCGCGCTGAACGTGGCGACGGGGCTTGCGGAGTCCGGCGTGCTCGCGGAGTGCGGCGTAGAGATGATCGGCGCGAACGCGGAGGCCATCGCGCGCGCCGAGGACCGAAACCTGTTCAAGGCGGCGATGGAGGAGCTGAAGCTCGACATGCCGAAGTCCGGGAGCGCGCATTCCCTGGAGGAGGCCCGGCGGATCGCGGCGGGGATCGGCACCTGGCCGCTCATCATCCGCCCCGGCTTCACGCTAGGCGGGACCGGCGGCGGGATCGCGCACGACGCGGACGAGTTCGGCGAGATCGTCTCGCGCGGACTCGAGGCCTCGCTCAACCGCGAGGTGCTTGTCGAGGAGTCGCTCATCGGCTGGAAGGAGTTCGAGATGGAGGTCATGCGCGACAAGGCGGGGAACGCCGTCATCGTATGCTCCATCGAGAACATGGACCCCATGGGCGTACATACCGGCGACTCGATCACCGTCGCGCCGATCCAGACGCTGACGGACCGCGAATACCAGGCGATGCGCGACGACTCAATCAGGGTCCTTGAGAAGATCGGAATCGAGACCGGCGGGTCCAACGTGCAGTGGGCCGTAAACCCGAAGACGGGACGGCGCATCATCATCGAGATGAATCCGCGCGTGAGCCGCTCATCCGCCCTCGCGTCCAAGGCGACCGGCTTCCCCATCGCCAAGATAGCCGCGCTTCTCGCCGTCGGATACACGCTCGACGAGCTCAGGAACGACATAACGCAGGTCACGCCGACATGCTTCGAGCCCGCACTCGACTACGTCGTCGTCAAGGTCCCGCGCTTCACCTTCGAGAAGTTCCCGGACGCGGACACCCGACTCGGCACGCAGATGAAGTCCGTCGGCGAGGCGATGGCCATCGGCCGCACCTTCAAGCAGGCGTACCTCAAGGCGGTCCGCTCGCTGGAGGCGCCGCTCGCCGGGCACGACGACGGCGCGTACGACCCCTGGTTCAGGGCCCAGCTCGACGAGATCGAGGCGTTCAGGAAATTCCTGGCCGCAAACGATCTGGAAGCCGGCATTCTCCGCCAGGCGAAGTCGTTCGGCTTCAGCGACAGGGATATCGCCGCGGCGGTCAGCTGCGACGAGTCCGCCGTCAGGGCGAGGCGCCTTGAGCTTGGCATCAGGCCGGAGTTCGGCGAGGTCGATACCTGCGCCGGAGAGTTCGAAGCCAAGACGCCGTACTACTACAGCTACTACGGCTTGGGGGGCGCGAGACGCGAGACGCGAGACGCGCAGGAATCGCCGCGTCTCAAGTCTCACGTCTCATGTCAAGAATCGCCGCGCCCCCGCCGCAAGATCATGGTCCTCGGCGGCGGACCCAACCGCATCGGACAAGGCATAGAGTTCGACTGGTGCTGCTGCCACGCGGCGTTCGCGCTCCGCAAGGCGGGATTCGAGGTCGTCATGGTCAACTCGAATCCCGAGACCGTCTCCACGGACTACGACACGTCCGACAGGCTCTACTTCGAGCCGCTCACCTTCGAGGACGTCATGGAGATATACGAGCGCGAGAAGTGCGACGGCGCCATCGTCCAGTTCGGGGGACAGACCCCGCTGAACCTGGCCGAGCGCCTCGCGGAGGCCGGAGTCAACGTGCTCGGCACCTCGCCCCGCGACATCGCGCTCGCCGAGGACCGCGACTTCTTCCGCGCGCTTGTCGAGGAGCTCGGCGTGAGCCAGCCGCCCAGCGGGATCGCGCATTCCGTCGCGGACGCCCTGAAGATCGCCGAGGAGATCGGCTACCCCGTCCTCGTGCGCCCATCGTTCGTCCTAGGCGGACGCGGAATGGCGATCTGCTACCACGAGGACCGGCTCAGGGAATACGTAGAGCAGGCGGTCGCGATATCCGAGGGACGTCCGATCCTCATCGACAAGTTCCTCACACACGCCATCGAGCTGGACGTCGATTGCGTCTCCGACGGCGAAGCGACCGTCGTCGGCGCGATCCTTGAGCACATCGAGGCGGCGGGCTGCCATTCCGGCGACGCCGCCGCCGTGACGCCGCCGATCTCGCTTTCGCGCGAGACGGTCGCCGAGGTCGAGTCCATCGCCCGCAGGTTCGCGGAGCGGCTCCACGTGTGCGGACTCATGAACATCCAGCTCGCGGTCAAGGACGGCCGGATATGGATGATCGAGGTGAACCCGCGCGCGTCGCGCACCGTCCCGTTCGTGTCCAAGGCCGTCGGCTGGTCGCTCGCAGGCGTCGCCGCGCGCTGCATGGCGGGGGAAAAGCTGACAGACATCAGACGCAAGACGAGAGACGCGTCAGCCTCGCTTGACGTCTCGCGTCTCACGTCCATTGCGCCCCATCCTTACTATTGCGTCAAGGAGGCGGTGTTCCCGTTCGTGAAGTTCCCTGGGGCGGACATCACGCTTACGCCCGAGATGAAATCCACGGGCGAGGTGATGGCGTTCGGCGACGACGCGGCCACGGCCTACTACAAGAGCCAGATCGCGGCGGGGAGTCCGCTCCCCAAGCCCGGACAGGGCGGGATAGTCCTCTCCGTGCGCGACGAGGACAAGGCGGAGGTCGTCGCCCTCGCCAGGGAGCTGGACGCGCTTGGCTACGAGATCTGGGCGACGCGCGGGACCTCGACGGCGCTGTGGAAGGCCGGCGTGGAGTCGAACGCGCTATACAAGATTCCGCTCGGAAGCCCCAACGCGCTCGACCTCATCCGGCTCGGCAAGGTCAAGTGGATCGTCAACACACGCGAGGACGGCGAGAGCGCCGCGCACGACAGCGTTAGGATACGGTCCGCGGCGGTCGCCGCAGGCGTCCCGGTCACGACGACCCTCGCCGGCTTCACGGAGGCGGTCCGCGGAATCTCGGCGATCGCCGCCGCGCCGCACAAGCCCCCGCGCTCGCTCCAGGAATGGCACGGCCGCTGATTTTTGCTATAATATCGTGATATGGAAAGCGGAATAAAAGCGGTCGTCGTCCTGAGCGGCGGACAGGACAGCGCCACGTGCCTCGCGCTTGCGTGCAGAAGGCACGGCGCGGAGAGCGTCGCGGCGATAACGTTCGAGTACGGACAGCGCCATGCGCTCGAGACGTCCTTCGCGCGCAGGCTTGCGAAGCGCTTCGGCGTTTCGCGGCACAAGGTGGTCCGGCTCGGCTTCTACCGCGACATCACGTCCAACGCCCTCATGGACCCGTCCGCCGCGATAGAAAGGCGGCGCGGCGCAAGCTGTCCGACCACCGTCGTCGAGGGACGCAACGCAATGTTCCTCTTGACGGCCGGCGTGTGGGCGAAGTCCCTCGGCGCCAAGGAGCTGTGGACGGGCGTGTCGCAGGCGGACTACTCCGGATACCCGGACTGCCGCGCGCCCTTCATCCGCGCGCAGCAGCGCATGATGCGCCTGGCGATGGAATGGCCCTTCCGCATAGTCACACCTTTCATGGACATGACGAAGTCCGAGGAATGGGAGCTAGCGGACAGGCTCGGCATCCTCGACGTCATCGAGAACGAGACGCTCACCTGCTACCACGGCATTCCCGGCAAAGGATGCGGCAAATGCCCGGCCTGCAGGCTCCGCAACAACGGACTCCGCGAATACCGGGCGCGCGCATTGACACGCCGGCGGAAATAGTGATATAATACTCACACTTTGTTTCGCGGCGCGTTTCGCGTCCGTCGCGCCAGGGTAGCACAATGGCAGTGCATCTCATTTGTAATGAGACGGTTGCGGGTTCAACTCCTGTCCCTGGCTCCATCCCTCAATGGTGCCCGAGCGGTGCGGCTACTGCAGCTTCTTGTCGATTGAGCGCTCCTCGCCCCACGCGGAGGGAAGCGTCTCGTCGAACTTGGACGCGGCGAGATCCACGCGGAAGAAGCCCTCGTACGGCTTGTCGCCGTTGAGTCCCCTGAGAGAGAAGGAAACCTCGCGGACGCCGTCAGGGACGCGTCCGACGAAATCCACCGTCTCGCCCCTGTAGAGGTTCTTGAGAAGGCGCGGATACGCCTCGGCCAGCACGTCGGACGAGAACACGATCCTCAGGTCGCTAAGGACCGGATCGCGGAAGCGCTCGCTCAAGCCCTCGATCCCCTCGCCTGCATGCCAGCGCGTTCCGCCGTAGATGAAGCTTTCGCCGCGGTTGCCGTGGGTCAGCACGTCGATGAGCTCGCGGTTCGCGCCCTCCTTGACGCCGTACATGTAAACCGAGACGAGTCCGTCGTTCAGCTCGGAGAACTTCGAGAGAATCTCGGACGTCTCCTTGACGCCGGAGTTCGCGTCGCCGTCCGTCACGACAAGCGCGATGAGCGGACGCGCCGGGTCGCGCGGAAGCGTCAGCACCGAGCGGATGACGGCGAACACGTCCGTGCGCCCGTGCGCCGCAAGCGTCCCGAGCCAGCGGTCCGCCTTGTTGAACGCGGACTTGGTGCACGGCTGCCACTCGCGGAACGCGTAGGTGAAGCGGTCGCGGAACGCGACGAGGTTGAAGCGGTCGTCCGTGTTAGTGCACGAGCGAAGTATCTTGCGCGCGGCAGCCTGGCAGCTCCTGAGCCGGTCCTCGCCGATCGAGCCGGAAGCGTCCATGAGTACCACGACGTCCTTCGGGACGACGGGGAGCGTCGAGCGCGGATTCAGCATGACGCGGAAATACGTCCATCCGCCGGATGAGGCGGACGTCGCGGCGACATCGACGAACTTCGCCAGCTCGTCCGCGTCGCGCACGTCGAGGAGTCCGCGCACCGCCGCCTTCTCGGCCTCAACGATCTGCTCGTCCACATGCTCCAGGACCTCCTTCGGCGGAACGTAGGCGTCAACCTGCGGAAGCCGCTCCGGCTTCGGCGAGGCGTCCGTCTCGGACGATGCAAGCTCCCCGTCGCGGAAGTCCGGAGTGAACGCCGGCGCCTCGAACGCGGGCGCGGGCAGGGTCTCCTCGAGATGGTCCGCCTCCGGCACGGACGCGGCGGACGCAGGCGCGAGGGGGACGGAAGGAAGGCCTTCCCTCGGAAGCCGCGCGCTGAACCCGGCAGGCGATGCGGCGTCCACATGGATGACCTCGGAAAGCGACGGCGCAAGCTCGAAAGAGACGTCCGCCACATCCGGCGCGGGCGGCGCGAACTCCGGAGCGGAGACGGACTGCTCCTGTCCCGGCGCGTCAAGCGTGGCCGCCGCCGGAAGGAGCGCCTCCGCCGCGGCGTCCGGGGACTCGCGGACGGCGTCCACGTCGGTAACGGACTCCATGGCGACGGGATCGGGACGCTCGGCGGACTCCGTGACCTTCATCGGTCCGTGCGCGCGGCGCTTCGTCCATTCGCCGGTCACGTGCGTCATGACCTGCGGACGCATGAAGGCCATCAGCGCGACGTGCGCGACGAGCGACGCGATGAGCGCAACGAGAAGGAAGTCCTGTCTGCCGGAGCCTGTCATTCAACCTCCTCGGGATGGGCCTCGACGATCTTGCGCGCCTCGTCCGCCAGCTCCGCGTCGTCGAAAAGCGTCATGACGACCGTCGCGTACGCGCACGCGCCGCGGTAGTCAGTCATGGACTCGCTGTTCTTCGCGAGCCAGAGGTACGCCTTGGCGCGCGTGGCGGGGTCCGACGAATTCAGCGTCACGGCCTCCTTGAGCGTGCGGTCCGCCTCGCCGTGCATGCCGGCCTTGGACTCCAGGACGCCGAGCGCCAGCGCGACGGAGCGCGCGTCGTCCGTGCGGACCTTCTCCGCAAGCGCGCTGCGGTACGACTCGATGGCGGACGAGAACTCCCCCGCAGCCTCCTCGGCCGCGCCAAGGAGCGCGTAGGCGGACTGGCGCCATTCGGCAGTATCGGCGTGGACGACGAGCGCGCGAGCGCACGCCTTGGCCGCGTCCAGAGTGTCGCCGGAGGCGGCGGACTCGAGCAGGAAGCGTCCGACGATGCGCGTCTTGGCGGCGGACATCCTGTCGCATGCGCCTTCGGTGACGAGCTTCGCGTACGCGTCCTTCGCCTCGGCGAGCCTGCCGGCCTCGTAGTCGGCGTCTGCGATCATCAGCCTCGCCTCGCGCGCCTGGTCGAGGGAAAGTCCGAGCGAAAGCGCCTCCTTCAAAAAGCCGACGCCCTCCGCCGCGTGTCCGAGCTGGACCGCCGCGGCGCCGCGCCAGTAGAGCGACTCCGCCTTGCGCCTGGCGTTCTTGCCGGAGGCGAGCGCCTCCGCGAGGGAAAGCTCGGCGGCGGACCATCTCTTCGCGCGCATGTCAGACATCGCCTTGCGGAAGAGCGCCTCCGCCGCGTCGTCCGTCCCCGAAAAGTCGCGCGCGATCGCGGCGTACTCCGCGACGGCCTCGTCGTCGCGCCCGGCCTTTTCGTACGCCCATGCGAGGCGCAGCCTGTCGGACGCGCTCTTGGAGATCGACGCGCTCCGGCGCGCCGCCTCTATCGCCTTGAGGGCGTCGTCGCCCTTCTCGGCCGCGTCGAAGTCCATGCGCGCCAGCGGAAGCTCCACGGCCTTGCGGTACTTTCCGTCGGGGAAGCTCTCAAGATAGCGGGTCATCAGCATGCGCGCGCGGTCGCGGTCTCCGGCGGCGTATGCGCACGCGCCGACGAGGTACGCGGCGTCGTCCGTCCTGCCCTCGCCGCAGAGCGCGGCCGCGTCGGCGTACTTGCCCGTCAGGTAGTCGCTCCACGCGGCCATGGTGCGCGCGTTCGCCTCGCGCGAGTCGCCGGGATAGACCTTGATGTAGCGGCGGAAGAGGGAGGACGCCTCGCCGTAGCGCTTGTCGCCGTAGCTGCGTGTCGCCGCGAGATACAGCGCCTCGCGTCCAAGCTCCTGGTCCTTGCCGAAGTGTATCTCCATCAGCTCGCCGACGGCAGAGCGGCGCACTGCCGGATCGGGGTCGTTGGCGACGAGCGAGGCGTGGCGGAACTTGGCGTAGGGGGCGTAGCGCCCCTTCGGCGCAAGCCTCACGGAGCGCGCGAAGGCGTCCGCGTCGTTCGCCGCGACGCCGAGGTGGTAGAGGGCGGTGGCGCGGACCTCGTCCGGCGTGGCGTCCGTATCGAGGAGCCTCAGCTCCACGCGGCGCTCCTCCGGCGTTCCGGCGAGCGCGCGCTGGAGGCGGGCGCGGACGGCGTGGCGGGAGAGCGGGAAGCGGTCGAGAAGCTCGCCGTAGCGCGCGCAGGCGGACGCGCCGTCGCCCAGGGCGCGGTCGCATTCCGCAAGCCTGTAGAGAAGCTCGTCCGCCGCGATCCCCTCCGCGCCGACCAGCGCGGCGTACTCGCGCTTCGCGTCGGCGTAGGCGCCGCGGTCGAACTGGCGGTCGGCCATCGCCATGCGGTCCGCGGGGAGCACCGCCAGCGCGGCGACCAGGAATGCGCACGCCGCCGTCATTCGCGCTCCTCGTTGGATGTCGCGAGGGAGAAGTTCCAGACGCCGGCCTCGCGGCATGCGTCGATCACTGCGACGAGGGACTCGTAGCGCACGTCGCGGTCGGCGCGCACGATGACGGCCTGGTCGGGATAGTACTTCGCGATGCGCGAAAGCTTGTCCGTGAGCTCGCCGAGGGTGATGTCCGCGCCGTTGACGCGCACCGTGCCGTCCTTGGCGACGTTGGCGATGATCTCGCCGGGGAGGCGGAACGGCTCGTCGGACGTCTTCGCCGTCGGGAGCTGGATGGATATCTCGCTCTCCCACTGCGAATAGACGCTCGCCGTGACGAAGAAGCAGAGCAGCAGGAAGATGACGTCGAGCATCGACGTCAGCGCGAACGCGGAAGGACGCGAGGCGGACTTATGAGAGAACTTCATCGGCCTTCTCCTCGAGGGCTGCGATGTTGGACGCGGCGCGGCGGCGGAAGATCGCGTGCATCAGGAGGCACGGAATCGCCACGACGAGTCCGAAGATCGTGGTCACGATGGCCTGCGAGACGCCCTGCGCCAGGACGACCGGCTTGGCGCCGGCGGTGACGTCCGCCGCGATTCCGCCGAACGCCTGGAACATGCCGAGGACCGTTCCGAGAAGGCCCACGAGCGGGGCGATCGCCGCGATGTCCGCGAGCCAGTCGACCGCCGCGTAGGCGCGCTCCGCTATGCGCGCGCCCTCCGCCTCCGGGTCCTTCGAGCCCTTCAGGCGCTCGATCCCCTCGCGCACGAACGCGCCCCTGCGCTGGACGAGCCAGAGGTAGAGCATGACGGTGAGGGCCATCACCGAAAAGAACGCAAGGACCCACATGAGGGGTCCGCCGTAGTTCCACGCCTGCTCGAACGTAATCACCTGCTGCATCTTGCTGTAACTCCTTGGTGTTCTTTGCCTATTTGCTGTTTATTCGAAGGTTATCTAATATTTTACCATAAATTCGCGCGCCGTGGGGAAGCATCCGCGACTGAATGGCTTCACGGCTCGCCTACGAGTATCTGGGCGTGGGCGTCGGTGATGCGCAGCATCGCCTTCGTGCCGGGTGCCGGGCGCGGCACACCGTCGCGGACGTCCCACACGACGATACGGTTTCCGCCGTCGCGGCCGGACCAGCGCGCGGCGTTGCGCTTGGACGGCCCCTCCACCATGACCTCGCGCACGGTGCCGACGAGCCGCGCGTTCCTGGCGAGTCCGCGCGCCTCCTGGTCCGCCAGCAGCACCTGGTCGCGGCGCTCCTTCTCCGCCGTCGGCACGTCGTCCGGCAGCGCGGCGCTGCGCGTCCCCGGACGCGGGGAATACTTGAACACGAACGAGTTGTCGAAGCCGGCCTCCTCCATGAGCGAGCGGGTCGCCTCGAAGTCCGCCTCCGTCTCGCCGGGATAGCCGACGATGACGTCCGTCGTCACGGCGAACTCAGGGTCAAGCGCGCGCAGCCTGGCGACCGCGGCGAGGTACTCCTCGCGCGTGTAGCGGCGGCCCATCGCGGCCAGGATTCGGTCCGACCCCGACTGCACTGGCAGGTGGATATGGCGGCAGACCTTCGGACAGTCGCGGAACACGTCTATCAATTCGTCCGTGCAACCCTTTGGATGCGCGCTGGTGAAGCGGATGCGCTCGATTCCGTCGATCCCGGCGATGGCGCGCAGCAGGCGCGGGAACGCCTCTCCCGGCGCGCCGTCGTCCCAGGCGGGGTTGCGGACGCCGTAGCGCAGCACGCTCTGTCCGAGGAGGCACACCTCGCGGACGCCCCGCCCGGCGAGGGCCGCGACCTCGGCGACAACCTCCTTCGCGGGGCGCGAGTACTCGTGTCCGCGCACGTCGGGGACGATGCAGTAGCTGCAGCGGTTGTCGCATCCGAGAAGCACCGTGACGAAGGCCTGCCATCCGCCTTCGACGTGGGCGTCCATCCCCTCCGGCACGACGTCCTCGCCAAGCTCCAGGCGCGGGAAGCGTCCCTCGGCCACTATGCGCGGGATGAGTCCGAACGCGCGCGGACCAACGGCGAAGTCCAGCTTCGGAAGGCGCTTGAAAACGTCCGCTCCCATCCGCTTCACGGCGCAGCCCATGAGTCCGGTTAGCTTCTTCGCGGCGATCATGTTGCCGGCCTTGCCGACGGCCTTCTCCTCGGCCTTCTGGCGGACGGTGCAGCTGTTTATGATCACGAGCTCGGCCTCCTTCTCGCTCGCGGCCTTCTCGTGTCCGGCGGCGCGCATCAGGGCCTCGACGGCCTCCGAGTCGCGCACGTTCATCTGGCATCCGTATGTATGTACTAGGAACTTCATCTCTTTGCGGTCGGTTGCGCCTCAGCGCTCGCTGCGCAGCGCCGGGTCCAGCCTGTCGCGCAGGTAGTCCGCCAGCTGGTTGAACGCCAGGACGAGCGTGAATATCGCAAGCGTCGTGAACGTCATCTCCCACCAGACGCCCTGCCAGAGGCGGAGGCGCGCGTTGTTTATCATGATCCCCCAGCTCGGCTCGCCCTCGACGCCGATGCCGAGGAAGGAGATGAACACCTCCGTGGAGACGGCGGCGGGGAAGCGGATTGAAAACTGTATGAGGATTATGTGCGCGACGTTGGGGAGGATGTGGCGGAACATTATGCGCGCGTGCGAGTAGCCGAGCGTCCTGGCCGCCTGGACGTATGCGCGGTCCGCATGCTTCATCACCTCGGCGCGGATCGTGCGGCACACCCCGACCCACGTCGTGAAGCCGATGCCCATGTAGATTCCGAGGAGCCCCTGTCCGACGACCATGGATATGGCGAGGATGAAGAGGAGCCCCGGCATGGACGCGACGGTCGCGCAGAGCCAGACGACGACGGAATCGACCCTGCCGCCGAAGTAGCCGCCGAGGAGCCCCAGGACGACCCCCAGCGGAATCGCGATGAGCGAGGTCATTATGCCGACGTGGAACGCGATACGCGCGCCCTGGATGAGGCGAAGGCCCACGTCGCGCCCGAGGTTGTCCGTCCCGAGCCAGTGCGCCGCGGACGGCGGCTGGTAGCGGGCGGACGTATCGACGACGTTGTAGGCCGGCGTGACGTCGCGGAACCTTGCGACGCGGTACTGCACCTCGCCGAAGAGCGCGGCCGCCGCGTAGATCGCGAGCGCCGCGAGGCACAGCCTCACCGAAAGCCTCACGCGCGCACCGTCCAGTCCGGGGGAAGCGCCTTCAGCACGGTATCGACGACCTCCTCGAGCGTGAGGTCGCTCGAATCGATCTCGAGCGCGCCGTCCGCTTTCTTCAGCGGGGCGTACTTGCGCGTGGAGTCGATGGCGTCGCGCGCGAGGAGGGACTTCTTGACGTCCTCGGCGGACTGGTTGGCGATCCCCTTCTCGACCTCCTCCTTCTGTCGGCGGCGGGCACGGGCCTCGGCGGACGCCGTGAGGTAGAAGCGCGCGGGGGAATCGGGGAACACCGCGGTAGTTATGTCGCGGCCCTCGACGACGAGGTCGCCGAAGCGCGTCATGTCCTTGAGTATCGCCGTCACGAGGTCGCGGACGGGCTTCTCGCGGGCGACCTTGGACGCGTTGGCGTTGATCTCGGGCGTGCGGATCCTGTCGCCGGGCGCCTCGCCGCCGACGTAGTACGCTATGCGTCCGCCCTCGGGACGGCACTCTATATCGACGGACGCGGCGCACGCGGCGATGGCCTCGGGGCTGTCCGTATCGACGCCGCGGACGAGGCACTGCCACGTCATGATCCTGTAGAGCGCGCCGGAATCGACATGGAGGAACCCGAGACGCTCTCCGACGATCCTGGACACGCTTGACTTCCCGGCCCCGCTGGGACCGTCTATCGCTATGACTTTCGACATTTGAAGATTCCTGTTGAAGTTGAGGACATATTATACCAAAACATCGTCCGTCGCTCCTACCTCCGCGGACCCATCATCCCGCCGGCCGCGGCCTTCTCGGAGCCCTCTTCGGATGGAAGCTCGAACGCCTCGGCGCCAGCAGCGTACTCGGACTCCCCCTGCAGGATCTCATCAAGCGTCAGGTCCTCCGTATTCTCCGCTAGCGCCCAGCCTGCAGGAAGGAACAGCGCAAGGGCAAGCGCCGCCGCGGGAATTCGGCTATCGTTAATGCAGCACGACATGGTGTTCTTCTTTTCAAGATATCTTGGACGATGCCAATATTATATCATTTTCCGCCAAATCTGCATCTGCGGCATCGTGGCGGAACCGCCGCAAAGGCGACGGGCACGCGCGGAGAACCGCGCGTGCCCGCAACAGCCTTCTCCGGGACGGACCCGGAGCCGGACTTACTTGTCGCAGAGGGCCGCGACGCCGGGGAGCACCTTGCCCTCAAGGAACTCGAGGCTAGCGCCGCCGCCGGTGGAGACGTGGCTCATCTCGGCGGCCTTGCCGCTCTTCTTGACGGCGCTAACGGAGTCGCCGCCGCCGATGATGGATGTGCCGCCGTTCGCCTTGACCGTCGCGACCGCGTCGCAGACGCCGTAGGTGCCCTTGGCGAGAGGCGCGAACTCGAAGCAGCCCATGGGTCCGTTCCAGACGACCGTCTTGGCGCCCTTCACGGCCTCGGAGAAGAGCTCGACGGACTTCGGACCGATGTCGAGACCCATCCAGCCGTCGGGGATGTCGCCCTCTCAGACCTGTCTCTGGATGTCGCTCGCGTCCTTCTCGGCCGGGAACTTGTCCGCGATCACGTTATCGACCGTGAGGAGGATGTTG
>JAGCFB010000019.1 GCA_017650345.1 Kiritimatiellia bacterium | reverse complement strand
GCGCGCGGCGGGGTCGGCCAGCGGCTCCAGCTCGCGCGCGGCGAACGCGGCGACGCCGTCCCGGTCCTTAGCGACCTGCGCCCAGCTCGTCCACGACGCCGGGGCGTCCGGGTACACGTCGCGCGGAAAGGTGCGGAAGCGCGAGGCGACGGACCTCATGAAGCGGTCGCTTTCGTCGAAGAGTCCGGCGACGACAGGCGAGTGGCGCTGGTAGTCGTAGGAGGACGAGAAGCTCGCGGCGATCATCACGGCGAACGGATACACCATCGTCGCCGCGCCGAGTGCGAGCACCGAATAGACGATTGCCAGGAAGGCCATCGCCTTCGGCGTTCTCCTTTCGCTATCCAGTATCACGGACATGTCGCTAGATCCGGCGCGGAATGACGAGCGCGGCGCCGCGGACGCCCGGCGCTGACGCCACGACCTTCACGGGAAGGCCTGTCCCGCCCATCGCGCGCACGACGGCCGCGACAGCGCGTCCGCGCACAAGCGCGAGCGGACCTGCAAGCGGTTCGCCGGAGACGGACTCCAGCGTTCCCGGACCCTCCACGGACAGCGTGACGGCGTAGTCCGCCGTCGGCACTGCGATTCCGTTCCCGTCCACCGCATCCACGCGGACGTAAGCAACCTCGCCGTCGCCTGTCCCCTCGACGTCCGCCTTCAGCCGCAGCGAGAAGACCGGGCCCGTCGTCCTCACGGCGTCCTCGCCGATGGGATGTCCGTCGCGGAACGCTATCGCCTTCAGCTCGCCCTCCTCGTAGGGGACGGACCACGCCAGCGCCGTTCCGGGCGCGCCCTCGCGCCTGCCCTGAGACACGCCGTTCAGGTAAAGCTCCACCGCGTCTCCCGCAGTCGCGCAGACGACCTCGACCGGCTCGCCCTCGTGCCCCTCGCGGTTCCAGTGGGTCGCGATCCTGACGGACGGCGGACGCTCGCCCCAAGGGTCGGGTCCGAACGTGAACGTCCCGTCCTCCGCATACTCCTCGCGCGGCGGGGCGCGGCGCGGAACCGGCTCGCTCCTCGCGGCGGCGGCCGCCGCGGATGCGCGCTTCACAGCCTCGACCTGCGCCTCGACGTCCCTCTTCGTCCGCTCGTCCGGCGCGACGACGTATCCGCGCAGCCTGTACGGCATCCATCCCTCGGTCCACGACGTGTCGCGGAACGGCTCGTCGTAGAGGGCGGACGGGGCGATCACATCGTCCGTCGTCCCCGCGAGCCCGTCTGGTCCGCGCGAATAGACCGTCGGGTTCTCGGACGGTCCGTTGTTGACGTACACGTAGTCGTGGCCCCACGGATCCTTCACGACCTTGCGGATGTACGGTCCGTTCCATCCCGCGCGCGCAACCTGCGTCGATGCTAGCTGCTCCAGCCCCTCCGAAGTCGCCGGGTACTCGCCCGTGTGGAAGCGGTAGCGTCCGAGCGCGACGGCGAGCGCGTCCACGGACTTCCTGGCGTTCAGCTGCGCGCGGTCGTTGCGCTCGCGTCCGCCCTTCCCGGCGGCGGAGAGGACCAGCGAGCCGACGAGGAGGAGTCCGATCAGCAGCACCGCGTAGAACACTATGCCGCGCTTCACGTTCGGCGCGCGCATCCCGGCGAGCTCCGCCTTCTTCAGCTCGTACTCGCGCGCGATCGCCTTTATCGCCGCCGCGCTCGCGCGCCTCTTCGGGTCCTTCGTCGGATACTTCCTCCTCAGCTCGCCGTAGTCAACCATGGCGTCCTCCTACAGGTTCGCGAACGGGTTGCAGTTGAATCCGCCGCCGCCCGCAGGGGCGAACGTCGTGCGCGGACCGCGCCGCTGCGGACGCTCCCCGCCGGCCGCGCCGCCGCCGAGCCCGTGTCCGCCCATCGTGGGCTTCGACTTCGCGGAAAGCGAGATGCGTCCGCGCGCGCGATCGACGCCGATCACCGTGACCTGGAGCCTGTCGCCCGCCTTGACGACGCTCGCCGGGTCCGACACGAAATTGTCGCTCAGCTCGGAGAGGTGGACGAGTCCGTCCTGGTGCACGCCAATATCGACGAACGCGCCGAACGCGGTCACGTTGGTGACGACGCCCTCCAGCTTCATGCCCTCCTTCACGTCCTCGATCTTCGTGACGTCGTCGCGGAACTTCGGCGGCTCGAACGTCGCGCGCGGATCGCGTCCGGGCTTCACAAGCTCCGCAACGATGTCCTTCAGCGTCGGCTCGCCCACGTCGTTCGTGATGTAGCGGCGGACGTCTATCCTCTTCGCCGCGACCGGGTTGCCGACGAGCTCCCTCACGGAAACGCCAAGGTCGTCCGCCATCTTCGCGACGAGTCCGTACCGCTCGGGATGCACGGCGGACGCGTCCAGCGGATTCTCCGAGTCGCGTATCCGCAGAAAGCCCGCGCACTGCTCGAACGCCTTCGCGCCGAGCCCCTTGACCTTCTTGAGGTCCTCGCGCGTCCTGAACTTCCCGTTCTCGTTGCGCCATTCGACGATGGACTTCGCGAGCGACGCGCCCACGCCGGAGACGCGCTCCAGGAGCGGGGCGGACGCCGTGTTGAGTTCGACGCCGACGCCGTTGACGCAGCTGACCACCACCTCGTCAAGCTTCGCGCCGAGAAGCGGTTGGTGCACGTCGTGCTGGTACTGCCCCACGCCGATCGCCTTCGGGTCGATCTTCACCAGCTCCGCGAGCGGATCCTGCAGGCGGCGTCCGATGGATATCGCGCCGCGCACGGTGAGGTCGAGGTCCGGGAACTCCTTGCGCGCGATCTCGCTCGCGGAATAGACGGACGCCCCGGCCTCGCTCACGCTCACGACCATCGGCGTCGGGATCTCGGGATGCTGGTCGTGCAGGCGCTTCAGCGTCTGCCGCGCGAACGACTCCGTCTCGCGCCCCGCCGTCCCGTTGCCGACCGCGATCGCCGCGGGACGGTACTTGTTCACGATGAGGGCGATGGTCTTTGCGGACTCCTCGGGCTTCTGCTGCGGGAAGATGACCGTCTTCCCGAGGTACTTGCCCGTCGCGTCCATCATCGCGACCTTGCAGCCGGTGCGGATGCCGGGGTCGATGGCGAGGACGGCCTTCTCGCCGAGCGGCGCGGCGAGGAGCAGGTGGCGCAGGTTCTCCGCGAACACCTCGACCGCCGCGCGGTCCGCCTCCATCTTCTTCTCCACAGTGACGTCAACCTCGCACGACGGCGCAAGGAGGCGCTTGTACGCATCCTCCGCCGCAAGCCTGACCTGCTCGTCAGAGGCGGAAGACCGCGCGCCGGCGGACCGCGCCGCCTCCACGAGATCCATCATGCCCTCCACGGCCATGTCCTTGTCCAGCTCGAGCTTCACCCAAAGGACGCCCTCCTTCTGTCCGCGGCGGATGGCAAGGTAGCGGTGGGACGGGATCGCGGCGATCGGCTCGGAGAAGTCGTAGTACTGCTCGAACTTCGTCGGCTCCGTCGGCTTCGGCGAGGCGACCTCGCTCTTCACCACGGACTTCGTCGCGAAGAGTCCGCGCACGTATCCGCGCACGTTGGCCATGTCCGCAATCCGCTCCGCGACGATGTCGCGCGCGTACTGGAGGTCCTCGTCGGACGCCGCTGCGACGGCGGACTCGTCTCCGCTCCACACCGCCTCCGCGAGCGGCTCGTAGCCCTTCTCCTTCGCGACCTGCGCGCGCGTGCGGCGCTTCGGCTTGTACGGCTGGTAGAGGTCCTCGAGCGCCGTCTTCTGCCAGCACTCCCTGATCTGCCTCTCCAGCTCCGGGGTGAGCTTCTCCTGCTCGGCGACGGACTTCAGGATCGTCTCCTTGCGCGCCTCAAGCTCCGTGTAGTACGCCAGCCGCTCCTGTATCTTCCCGATGGCGACCTCGTCGAGGTTGCCGTGCGCCTCCTTGCGGTAGCGGGCTATGAAAGGGACGGTAGCCCCGTCCGCGAGCAGCTTCTCCACTGCGGAGATCTGCCGCGCCGTCGCGCCGACCTCCGACTGCATCCTTGTGAGTATCTCGGTGTTCATTAGCCGCCTATTTTACCATATCCGGGGACGAACGGAACGTCAGGCCCGAGATTTCGCGCGGATGGTCGCTCGTGCCCTCGATCGGGGCGAACGTGCCTATCCACTTCCACCCGCCCTTCTTCGGAAGCGTCATCTTCACGTGGTTGACGCCCTTCTTCAGCCTTATGCGCGACGGCTCGCGGTACCAGTAGTCCTCATCGACGAGCGGCGTCTCCTTCGGGTTGCCCGACACGCCGGGACGCTTCCACTCGGGCGGCGGCACCGCCTCGCCGTTCACCTCGACCGTCGCGCCGTGCTTGTTCCACTGTCCGATCTTCGGCGTCGGCGCGTCGCGGCTCCTGCCGTCCGACCGCGAGAAGCCCGTCATTCCGATCCACGCGCCGCACTCCATGGCGCGCGGCGAGACGATCCACGTCTCCAGCGTCACGACGCCGTTGGCGGACGGCGCGTAGGCGCTCTGCTGGAACGCGCCCCAGAAGTGGCGCGGATAAACCGTCGCCTGCGGAATGTCATCCGCCAGCACCTTCCCGTCCGCGTCCGTCATCCGCCAGCGCATGTGCGTCTGCGCGACGTAGGGGAACGGACGCCCCGACTTCGCCCATATCCTGTCGCGGTGCGCGACGACGCGGCGCTCAAGGTCGGCGGCCAGCGCGAAGCGCGGATCGTCCGGACGCGGCAGGCGCGCGTATAGCGTGGGCTCGTCCTTCTCCCGTCCGCGCCAGAAGCCGTCCGACAGGAGCGCTATCGCCGGATAGACGGCGTTCATCCGCACGACGTCCTCGCTCTTCGCTATCGCGTCGTCGTGCCACACGCCGATGATCGCGCCGAGCTTCTCCTCCTTCGAGCCCCACCTGCACGGCTGCTGGTACGCCGCGACGGAGAGGAGCTCCTCGGGATCGACGTGGTTGATGTAGAAGCTGTTCTGCGAGTCGATGTACGGCGTCCTGTCTCCGCGCGGATCGTTCGCGCCCATCCACAGCTGCTTCACGCGCTGCCCCGGAAGGCGCAGGCCCGGCGACCAGCCCATCAGCACGCGTCCGTTGTCCGTCACCTTCTTCGCCCAGTAGTCGAGGTGCGACTGCGGAACCTTCTCGCCGCGCTCGCGCGCCTCGTCCGTCCCGAGGTGGACGATCGGCATGTCCTCCTTCGGCGCGAGCGTGCAGAGCTCGTCGATCAGCTCGCCGAGGATGCGCTTCGCGTCGTCGGACGCGAGGTCGCCTATCCCCGTCGCCTTCCGGAACGCGAGGGTGTGGCCCGGCATGTCGAGCTCCGGGATCACCGTAACGCCGCGCGCCTTCGCGAACGCCACGACCTCCTTGAACTCCGCCTGCGTGTAGAACCTGCCGACGTCGCGCGAGAACGCCTCACGCTTCTGAAGCTCCGGGTGCCGCTTCGACTCCAGGCGCCAGCCGTAGTTGTCCGTCAGGTGCCAGTGGAACACGTTGTACTTGTACGACGCGAGCGCGGCTATGACGTCCTTCACCTGGCGGACGTCCTGGTAGTTGCGTCCGCAGTCGAGCATGAGTCCGCGGTACCTGAACTCCGGCCAATCGACTATCGTGCAGTCCGGCACCTGTCCCGGAGCGGCGAGCCGCCTGAGCTGGTCGAACGTCTGGCGGGCGTGGAGCCTGCCCTCGGCGTCGCCTTCGGCGGACGGCTTGCCGCCGCGGACCTTGAGCGTGTACCCTCCGGGATGCGATCCGTGCGACGCATCGACGGACGCCGCCCCGCGTGCGACGAACCTCGGACACGGCAGGAGCTCGTCCAGGCAGTCCGCCCTTCCCGCCGTCGCGCACAGCGCGGCGAGCGCCGCGGCTGCGACAATTCTCTTTTCCATCTGCATCATTCTCCTTTTGTGAAAGTCAGTCCATGCGCTCCAGGATCAGCGGTCCGAGCTCCGGCGCGTCGTGCGAGATCGTGAACGCCTTGAGGAGGTCGGCGGCGGCGGACTCCAGTCCGTCCGGGCTCTCGGACCTCTCCAGCGTCGCGAGCGGCGCGCCCGTGGCCACGCGGTCGCCGACGCCGACGGACAGCGTGACGCCCGCGAGCGGATCTATCCTGTCCCCCGCCGCCATGCGCCCCGCGCCGAGCGCGAACGCCACGCGGGCGACCTTCTCCGCGTCGATGGCGGACACGTATCCCGAACGCATGGCCTGGATGCGGAACTTGAAGGTCGGACGCTCCATGAAGCGCGCGAACGCCGCGAGGTCGCCGCCCTGCGCGGCTGCCATCGCCTCGAACCGCGCGAGCGCGGATCCGTCCGCGAGCCTGGCGAGGCATTCGGCGCGGACCTCGTCGAGCGGCGCTTCGCGGACAAGTGAGACCATGAGGGCCGCGAGCTCCACGCTGAGCGCGACGTCCGCCCGCTCCGGGGCGACCTCGCCGCGCAGGATCGAAAGCGCCTCGGCGACCTCGTTCGCGTTGCCGACGGCGCGTCCGAGCGGGGCGGACATGTCCGTGACCAGCGCGGCGGCGCGGCGGCCGGCGGACTTTGCGCCGTCCACGAGCGCGCGGGCGAGCGCCTGCGCGTCCTCGCGCGTCTTCATGAACGCGCCTGATCCGCACTTCACGTCGAAGACGAGGACGGACGCCCCTTCGGCTAGCTTCTTGGAGAGGATGGACGAGACGATGAGCGGGATGGAGGCGACCGTGCCGGTGACGTCGCGCAGCGCGTAGAGCTTCCTGTCGGCCGGCGTGATCTCTTCCGTCTGCACGGTCATCGAGACGCCGACGTCGCGGACGACGCGCTGGAAGTCGTCGAGGGAGAGCGAGGCGTTGTAGCCGGGGATGGTCTCCAGCTTGTCCGCCGTTCCGCCGGTGATGCCGAGTCCGCGCCCGGTTAGCGACGGCACGCGCACGCCGCACGCGGCGGCGAGCGGCTGGACGACGAGCGAGAGCTTGTCGCCGACGCCGCCGGTCGAATGCTTGTCCGCAGTCGGGAAGTCCCACTCAAGGCAGCGCCCGGAGCGCATCATGGCGTCCGTCATGTCCGCCGTCTCCCTGCCAGTCATGCCGCGGCAGCAGATGGCCATGGCGAGCGCGCTCATCTGGTAGTCCGGTATCTCGCCGCGCGTGAATCCGTCGATGAACTCGCGGATCTCTGCGGTGCCGAGGGCACGGCCCTCGCGCTTCTTGTCAAGGATAAGCTTGGCTATCATGGCGCGGACCTCAGTCCCTGACTCCGTGCCACCCGGCGAAGCGCTGTTCGGCGAGCGCCTTGTACTTCGCGCCGGATCCGCCGTTGACGAACGGGTCGATTGTGATTCCGCCGCGCGCGGCGAACTTGCCGTAAACCTCCATGTACTTGGGCTTCATGAGCCGCCAGAGGTCGTCGAAGACGACGTTCACGACGTCCTCGTGGAAGTCGCCGTGGTTGCGGAACCCGAAGAGGTAGAGCTTGAGGGACTTCGATTCCACGAGCCGCTTCGCGGGGATGTAGCGGATCGTCAGCGTGGCGAAGTCCGGCTGGCCCGTCTTGGGGCAGAGCGTTGTGAACTCCGGGGCCGTGAACGTGACCCAGTAGTCCCGCTCGGGGTGCGCGTTTCCGAAAGCCTCCAGCACCGACGGATCGTAGTCCTTCGGCGCGTCCGTCCTGCTTCCGAGCGTCTTCAGTGCGTCAAGATCGTTTCTCTTCATGATGCTGCTATTATACCAAATGCCGCCGGTCAGTTGGAGCGTTCGAGGAAGCGGCCGGAGCGGCGACCGGTGAAGCGTCCGTCCTGGTACGGCGTCTCGCCGTTGACCATGACGCACTTCACGCCGTGCGAGAAGCGGTGCGGCGCGGCGTACGTCGCCTCTCCGCGGAACTCCTCCTCGCGCCAGACCACGATGTCCGCGAACGCCCCCTTCGCGATCTCGCCGCGTCCGGAAATCCCGAAGCGCCGCGCGGGGACGGACGTCATGCGCGCGACGGCCTCCTCGCGTGAGACGCCCAGCGCCCTCACGCGCCGGTAGAACTCCGGCATCGTCGCGTATGCGCGCGGATGCGGATGGTCCGCGCCCAGCGGACCCCACGGCGCGCGCAGCGAGGCGTCCGACCCCGGCACTATCCACGGCTTCGAAAGTATCCTGTCGAGGTTAGCCTCGCTCATCCCGAAGAAGAACGCGCCCGTGCGGCACTCGTCCGCGGCGAGGATCCGGCATACGAGCGCGCCCGGGGTCAGACCCTCCATGCCGGGCAGCTCAAGGATCTCCTTCACGGACCTCCCGCTGAACGGCTTCGTCTCCGCGCTCCAAGTGCCGCCGACCATCACCTCGGACCAGTCGCGGCCGGACTCGTCGATCTCCGACGCGATACTCGCGCGCGCTGCGGGGTCCGCCAGCCGCACGCATTCGCCCTTCGCCGCGCCCTCCTGCGCCCAGTCCGGCAGCACCACGTCGAGGTCCGTCCCCGCCGCGCAGTACGGATACCTGTCGCTCCCGAGGAGAAGCCCCTCGGACATCGCGCCCTCGATCCTCTCCAGCACGGCGTCGATCTTCCCCCAGTTGGCGCGTCCGCTCGTCTTGAGGTGCGAGATCTCCGCGCGTATGCCTGTCTCGCGCGCAAGGGCGATTACCTCGTCGATGGACTCCAGGATGCGGTCGCCCTCGGACCTCATGTGCGTCGCGTAGAGTCCGCCGCGCTCCGCCGCGACCTTCGCCAGACGCGTCACCTCGCCGGGCGTCGAATACTTTCCCGGCTGGTAGATGAGCCCCGTGGTGAGTCCCCATCCGCCCTCGTCCATGCTCTGCGCGAGAAGCTCCTCCATCCGCCGCAGCTCCCCGGCCGTCGCGGGACGCGCGGCGTAGCCGACGACGGATGAGCGCAGAGTGTTGTGTCCGACGAACTGCACCGTGTTGACGGCGGGCTTCGCGGCGGAGAGGACGGACCTGTACTCGGCGAGCGAGCGCCAGGTGAGGCGCGGACCGAGGAGCGTCGCCCAGTCCGACGAAAGCCTCGCCTCGCCGTAGCGCGGGGCGACGGACCCGCCGCACTGTCCGTTCACCTCGGTCGTGATCCCCTGCGTCACCTTGGACGGCGCGTCCGGCTCGATGACGAGGTATGCGTCCGAATGCGTGTGCGAGTCGATGAAGCCCGGCGAGACGATGCATCCCGCCGCGTCGATGACGCGCGCGTCCGACCGGCGCAGACCGGCGTCCGACCCTGCGGGCAGCACGTCCGCGATGCGGTCGCCCTCCACGACGACGTCGCCGGCGAAAGCCGCCGCGCCCGTTCCGTCAACAACCGTTCCGTTTGCTATGATGGTCCGTTCGTTCATTTTCGCTTCCGGTTAAAAACCCTTTCCTACTATTATACCATGTTTGCCTTTGCACGCGCCGCGCGATAATTGGTATAATTGAGGCATGGACAAGCTTTTCATCATCGACCTCATGCCCTTCCTGTACAAGGGGCACTTCGTCTTCCTCCGCAATCCGCGCATGACGGCGTCCGGAATCAACACGTCCGCCCTGCTCGGACTCGCCGCCGGACTCCAGTCCATCCTCAAGCGCGAGAGGCCCACGCACGCCGTCCTCGCCATGGACCCCGGAGGCCCGACCTTCCGCCACGAGGCCTACCCGCCCTACAAGGCGCAGCGCGAGAAGATGCCCGAGGACCTCGCCGCGTCCATCCCCTACGCCTTCGAGCTCGCCGAGGCGCTGCGCATCCCGGTCGTGCGCGTAGCAGGGTTCGAGGCGGACGACGTGATGGGCACGCTCGCCGTCAAGGGCGCCGCCGCCGGGTTCGACGTGTACATGGCGACGCCCGACAAGGACGCCGCGCAGCTCGTCCGCCCAGGCGTGAAGCTCTACCGCCCCGCCCGCGCCGGCGACGACGCCGAGATATACGACGAGGCGAAGGTCTGCGAGCACTGGCGCCTCTCATCGCCCGCACAGATGATCGACTACCTCGCGCTCGCAGGGGACGCGTCGGACAACATACCCGGCATACGCGGCGTCGGCGAGAAGACCGCCGCGGACCTCCTGTCCAGGTTCGGGTCCGTCGAGGGCATCCTCGCCAACGTCGCCAAGCTAAAGGGCAAGCTCGCCGAGAAGGTCTTCGCCGGCGCCGAGGACGCAAGGATGTCCAAGTTCCTCACGACGATACGGACGGACGTCCCGATCGAGCCGGACTGGAACGCCTACCGCCTCGACGGGATTGACCGCGAGAAGCTCGCCGCCGTCTGCGCGAAGTTCGAGCTGAACCGCCTCGCGAAGGATCTGCTGGGCGAAGGCGCGGCGCAGGCGGGCGCGAGATCCGAGACCCGAGACGCAGAATCTCCCGTCTCAAGTCTCCCTTCTAACGCCCCCGTCGCCACGATCGCCACGACCCCGCACGACTACCGGCTCGTCACCACCGAGGACGAGGCGCGCGCGCTACTCGCCGAGCTGGAGAGGCACGAGCGCATCGCGTTCGACACGGAGACCGCGTCGTTCGACGGACACGACTCGACCGAGGCGCATTTCTGCAAGCTCGTCGGATTCTCGTTCGCCGTCGCGCCCGGGAAGGCGTGGTACGTCACCGCCGACCAGATAGACGTCTTCCGTCCGCTCTTCGCCGACCCGTCCAAGACGTTCGTCGCGCACAACGTGAAGTTCGACAGGTCCGTCCTCCACCGCTACGGAATCGGCTTCGCCTCCACTCCGCGCGACACGATGCTGGAGCACTACTGCCTGGACGCCGCCGCGCGACACGGAATGGACGCGCTCGCCGAGCAGTACCTCGGCTACAGGCCGATTCCGATCACGGACCTCATAGGCGAGAAGGAGCGCGGCAGGGAGCAGCTTTCCATGGCGGCGCTGAAGCCTGAGGAGATTCTCGACTACGCGGCGGAGGACGCGGACGTCGCGCTCAGGCTCGACGACGCGCTGAGGCCGAAGGTCGCCGAGGCGGACGCCATGAGGAGCCTCGCGGAGGCGGAGGAGCCGCTCGTGAAGATCCTGACGGACATGGAGCGCGAGGGCGTGCGCATAGACGTGGCGGCGCTGAAGGAGTACGGACGCTCCCTGGACCGCGAGATACTGGCGCTGACCCAGGACATCCTCTCCTACGCCGAGCCGGGCTTCAACCCGGACAGCCCGAAGCAGCTCGGCGAGCTGCTGTTCGGAAGGCTCGGACTCGAAGGCGGGAAGAAGACGTCGTCCGGCCAGTACTCGACGGACGAGAAGACGCTATCGAGGCTCGTGGATGCGCACCCGATCGTCCAGAAGATACTGGAGTACCGCGCCTGCACGAAGCTCAAATCGACCTATGTGGACAAGCTGCCCGCGCTCATCGACGCCGAGGGACGCGTCCACACGACGTACGCGCAGGCGTTCACCGAGACAGGGCGCCTCAGCTCGTCCGACCCCAACCTCCAGAACATCCCGATCCGCACCGAGCGCGGCAGGATGATCCGCAAGGCCTTCATCGCGCGCGACGAGAGGCACGTGCTGATATCGGCGGACTACTCGCAGATCGAGCTGAGGCTGATGGCGGCGTTCTCCAAGGACGAGGCGATGCTCGCCGCGTTCAGGAACGGCGAGGACATCCACCGCGACACGGCGAGCCGCGTCTATGACGTGATGCCGGCGTTCGTGACGCCCGAGCAGCGCGCGAAGTGCAAGATGGTCAACTTCGGAATCATCTACGGCATCTCGTCGTTCGGACTCTCCCAGCGGCTGAAGGTTCCGCGCAAGGAGGCGGCGAACCTGATCGAGACGTACTTCAAGCTGTATCCGAAGATCAAGGACTACATGGAGCGCGCGATCGCCGAGGCGCGGGAGAGGGGATACGCTACGACCGTGCTCGGACGCCGCAGGACGTTGCGCGACATCAACTCGCGCAACGCTACGGCGCGGCAGTCCGCCGAGCGCGACGCGATCAACACCCCGATACAGGGGTCGGCGGCGGACCTCATAAAGGTCGCGATGGTGAAGATCGACCGCGCGCTGAAGGCGGAGGCGCTGCGCACGAAGATGGTCCTGCAGATCCACGACGAGCTGGTCTTCGACACGCCGCAGGACGAGGTGGAGAAGGTCAAGGAGATTGTGCGCCGCGAAATGACGACGGCGATAGACTTCGGCGTTCCCCTCGACGTCGGCATAGGCGTCGGCCAGAACTGGCTCGAAGCCCACTGATGAACCCGGCTAGCGGGAGAGGGCGGAGTTGATCCGCTGCATGGTCAGGTTGACCTCGGGCGAGTCCGGCAGTATCTCCAGCGCGCGCTTGGCGTAGGGCAGCGCGCCCTCCGCATCGCCGCGCCTGAGGTGGCACTGCGCCAGGTTGTTCAGCACCGCAGGGTCGTCGGGACGCCCCTCAAGGCATCGCTCCAGATATGCCTGTGCGCGGACGTACTGTCGCTGCACGAAGAAGTCCATCCCCAGCGCGAAGTTCGCCGCCGGGTCGTCCGGCGATACGTCAAGGACCCTCAGAGCAAACATGCGCGCCAGCGCGAAGTCCGCCCGTGCAAGCCCCAGCCTCAGCCCCTCCTGCGGCGTCATGCGCTCCAGCTTCCGCTTGCTCGCCCACGCCATCGTCGCACGTATGCTGGCTATCGCGCCGTTCTTCTTGTCCAGCGCGTCTGCAAGGCGCGTCTCCTCCATCGCCAGCTCCGAAAGCCCCTGCCCATCGTAGGCGTTGCCTCTGTGCCGCGCAATCACCGCCAGCCGCCACTGCGCGAACAGAAACGCGTCGCGAAGCACGCGGTTCGCGATGGCGTCCGGATTGCCCTTGGCGTACACGGCGAGCACCCTCTCCGCAAGCTTCCTGCCAGCCGCCGCGCCTCGTGCGGACGCCTCCGGATCGAGCCCCGCAGGGCGCGCAACCATTCCGCTGCACTCCGGCATCGGACGCCCGTCGCGCCGCCACACCTCGAAGCCAATCTGCACCGCGTAGTCGGAAGCCTTGTCCGGACGCGAGCGGACCCATGTCCTGAGCGCGTCCGCCGCGCCGCTCTCCAGCAGCGCGCGGTCCTCGTCGTCCACCGCGCCGCGCGTGCGCAAGTATATCTCGCGCGCATCCGCCGCGCCGCCCATGAGCGACAGCGCGTAGAGCCGCCGTCCAGCAAGCGCCGCGTCCAGCTCCACTATCGCGTCAAGTCCGCCGTCCGTGAAGATGTATGTCGCCCCGTCGCACTCCTCCACAGTCTCCCGAGCGGCGTCGGACACGATCTCCAGCATCTCGCGCTCAAACGACTGCGCGCGGTATGGCACTATGCCTGCAAACACGATGAACGGCTCGACAAGAAGGATGGTGCGGACCGCGCGGCGTACGCGCTTCATCGTCTCCAGCGCCTCCTTCGCACCATCTTCCTCCACGGCGTCCTGGAAGCGGAGCATCGTCACGCGGCGGATGTTCCGCAGCCGAAGCTCGAAGGCAAACACGGCGAGCGACCACATCGCGGACAGCGAGCACAGGCACATGGCGACGCACTTGAGGAAGCTGTCGCGCACGCATCCGGCGCCGCCCGTCCATGTCCAGAACCACAGCCCCTTCATGCCGGCAAACTGCGAAAACGCCACAATTCCGCAAACAAGGAAGGTCATTCCATGGAAATAGGAAAGGAGCTTCTCGTCGTCCGTCGCCTTGACGAGGAGCTTCAGCTCGATCAGGATCGGAAGAACCACCACGGCAGTAAAGAAGATCGTCCCTGCCGGCGAGCACATGGCCAAAAACGACTTGATGTAAACGAGCGGAACCTTGCACGCATACTCGGCCGCAGTCCACCCGAACGCGGTAAGTCCGTCCAGCGACAGGAACGCCGCGACCTCAAGAACCGTTCCCACAAGCGCGCCGAAGAAAAACGCGAGGCTTGCGCGGGAGCGGACGCTGACTGTGGCAAGCGGATTCTCGTTCGGCAAAAGCATGAACCCGGAGCCCTGCAACTTGTTGCGGACCATCACGCCGACAAAAGCCATTACGAGAAGAATGACGCCGACCGGCGTATCCGCCGCGATAAGCCCTAAAAGCACGAACGAGGCGTAGAGAGACCTGCGGCTGTTCGTCCTGATGTGCCTGATGCACAGCAGTGCGGCTACTGCGGACAGAAGAACCTGGAGCGCGACCGGCGAGAACCAGCGGAACTCATGCCATACCGGATACGACAGACAGAAAAGCGCCGCGCCCTGAAATATGATGAAGCGGACGGAAAAGCGCCACCACGAAGCGATGTGCTCGCCGCGGCGGAAGGTTCTGGGCAGCGCCCACCCGAAGAGCACCGTCACAAGGACGAGAATCGCGCCGAGCGCCAAATGCCCCGCGATGCGCAGGATCGCAAAAGTCGTCTCAAGTCCGAAATGACTGCACAACGAACCCGCAATCAACTGCCAGTGCAGGGACAGCGTACCGTCCGCCGGACGCAGCCCGGCCGCCACCGCAAGCTTCTCCGCCAGGTCCGCCGGCGGTTCTTTGAATTCCCACGCCCATGCCAGCGCGGCTACCGCCACGCCAAGAAGGACCGCATAAAAAAGGTCCCAGAATTTCTTCCTGCGACCCGTCATTTCGTTATGCCTCCGCCTCGCACCTCCCGCGCCGCAGCGCAAGAAGCACCATTCCCAAGATTGCAAGCATTCCGCTCGTCGGCTCCGGCACGGCAGTGAACTCCGTCGGCGTCCAGATTGCCTGCACGCCAGGGGTCATGTCAAATGTCTCATGAATGTAGCTGCCGAGATCAGAATACACCATTGTGGCACTCGTCGCAACAGTCGTCCACGACCATCCGTCGGTGTCATCATACGCCACATTGCCTAGTTCCACGGTGAAAGCATACTCCGGCGTACCGGCCGAATAGTCACCTGTTGGGGACTGGTTGCCGTACGGAACGCCTGCGCCGACATAGCCTGCACCGATGTCCTCAAAGTCAACTCCAAACTCGCCGTCCCAAACTTGCCCGTTACCGACGTACAGATCAAGAAACGTATCTTCGGTTATGTCCCCGCCCGTGACGCGCACGCGTGCCGCAAGGCTGGAATCCCCACCGCTGAAATCAAGAATCGATACCGTGTCGCCGCCGCTTGTAACGGTTGCCTGATCGTTGACCATCCAGTAAAGGACATCGACATCCCCGGCGATCGCATTGCGCGCCGCAATCATTGCCGCTGCAAGAGCCGCCATTCTGAATATTTTAGCAATCATGATTCAACCCTCATTCACTCCTTGGATCCGCATCTGCCGAATCGAACTTGATCTTGAGTGCACTGGCTGCCTTGCGGTAATACCAGAAGCCGGTGCCCGACGGAATTGTCACGTCGGTTTCGAAGCTTTTCTTCCGTCTTCCCTTGACAATCGTCACCACCTCGCGTCCCCACGTCGTGTTCGCCGTGTCGCGGTAGTATGTGTTGTTGACGCCTGCAATGTCCATCACCACAATGCAGTCGCCTGCATGCGGCGTTGCCGCGTTGCCCACGCCATCGACAAACACAAGGTCGTTCAGCCCTACATCGTACATTGTCGGGTTTGCGACAAGCGTGCAGCCAGGACTGTCCAGAGTTCCTCCAGCCAGAGGGAACTCGTAGCCTTCGCCGGTGTAGCGTCCTACGAGATAAACGTAGTTCGTCGCTCCGACAGCGCCAGGTTCGCCTCGGACAAGCCAGAACGCATTGCTGCTCGCAAGCCTCGTCGTGTCCGCCGGCGCCTCCGACACGCCCAGCTCCGAAACCGTGGTGATGGCATCCCAGGTGGCGTTGGTGTGGCTCCACTCGGAGAAGTTGCCGGACGCGTTGTCGAAGTAAAGAATCCTGTCGCCTACGGCTATTCCGTTAGGGTTCACTACATCGGCCGCCGTCACGTCCAGCGCCTCCGCCGTCCCGAGCGTCATGGACTTCCAGGGAACGGCCGTCACGATGTTCGTCAAGACGCTCGACACCCTGATCACGCCGACCGTGGAGGCGGACGCCAGAACGGACTCGCCGCCGCCGTACATCGCCTCGCCCGTCTCCACGTTGTTGGTAGGCGTAAGCACCATGCTGAACCTGTAGAGACCAGTCGGGTCGCCGGGGCCAAGCGGAATGTTCATCTCGTAGTGGTCGTCCTCAGCAAGGAGCGAGAAGTCGCTTTCGTCCCTCAGCTTCTTTTCCGTGCGGTAGAGGACCTTGAGTCCGGTGTTGCGAAGCGCCTCAACGTTGGGGAAGTACATGACGAAAGAATTGTCATCGACGCGGCTGCCACGCTGCCTGATTGCCGAGACCAGAGGCTTGTCAAGCTCCCTGCGGTCGATCACGTAGTTCTGCCAGAGCTTGAGTCCGTTGGTGCACACGCGGTCGAGATTCTTGTAGCGCTGATTGTCCGTATTGTCCGCAAAGTGAGCCGCCGTCTCGCCCGTCGTCTCAAGAAGCCACGACGGAGCGCTGACATTGATCGGAACAGCGAATCCTTCCTTGCCGTCCATGTTGACCCAGTAGTCCCACTCCGGAATCGTAAACGTGCAGTTCGTCACGTAAGTCGTGTGGTTCGGTGCGGAAACTCGGAAGAAGAGCTTGTAGTCGCCAGGATTTGTGAACTGCGGAAGCTCGGAGCTCCATTCGCCGACCTCGTCGCGGAACTCGCACGTAAGGGGATTTATCTCGCCGTGCACAAGTCCGTACACGTTCGTCGTTATTGTAGGTGTCTGCGCATAGCCAAGGTAGTTCATGTTCGCCGCGCTGATATCAGCCGAAAGCGGAGCCGGATCGATCATGATTTTGAACGTTCCAGTGGAAGCGTCGTGGCTCGGTGCGGACGCCCTGTACTGGATCACCTGAGTCCATATGTTCGAATATGTGGTCGGCAGCGTGCTCGCCCAGTCGTTGGTCCCCACCCTGAATTCGTAGCTTACAGGCTGCTCGTTACGAAGCCCCGTAAATGTAAAGTCCAACGCCCCGATGTCAATGGCTTCGCCTGTATAGACCATATTCGTGTCGGCTATCGACGCAGTGAACTGCGCATTGGTGACGGTGTAGTGGGCGGTTACGGTGCAAAGCAAGTAGTAATAGAATATGGGAGACACATATTCCCCTGTATCAGGATCGGTATATTCGTCCCGATAGCGGTATGTCGCTCCTGCACTACCCAGACCCAGGTTGCCAAGTTCGTTGGAAATCTCATACTGTCCAGACGGTGTTAAAGAGTTCGTCACTGCGCAACTCAACGAACCGCTTAAAGTGCCGGAGAACAGATTCGTCCAATTGTCCCAACCAGGTCCTTCCATCAAGCCGCCATAGCTTAGCACATAGTCAAGCTCCTGAGGCTCGTCTCCGTAACAGCCTATCTTCGGATTGGCGTATGCATATATGAGAAGCGTATTTGCGGGGACAGCCTTGATTGTCGTGATGGTCTGGTAGCGCTGCGAATAGCACACGGGGTAGTCGTTCGTAACAAGCACCAATCTGGCGTAGTAGTTCGTATCAACCGGCGACCACATCGGGAACTGCGCGACTGTTGTCAAATCGTCGGGATACATGGAGCACTTTCCCAGATTGACAACCGTAACGTCTGAATTGGTCAGAAGGTTGTATTTCGCCGGATCGATCGTCCCCGATGCAGTTGTCATCACTTGATTCGTGTCGCCTGAATATATCGCATAGAGATCGACGGTGTCGGGATCCAGGGTCGCGGTTGTGAGCAGGAAGTGGACGGTTGCCGAGTAGTTCTGGTTGGTCCAGCTAGCCTGGTCGAAGATGACGCGGGGCTTGTCTATCATCTCCAGCAGTACGATCTGCTTCGAGAGGAAGTACCTGGTGCCGGACTCGTTGCCCGTGGCAAGACGGACATAGTAAGAATGGTTGCGCTCAAGTCCGTCCTCCGCCTCTATCCTGAACTTGCCGGGGTTGGCCTGCTTTCCTGTACCGAGATCGAGGAAATGCACCGTGCTGCCCGAAGGCACCGTACTGCCCTCCAGATCGCTCCTGTTCTCGCTCCAGTAGCAGTACAGCCTGGCATCCGCTTCGTTGTCGTAGAGGTTGTAGCTTATTTCAGCATAGTCCTTTGACGAATCGTTGTCGTCCATTTTTGGCGTCGTGCCGTTGACCTCGACGGCAGCCACCTCGAAGGATGCAATCTCGTCCGAATACATGTAGGAGTTGGCGTCCTTCTTGGCGACGAGGCGCACCCAGTACGTATAGCCGACGGAAGGCGGTGTGAAGGTGGACACACCGATGCCGATAGTATCGGACACCAGTTTGACCATCTCTCCGCCGCCGTTCACAACGTCCTCGTAGCTCACAGTGCTGTAAAGGACATAAACGTCGTTCGTCTGCGCCTGAATTCCGGCCCAATATGCACGGTAGTTGATATCGGCAAAGCCCTTCTCGGCGGAATAGTCGCAGCGCGACATGGTGATGCGCGGCTCCTCGGCGATCGGGTCGCGCCCGTGCGCCTCGTAGCAGATCAGCACCACGCCGTCGCCGCCGTCGCCGCCCTGCCAGTATGTTGAATCGGATGTGTTACTCCAATCCATGCTGCCGCCACCACCGCCCGCGCCGGTGTTCTCGACGCCGGAAGTGGCGGGCGTCCCGTTCTTCACGTCCGCCGCATTGCCGCCGATGCCCGATCCGCCGCCGCCCGGCTTTGTGAAGTCAGAGCCACCAGTAGCCGCCACTTCACGATACGCATATCCGCCGCCGCCGCCCGCGCCGTAGAAAAGCAACTCGCCCGTCATCGAGTTTCCGACCCCGACGCCACCGGCGCCTCCTGCCGACCATGTGTCGAATGTAGCTGACAATCCGTCCCTTCCCGCACCGCCGCCACCGCCGGCCGCGGTTTTTCCAATGGCTCCACCCTGCATTGCATCATTGCCGTTGCCACCCTTGTGGCCGAACGTAGTCCAGACAGTCTCAATCTGGTTCGACACAAACATTCCGCCTTCAAAAGCGTATGTACCACCTCCACCAGATGCGCCATCAGCACCAGTTGCGATTTCCGAGTCGTTGGTATAGCTTCCGCCGCCGCCGCCACCCGGGACCATGATAAGCGGATTGGCTTCGTCGCTTGCGAGTGCGAAATAGGAGATCTGTCCATTACCCTTGAAGCTTTCCGTTTCAAGGTTGGTCGGAGCCCAGCCGCCCTCACCGACATGGATCTTGTAGGCCGTGCTTGGCTCGACAGAGAAGTTGGTTTCATAGTACAGTCCGCCGCCGCCGCCGCCGCCGCCAAGCTTGTATCCGCCCGCGCCGCCACCACCGACGACCATGATCTCCACGTTCGTCACATAGTCGGGTGTTGTGAAGTTCCAGTTGCCGGCACGATAGCGGTGGACGAACTTGTCGCCCACGCGCATGAGCTCGCCTTCCACATCCTCCAGCGTCACGTTGCCGTTCGTCCGGAACTGTCCGGCATGCTCATAGTTTTGATACTCAACGCCTTCAACTACATTGGCCGCACGGATTCGGAAGTTGTAGAGCATGTCCTGCTTTAGTCCCGTCACCGGAATCGAGAACGCAGTACCAGCGACGATGCCAGACCTCAAAATCGTCCACTCGGTCGGCGCCACCTCACCGTCTGGCCACAGCATATATTCGATTCTGCATTCGGTTGCGCCGGCTCCGCAGAACGTGACCGTTCCGGCAAACTGCACGTATGCATAGCTTACGTCAAGAATAGTATCCGGCAAGCCATCTCCTTTTTCCCACACGACAACCGGAACGAGCGATTCTACGCCGCGACTCACCTGCGCACCCTTCGTCACAAAGGGGGTGTCTTTCTGAAGGTTCGAATCATATTCGGCCTTGATCCAGTCGGCAGATCTCAACCCCTTGGAGTATCGGGCCTCGTCAACATAGCCATGGAAAGCTCCTGTTCCGTTCTGCTGCCCGCCAATGCAAAGATGGTCGAAGAAAGCAGTCTCGTCATTGGCAACGAGATGCGAGAGGTCCAAGCCGTCCTTTGTGCTCCGCACTAGCCGCCCGTTGTGGTAGGCCCGCAACGTCTGGTTGCTGAATGCAAACGTCCAGTGGGTCCATTTTTTATGGCCATAGCCAGTAGAACTGCCATCGGCATAGTTGGTAATCGCGAACGTCTGGTAGTCCGTTTTGCTTGTAGGACGCGTCCAGACACGAAGTACGCCGCTTTCATTGTTGTTGAACTGTATGCCCCAGCCATCGTTGACGTCCTCGCTTTTGCGTGCCACAAGATAGCCCCACTTGGGCGTGGTCGTCAACAGCTGATACCATGCAGAGAAAGTGAAGATGTTGCCTACGCCTGTCCTAAGAATGTCTTTTTTGTTGTCGAACGCTATGATTCGTCCATACGAAGAGGACGATCCTGGCTGCTGCGCAACCTGACGCGCGTTTCCGCCGACCGCCTGGCCCTTGTTTATGCCTGCAAGCGACTGCGCGTGCGTCTCGGCCGTAAGGTTGTTGGTCGTGGAGTCCTTCAGGTCAACGACCCCGTCCCTCAGCTCGTTCATGTGCCAGACGCCAACGTACTTGTCAAATGTGTTTCCGACGACCGGCAGCGGCTCGACCAGAGGGCACCTGTAGCACATCGTGAACTCCGTGCCGTTCGTCATCTTGGGAAGCCGCACCCAGAAAAGCGACATGCCCGACTTGTTCCAGGTGTCGATCTCATGCGGGATGATGTGCCCCTTCTCGTCAACAAAGGCAATGTCCTTGCCATCGTAGTGGTAGAAGTCGGAATAGGAAAAGCCAATGCTAGAGTCGGTGTCACGGACATCAACCAGCACAGGGAAGTTCTTCAACACTTCGGTTCCGGTGTAGCCGGTCACCTTGAATTTCAGAAAGCGTTCGAAATCATTGGCGACCCAGCAGGAATTCTCGCTGTTATCGGCATCCTCAAAGAAGTGCGTATGCGCCGATCCAAGAACCGCGTCAGGGTCGTCCAGCGTTGTGAATGTACCAGCGACCAGATCGGTTTCGCTGCCGTTATTACCGACCCCCTTGAGCTTATAGCAGTAGGTTGTGTCGGCCTCAAGTCCAGCGACTGTCCCAATGAAGCTGTGGTGCAAGAGCATGTTCTCGGCAAGCACCCTCCAGCCACCGTCCGGCTCGGCTTCGTCGGCAGGCCAGACCTTGACTTGTATTCCGCAGCTGGAAGCATCACCCAGGCCTTTGACATTTCCGCTGAATACGGCGCAAACATCCTCGACCCTTGAAATTCCCGTCGCCACCGAACGATCCCATGCAATCAGCACGCCCTCGCTGGTGTCGAAGGTGCCATTTACGGGTTCAGTCGCGAAGCCATTATTGCCGACCACACAAAGCGAGTATCGATATGTACTGTCGGGCGTAAGCCCCGACACTGTAACCGAGAAGTCGCCCACCTCCGACAACGCCTCGCTTATTGCAGTCCATTCCTCCGGCATGGTCTCGCCCGTCAACCAGAACTTTCCCTTTATCGTGCAGGAATCTGCGGAGCCCATGCACGTCAACGTTCCCCCGACGGCCGCCGAATAAGGGAGCGTGTTCGTAACGCCTGGAGTGCCGGCATCGCCCGCCCATTCTACCGCAAGTCCAACAGGAGTCTTAAAGGCTCCAGCCACAGTAACGGACTCCGTTCCATCACCGTTTGTCACAAGAAGCCTGTAGTTGTAGTCCGTGGCCTCCAAGAGCCCGGCAACGGTCCTCTCAAAATCGCCTGCCGTCGTGATTTCATCACCAAGAGTCTCCCAGGCACCCGGTTCTTCAGCCAACTCGCCCGTCCAGAACTTGGCCTTCACGGTGCAGCTGAGGTTTGTGCCCAAACTCTGTAGCGTGCCGCCCACATCCACGGCATTCCAGGCAAGATTCGCAATGCCGAGCGTCTCGGCATCGCCTGCCCATTGCAAGGCCAAGCCGTCGCCGGTTTCAAACGTGCCGGCAACCGGCCGCGTCTCAGAACCGTTGCTTCCTTTCAGACGAAGCTTGTAGTTATAGGTGGTCAACGCCAACAGGTCGGTAACGGTAACGGCAAAGTTGCCGGTGGCGGACAGCGCATCACCGATGGTAATCCAGCCATCGGGCTCCGCATCGCCCGTCCAGAACTTGCCCTCGATATTGCATGTCGCGGAGCCGCCCAGATCCACAACAGAACCACCAATAAACACGACATGGCTGAAGATGTTCGTCACGCCGCTCCTGCCGGACGCCTTGGCCCATGTGGCGGCAAGCCACACAGGCGTGAATTCGCCGGCGACGATCTCCGTCTCCGTCGCGTTGTCGCCAACTGCGCGAAGCTTGTATTGATATGCCCTGCTGTCAAGCAAGTCAGGGATGTCAACCGAAAAGATGTCAGCCGCTGCCAGATCGTTGGTCAGTGTGGACCAACCAGCCGGCTCCGACTCTACGCCCTTTTCCCAGAGCTTGTATTCGATATCGCACGAAGTCGCCGTGCCCAGCGACATTACTGTTCCAGCGAAGGTGGCCACTTCCGTCCCCGGCGTAGCTCCCTTGAAACCTGGGGTCGCGCCGAATCCGCCGACCCAATTGATCGTCAAGTCGTCCGGAATGCTGGCAACGACAAAACTCGAATTGGTGACAGTGTCGTAATCTGCCTTGACCCACGCGGCGCTCGTAATGCCCTTGCGCAGACGAGCCTCGTCCATCACCCCCTTGAAGCCGCGTCCACCCTTGCCGCTGGCCGGCGCCAGCGCACCGCCAATAGAGAGATTCATTTTCCCGTTCTCAGCAGCCTTGTTACCGGAAAGCGCACCCGCCGCGACCAGAGATCCGTCAATATAAAGATTGAACTTTTTGTCTGATGTCCACACGCAGTCCAGCTTGCGCCACTGGTTTTTAGCGCCATCGGGAATACTGACGCCTTTGTCCGTACCGGAACCATAGGTCAGCCCGTCGCCAATCGCGTACGCACCTCCATTGCTACCATAGATGCGAAGCTGTCCCCATACTGCAGTTCTCTCGTCACCAAACTGAATGCCCCAAGCCGAATAGCCATCCGCATTCTTCCGGCTCATCAGGTATTCCCAGTTGGAAGCGTCTGCCTCGGGATAATACCAGAAAGAAGCCGTAAATTCGGGAGCAAGACTGTTCACAGCCGCCAAAGCCGCCGACTCGGTTTCGTTGGTTATAGCAATTGTAATGCCCGAATCGTACCCGGGATTGTTGCTCGTATCGGTTGCAATTCGACGGGCTGCACCGATTTTGCCGGCACTGAAAACCGCAGGAGAGCCCTTACTGGAGGTAATGCCCAACGGCAGATTATTGGTCGTAGAATTCTGGATAACTGCCTTGCTTTTCCCGCCCTCTTCTTTCAAATGCCATACGCCGACATACTCGACCCAAGGGTTTGCGTTAGTAACATACACTCCGTCCGGGACATTATAACACATTACAAACTCGGTGCCGTTGGTCATTTCGGGGATCTGCACCCACGCCAACGACTCCCCGCTATCAACCCATGTGTCGTTTTCGGAGGCAAGCCGGGTGCCGTCTTTGGCGAAAAAGGCAAGGTCCTTACCTGTTGTCTTACCGTTGCTGGGATTTATTGCGGACATGTCCGCATAGCGGAATCCTGAAATGCCGCTCTCGGAAATGCGTACCAGCACAGGGAAGTTTGTAAGCGGTTCGCTTTCCGTATAGCCATCGACGACCAGCGGAAGCGAATACATGAAGTCGCCCATTGTCAAGGAATCTGATTCAGCCTTTGCACTGAAGACGGAGAGAGGGATGAGGAGCGCCAGAGCAAGCTTCGACAACAGATTATCCGAGAAATGCAAACTTGTGATTTTCATCAGAATCCCTCCCATTATTCAGCTCGTATAACCTTGAAAAAGCGGTTGCCGTCCGTCTCGCGCGCCCGAATCTCAATCGCGCCGCCGGCCTTGCCGTCAATCAGCTCGGCCGATGCATCCTCCTCCATGTCCTCGGGCGTCTCGCCGGACGAAAGCGTGTAGGTAAGGTAGGGAACGGTGTCGGACACCTCCAACCTGACTTTGCCGTCAGCCACATCAATGGCGGTAATCGTCGGACTCGCCGCGCCAGGCGGAACCTCGGACAAGATTCCGGCCATGGTCCCGGTCCCGCGCTGGGTAGATGCGGACGCCGCAGCACGCAGCCGCGCGGAAGATGCAGTGGTGCCGGTCGAGTTGGCGGACTCCAGCACGACGCCGCTCTTGACCACGCCCCAACGGTTGACTCGCTGCGGTATGTTCTCCAAAGCGCCTACAGGTACGCCGCGCGCGTTGCGCGTATCGACAAGGCAAACACTCCATTCGCCGCCCTTAAGCTCCGCAAAAGTCGCCGCAGGAACCTGAAAGAGCACCTCAGGACACCTCCCACCCTTGGCAAGCGGAGCGGCAAGCACGACGCGGTCGCTTGGACTGACCGCCGTGCCGTCCGCATTGAATCCGGAGAAGGATGTTCCGACAGGAGACCAGACGAGAGCATAACACTCACCATCAACAACCATCCTCATATCGGCATAATGCTCAGGCCCCGGCGTCGAGAAGCGCAAAACCGCATCATCGATACCGGCATTCAAATTGGCGATAAAAAAGCTGCTTTGCAACAAAAACAACAATTCACGCCACTTTAGATCGCGTATTTTCATTCTAACTTGTCTATTTTCTGAGCAATATTGTAGCATGTTTTGGCGGCAAATGCAACAGAGGCGCGCGCTGCGCGCGGCAAAGGAGCTGTTGTCCCTTTTGTCCCGGCTGTCCCCGCACGGCACCGATCTGTACCCGTTTGCCATTCGCTTCTATAGACGAAATGCCGGGTCTATACAACCCCTGGTTCTGGGTCTATATAGAGTCTGGCGCGAGGTCTATATAGAGTCGGGCGCGAGGTCTATATAGAGTCGGGCGCGAGGTCTATATAGGGTCCGGAGAGAGGCTTCTTAGCACCGCAGGCGCCATGCGACACTCTAGAGCAGCAGCGGCAGGTCGGCGGTGAAGGTGATGCGGTAGGCGGGTTCGCCGGCGATCATAATGACTACTTCGTCGCCGTCGGGTGTCGCCTCGCACTGTTCCTCCGCCCAGCCTTCTCCGTCGCCAAGGTACAGCACCGCGCCGTCTTCGCCCATGACAAGGCAGAAGACTCCGCTTCCGTCCGCGATCTCGCCCTCAATGACCGGCAAGTAACGCGCTCGTCGGGCGTCCCGAGGGCTCGCTCCAGTGTTTTTCTTGGCCCCACCAGCAAGTTACGCGCTCGTCGGTCCGGAGCTGCCATTCGGTCTCGACCGCTACGGGGTTGTAACGCCTCTCGCGCCTAGACAAAAGGGGCTTCGCTCAGCCTGCCATACCTCGGCATCTATCTCTGGTTGCGTACTGAGACTCTCATACGGCTACAACCCTCCGCGGTCTCACTCATGGCACTCCGCTCGCCCTCGCGGTCGCTCGGGTTGACGCGCTCAAATCGCGCGTCCCGCTTCGCGGCGGATACCCCTCCTCGCGCTTAAGAGGGATTCGCCACATAAAAGCCACATGCGAGCCAGTGATCCGCCCTCCTCGCTAAGGCAAGCGCGCGCTGCGCGCGGCAAATGTGCTGAAGCGCCATCGGCCTGCTGTATGTGCGCAATACCACAACTCTTCACTATTCACTATACACTATTTCTTATGCCTATGGCGGGAAGCCGGTAGCGGTGCGGGGGAGGACATGTGGCGCTACGGCACGCTCCGTCAGGTGTCCCGCCAGCTCGCCCGACCCGGTTTTTGCCGGTACCACCGGCATGACATACGTGAGGTAAATCAAGCGCGCGTCTTTTGCTTTCGCCCGAAGCGTGCAAGATTCATAGCGCGTCGCCAGTCACGCCGGACCGCCAAAAGACCTCTCGTGCGACTGTCGGCTCCGCCTG
>JAGCFB010000018.1 GCA_017650345.1 Kiritimatiellia bacterium | reverse complement strand
TCTCGCCGGCGTTGAGGACGAGGTCGCCAGCGAAGTCAGCCACTACACGAAGCCTGAGGAAGTGATCGACTTCGTCACCAAGACGGGCTGCGACTCGCTCGCCATCTCCATCGGCACCAGCCACGGCGCCTACAAGTTCAAGCCCGAGCAGTGCACGCGCGACCCCAAGACGGGCAAGCTCATCCCGCCGCCGCTCGCTTTCGATATCCTCCACAAGATTGAGGAGAAGCTGCCTGGCTTCCCGATCGTCCTCCATGGCTCCAGCTCCGTCCCGCAGGACGAGGTTGACACGATCAACAAGTTCGGCGGCAAGCTTCCCGACGCGGTCGGCATTCCGGAGGAGCAGCTCCGCGAGGCCGCGAAGAGCGCCGTGTGCAAGATCAACATCGACTCCGACTCGCGCCTCGCGATGACGGCGGCCATCCGCCAGCACTTCGCGGAGCACCCGGACCACTTCGATCCGCGCCAGTACCTGACGCCCGCGCGCGACAACATGAAGAAGATGTACATCCACAAGATCGTCAACGTCCTTGGCTCGAACGACAAGCTCTGATGACGGCAGGCGGAGGCGCGCGGCGGGATGCCACGCGCCTTCGCTTTATTGCGATTGCGGAAGATTCAACACAAACACCACGGAATAGCTACAAATGTCTCCTAAGATGACTCCCAAGGAGCAGGCCAAGTCGGCGTATGCGCAGGCGGGCGTGAACATTGACGTAAAGATGAACGCGGTCGGATCCATCAAGCAGATGGTCGCGGCGACGAAGACGGCGAACGTCATCGGCAACATTGGCGCGTTCGGAGGTCTCCACAAGATCCCGCCGGGGAAGGACATGATCCTCGTCTCATCGACGGACGGCGTGGGCACGAAGCTCAAGGTCGCCGCGATGATGAACAAGCACGACACGGTCGGCCAGGACATCGTCAACCACTGCGTGAACGACATCCTCGTCCAGGGCGCGAAGCCGCTGTTCTTCATGGACTACGTGGGAACCTCGAAGGTCGATCCCGTGCAGTTCAAGGCGGTCGTGAGCGGACTCTGCAAGGCGTGCAAGGAGAACCACATGGCGCTCCTCGGCGGCGAGACGGCCGAGATGCCGGGGCTCTACCCCGCAGGCGAGTACGACCTCGTCGGCACGATCGTCGGCTGCGTCAAGAAGGGCGACCTCATCACCGGCAAGTCCATCCGCGCCGGAGACATGATCATCGGGTTCCCGTCCTACGGACTCCAGACCAACGGCTTCTCGCTCGCCCGCCGCGTGATCTTCGACCTCTGCCAGTACTCCTGGAAGGACAAGGTCCCGGGCACCGACCAGACGTTCGGCGACGCGCTCCTCTCCGTCCACCGCAGCTTCCTCCGCCCCGTCGCGAAGCTCCTCGAGCGCAAGGTCAAGATCGTCGGCATGGCCCACATCACCGGCGGCGGCTTCCAGGACAACATCCCGCGCGTCCTTCCCAAGGCCGTCAACGCCGAGATCGACCGCGCGACCTGGGAGGTTCCGACCATCTTCAAGTTCATCCAGAACCAGGGCAAGGTCGATCGCGACGAGATGTACCGCGTGTTCAACATGGGCATCGGCTACATCGTGATCATCCCCAAGAACCAGATGGAGAAGGCCACGAACATCCTCAAGGCCCAGCACCAGCCCTACAGCGTGATCGGCGTGATCCGCAAGGGCAAGGGCGTCGTCACGTTCAAGAACTGACGCCGAAATGCAACAAGACGGCCATAGAAAACGGAGCGCTGCGTCTAGCGGCGCTTCGTTTTTTGCCCGACCCAAACCGAAAGGAGACATGAAATGAGCTCGTACGACAAGGATTCCGTAATGGCCTTCCACAAGGGAGGCAAGGTCGCCGTGACCCTTCCGAAGCCCCTCAAGACGAAGGACGACCTCTGCCTCGCCTACACGCCCGGCGTCGCGCACGCCGTGAAGGCGATCGCCTCCGACCCCGCCTCCATCTACGACTGCACCGCCAAGCCGAACCTCGTCGCGGTCGTGTCGGACGGAACGGCGATCCTCGGACTCGGCGACCTCGGCGCGGCGGCGTCCATTCCGGTCATGGAGGGCAAGGCCGTCCTCTTCAAGGCGTTCGGCGACGTTGACGCGTGGCCCGTCCCCCTCGACCATTGCCGCCAGAACGGCGAGTCGAAGGGGAAGACCGACCCCGCGCGCGTAATCGCCGCGGTCAAGGCCCTCGCCCCGCAGTACGGCGGCGTGAACCTCGAGGACATCGCGGCGCCCGCGTGCTTCGAGATCGAGGACACTCTCGACCGCGAGCTGGACATCCCCGTCTTCCACGACGACCAGTGGGGCACCGCCGTCATCTCGCTCTCCGGCGTCATGAACTACGCGAAGCTCGCCGGCAAGGAGCTCAAGGACCTCAAGATCGTCATGAACGGCGCCGGCGCCGCCGGAATCCGCATCTGCGAGATGTGCAAGGCCGCCGGGGTCGTCAACGTCACGATGTGCGACACGAAGGGGACCATCCGCAAGGACCGCACGGACCTCAATCCGTTCAAGGCGCGCCACGCGGTCGATACGGACGCGAAGACGCTCAAGGAGGCGATCGTCGGGGCGGACGTCTTCATAGGCGTGTCCGCGGCGAACGTGCTCTCCGGCGAGGATGTCGCGAAGATGGGAGAGTTCCCGGCGATATTCGCCATGGCCAACCCCGATCCCGAGATCGCGCCCGAGGAGGTCGCCAAGGCGCTCGCCGGACGCCGCTACGTCATGGTCACCGGACGCAGCGACTATCCGAACCAGATCAACAACGTCCTCGGCTTCCCGTACCTCTTCCGCGGCGCGCTCGACGTCCGCGCCACGACGATCAACAAGGAGATGAAGGTCGCCGCCGCCAAGGCCCTCGCCGCGCTCGCGCAGGAGCCGGTCCCGGCGGACGTCGCCGCGCTCTATCCGAACGAGAGGCTGGAGTTCGGCACCGGATACATCATCCCGAAGCCGTTCGACCGCAGGCTGTTCGTCGAGGTCTCCTGCGCCGTCGCAGAGGCGGCGGTCAAGAGCGGGGTCGCAAGGCTGGACGTGGATCTCGCTGCGTACCGCGCGGACCTCGAGCGCCGCAACGCCGAGCGCGGCTGAGTCCGCCTTCGCGGGAGCCGCGGGCGGGAATTCCGTCAGCGGCTTCCGCGAACAAGGCGTATCGACGAGACGCCAGGCGTGTCGCGCGGCTTGAACGACGCGCCGTTTTCGACGTCCAGGCACATCGCCGAGACGTCCTGCCAGCTCTGGACGCGGTAGTCGCGGTTCTTCACGAGCATCGCCTCGAGGAGCTGGCAGAATCCTTCCGAAAGGTACATCTGGTAAACGCGGGGATCGTTCGCCTGGCTTTCCTCGTCGCAGTGCGCGCGCATCATCTCCTCGTAGTCGAGTCCCGGGAAGAGGAGGCGTCCGGTAGAAAGGTGGTAGAGCGTCGCAGCAAGCTCGTATATGTCGGCGCGGCAGTCGAGCTCCACGTCGCCGAAGACCTGCTCCGGGGCTATGTAGGCCGGCGTGCCCATCACGTGGTCCGGCACCTCCTGGTGTCCGTCCTTCATGAACTTGAACGTGTGGCAGAGCCCGAGGTCCGTCAGCTTCACCACGCCGTCCGTGTTGATCATGATGTTCTCGGGCTTGATGTCGCAGTGGACGACACCGTGCTCGTTCCACGCGTAGTCGAGCGCGGCGGCGACGGACTCGCATATGAGAAGGCTGTCGCTCTCGTCGAGGTGCTGCTTGCGGGCAAGGAGGGAGCCGAAGTCGTATCCGTCAACGTACTCCATCTCGTTGTAGTAGAGTCCGTTGTGCTCGCCGAACCAGTATCCGCGCACGAAGCCCTTGTGGTCGATAGTCTGCATCGCCCTTGCCTCGGCCTCGAAGAGGGCGATCTCGTTCTCGTCCGCGGCGAGCCTCTCGTCCAGCACCTTGACGGCGACGATCCTGTCCATCATCTTGTCCGAAGCCTTCCAGACTGTGGACATGCCGCCTTCGCCGAGCGGCTCGATTATGTCCAGTCCGGGGATGTCTGGCGTCTCGCGCTTCATCTGCCGGAGAGCCCCCATTCGTTGAGCTTCCTGTGGAGAGTGCGGCGCGATATGCCGAGCCGCTCGGCGGCCTTCGTCTTGTTGTTGCCGCAGGCGGCCAGCACGGAAAGTATCTTCTCCTTCTCAGTCTCGGCGAGCGTCGCGACGGGCGTGGCGTCCGCCGGCGCGACGGGCGCGGGGAGGACGGCCGGCGCGGATGCTGCCGCCGGTGCGGCCGGGATGGCCGGCGCCGCGGCAGGCTGGGCGTTCGCGATCTCCGGCGGGACGTCGTCGATCGTGAGCTTGCCGCCGCCGGAAAGGACGACCATCTTCTCGACGACGTTCCTGAGCTGGCGGACGTTTCCGGGCCACGGATAGTCCTCGAGCGCCTTCATCGCGCGCGCGTCGATTCCGGTCACGGCGCCGCCGTTCTCTCTGGAGAACTCCTTGACGAAGCGCGCGACGAGAAGGGCGATGTCGCCTGGACGCTCCCTGAGCGCCGGCATGTGGATGTCGATGACGTTGAGGCGGTAGTAGAGGTCTTCGCGGAACTTCCCCTCGCGCACGTACTCGGCGAGGTTCCTGTTCGTCGCGGCGACGAGGCGGAAATCGACGGGGATGTCCTCGTTGCCGCCGACGCGCTGTATGCGACGCGACTCGAGCGCCCGCAGGAGCTTAACCTGCGTGGCGAGGTCGATCTCCGTGATCTCGTCCAGGAAGAGCGTGCCGCCGTCCGCCGCCTCGAACTTGCCGATCTTCTGGCGCTCGGCTCCGGTGAAGGCGCCTTTCTCGTGCCCGAACAGCTCGGACTCTATGAGCGTCGGCGAAAGGGCGGCGCATTCGACGGCGACGAAGGGTCCGCCCGCGCGCGGCGACAGGTCGTGGAGCGCGCGCGCGACGAGCTCCTTGCCGGTGCCGGACGGACCCTCGACCAGCACGTTGGCGTTCGCCCTGGCGGCCTGCCTGATAAGCCGGTAAACGCGCTCCATCGCGGGGGAGCGTCCGGTGAACGACTCGATTCCGCTCGTCTCCTCGATGCGCTGCTGGAGCTCCTCGACCTTGCGCACGAGCGCGTGCTTTTCTATCGCCTTCGCGACGCGGAGCTCCATCTGCGCGATGTCGGTGATGGGCTTCGTGAGAAAGTCGTCCGCGCCGTCCTTCATGGCCTCGACAGCGAGCTCGATCTCGCCGAACGCCGTCATGAGGATGCAGGCGAGGGAGGGGTTGGCGGCCTTCGCGCGCCGTATGAGCGAGATGCCGTCCTCGCCGGGCATCTTGTAGTCCGTGATGAGCAGCGCGAGGTCCGGGTTCGCGGCGACGGCGGACATGGCCTGCTCCGCGTCCGGCGCGGTCAGGCATTCGTACGATGCGGAAAGGACGCGCGCCATCACGTCGCGCGTCGGCTTCTCGTCGTCCGTTATGAGTATCTTGGGCCTCGGCATCAGATTTCCTTTAACCACTATTATACCAAATTTTCCCGTTCCATGCCGCTTCGGCGGACGCGGCGTCCCGTCGCGCAGCCGACTTTTTTCTCCATGTCCGCCTTCCTAGTGGCGGAAACGGTCCGAATTTGGTAAAATTAACATACCCGTCGGAGTTGCCGGGGATAGAACAACAACGAAAGGACTTGAAATGGAACACACGTCTTCGCTTGCGGCGATGGCAGGACTCTTTGCCGCCGCAGTCGCGCCATGCGCCGCGCTGGCCGCCGCGCCCACGGGCACGGAGTGGAAGGAGCCCGAGAACCTGTCGTTCGGGCGCGAGGAGCGCCGCACGGCGTTCTCCAGCTTCGACACGCTCGAAAGCGCGCTGAAGATCCTGCCCGAGTTCTCCGAGCGCACCGTCTCGCTCGACTCCGACACGGAGTGGCGGTTCAGGTGGTCGCCCGACCCCGCCTCGCGTCCCGTCGGCTTCGAGAAGCCGGAATACGACGTCTCCGGCTGGGAGTCCATCAAGGTCCCATCGTCGTGGCAGGCCTACGGCGCGAACGGAAAGGGCGGATGGGGCACGGCGCTCTACGTGAACCAGACCTACCCCTTCGCGCGCAACCAGCCGGACGTCATGGGCGAGCCGCCGAAGGACTGGACCGCCTACTCCGCGCGCAACCCCGTCGGCTCCTACCGCCGCGACTTCGAGGTTCCGGCGAAGTGGGACGGCAAGGACGTCTTCCTCAAGTTCGACGCCGTCGATTCCTTCTTCTACCTCTGGGTGAACGGCGAGTACGTCGGCTTCTCCAAGGATTCGCGCAACCCCGCCGAGTTCAACGTCACGAAGTTCGTCAAGTCCGGCAGGAACGTCGTCGCGCTCGAGGTTTACCGCTATTCCGACGGCTCGTACCTCGAGGACCAGGACATGTTCCGCCTCTCCGGCCTCGCCCGCTCCACGTGGCTCATCGCGCGTCCGAAGGCGCGCATCCGCGACTTCACCGTCACGCCCAAGCCCGTTGACAAGGGCAACCTTAAGGGCGACTGGGTGCTGGACATCGAGGTCATGGACGCGACCGAGAAGGTCGATTGCTCGCTCTACACGATGGACGGACACCCGGTCGCCGCGAGGCGGCTTCCCGGCGACGACCTCCTCGTCCACTCCCCGAAGCTCTGGAGCGCGGAGGAGCCGAACTGCTACAAGCTCGTCCTGAACGTCAAGGACGGCGAGTACGTCTCCTGCCTCGTCGGCTTCCGCATCTCGGAGGTCCGCGACGGACGCTACTACTACAACAACGAGAAGATCAAGTTCCGCGGCGTCAACCGCAGCGAGTCCGACCCGATGTACGGACACTACGTGCCGCGCGAGAGGCAGCTCGAGGACATCCGCCTCATGAAGGAGGCGAACGTCAACCACGTGCGCAACTCCCACTACCCCGAGGACGACTACTGGTACTACCTCTGCGACATCTACGGAATCTACGTCCTCGACGAGGCGAACGTGGAGTCTCACGGCTACTACTACGGCGAGGCGTCCCTCTCGCACCGCAAGGAGTGGGAGAAGGCGACCGTCGCGCGCAACCTGGACATGGTGAAGCGCAACCGCAACCATCCGTCCGTCGTCTTCTGGAGCCTCGGCAACGAGGCCGGGCCCGGCGAGAACTTCGCCGCCGCGTCCGCCGCGATCAAGGCGACGGACCCCTCGCGTCCGATCCAGTACGAGCGCGACAACTCCGTCGCGGACGTCGATTCCAACCAGTATCCCGGCGTCGATTGGACGCAGTGGAAGTCCAACGACCGCACGGCGAAGAAGCCGTTCTACATCTCCGAGTACGCGCACAACATGTGCAACGCGATGGGCAACCTCAAGGACTACCAGGACGCGATCGAGTCGTCGGACGTGATCCTCGGCGCGGCGATCTGGGACTGGGTTGACCAGGGCCTCTGGAAGAAGAACAAGGACGGCAGGATGATCATCGCCTACGGCGGCGACTTCGGCGACAAGCCGAACGACGGGCAGTTCGTGATGAACGGAACCATCCTCTCCGACCGCAAGCTCGAGCCCGGCTACTACGAGGTCAAGCACGTCTTCCAGCCGTTCGACATCAAGTTCACCGACGGCGGCAGGAAGGTTACGGTCAGGAACCTCAACTACTTCAGGGGCGGAGAGGGATACGAGCTCGTGGCCGAAGGCCTCCGGGCGAAGCTCACGATGGCTCCGCTCGGATCGCAGACGTTCGAGCTTCCGGCGGCCAAGCCCGCGGGCGAGGGCGCGTTCAGGGAGGTCAAGGTCTGCCTAGCGCGCGACGAGGGGCTCCTCAAGAAGGGGCATGTCGTCGCGAGCGAGGGATGCGGATGCGTCAAGTCGCTCCTTGCCCGCGAGGCCGTATCCGCCTCCGGCGAGGTCAAGGACGGCTCGGACGGCAAGTGCCTGTCGTTCGCCGGCAAGGACTTCTCCGTGCGCTTCTGCCGCGAGACCGGCGCGCTCGTCTCGTACGTCCGCGGCGGCAAGGAGCTCCTCCTCGCGCCGATGGCCGTTGACGCGTTCCGCGCGCCCAGCTCCAACGAGGTGGGCCTCGGCGACCGCTGGGCGCAGTCCGGCCTGCGCGACCTCGTCCAGAAGGCGACGTCCGTCTCCGAGGTGACGTCGAACAAGGACGGATCGAAGTCGTTCGTCGTCGTCGCGGACGTCCGCGGCAGGCAGAAGGAGCGCCTCGCTGGATTCGGCGGCAACAACGGCGGACCCTGCGAGATCGTGGCGCTCGGACCCGTCGCGCAGCACGATCCGCACTTCATCGTGGCGCAGAAGTGGACCGTCTTCGCGGACGGCGCCGTCGCCTGCCAGTCCGAGATCCGCTCGCGCGGACGCGTCATGGAGCTCGCGCGCATCGGCTACCGCTTCACGCTCGACAAGAGCCTCGACGGCGTGTCCTGGACCGGCGCGGGTCCGTTCGAGAACTACCCTGACAGGAGGTCCGGCGCGTTCCTGGGCGCCTGGAAGGGCACCGTCGCCGGCATGGTCGAAGGGTACGCCAAGCCGCAGGACATGGGCAACCGCGAGAACGCCTACGTCGCGTCCGTGTACGGCACGTCCGCGAAGTCCGAGTTCACGGTCGCGACGCTTGGCGAACCGTTCTCGTTCGCCGCGCTTCCGTATTCGCCGACGGACCTCGTGCTGGCAATGCATCCGCAGGAGCTGCCGGAGCCCGTCAAGACCGAGCTCGGCATCTACGCGGCGGTCCGCGGACTTGGCGGCGCGTCGTGCGGACCTGGCCCGATGGGCAAGGACATCATCCGCAACAACAAGGCTTACAGGCTCGACTTCGTGATCGGCAGGTCCGCCGGCATCTCGTCGCTTCCCTCGCTTCCGGACGCCGAGCTTCCGCCGGACGTCAGGACCGGCGAAGACATCGTGCCGACGGTCGTCGCCTGCTCGTCCGCCGAGCCTGGCGAGGGCGACGCGGACCATCTCGTTGACGGCGACCTCTCCACGATCTGGCACAGCCAGTACGGCGTGACGCTCACCAAGTATCCGCACTCCGTCACCGTCGATCTCGGACGCGTCGCGAAGGCGAAGGGAGTGACGATCTGGCAGAGGCAGAACGGTCCGAACGGAAACGTGAAGGGCTTCCGCTTCGAGGTCTCCGAGGACGGCAAGGCGTGGCGCGAGGCCGTCGCCGGCGAGCTGAAGGCGACGCGCGACGCGCAGACGTTCGGCTTCGCGGAGGGACCGGTCCGCTACTGGCGGTTCACGGGTCTCGCCGAGCACAACGGACGCGAGTTCGCGTCGCTTGCGGAGATCCGCATCGAGGAGTAAAGACACGCGGCCGGGGCGTCCGGCCTCAGACCTGGAGGAACCATGAAGCTGTCCATAAGAAAAGCCGTTGACGAGATAAAGACGTTCTCGAGAACGTTCGTGGAGCGTCCGCGCTTCGCGATGGTGATCGCGATCGTGCTGTCGATCGCGGGCGTGATGTCCATCTTCACGCTGCCGATCGCGCAGTACCCGCAGCTCACGCCTCCGGAGATCAAGGTCTCGTACTCTTATCCGGGCGCGAACGCGCGCGAGGTGATGAACACGATCGCGACGCCCATGGAGGACGAGGTCAACGGCGTGGACGACATGATCTACATGACGTCCGACTCCGGCGACGACGGCTCCTACTCGCTCACGGTCTCGTTCGAGGTCGGCACCAGCCGCGACATGGACCTCGTGAAGGTCCAGAACCGCATCTCGCAGGCCGAGGCGAAGCTGCCCTCCGAGGTGAAGCAGCTCGGCGGACGCGTCCGCGCGCAGTCCACGGACTTCCTGGGCTTCCTCGCTCTGAGGTCGCCTAACGGGACGCACTCGCGCCTGGCGCTCTCCGACTACGCCTACCAGAACATCCAGCCGGTCCTCCTCCGCGTGGAGGGCGTGGGCGAGGCGACGATCTACGGACCCAAGCTCGCGGTCCGCGTGTGGCTCGACCCGGCGCGCATGGCGGCGCAGTCGATGAACTCCGAGGAGGTGATCAACGCCATCTCCAAGCAGAACATCCAGGCGTCGCTCGGCTCCGTCGGCGCGTCCCCGACCGAGGAGCACGGCGCGTTCACGATGTCGCTCGTCGCGAAGGGTCGCCTCATGACGCCCGAGGAGTTCAACGAGATCATCGTCCGCAGCGACGCCAACGGCGGCGTCGTGAAGCTGAAGGACGTCGCGCGCGTCGAGATCGGCGAGCAGAACTACGGCTTCGCCGGACAGCTCAACGGCGGCAACACGATCAACATCGCGGTCAACCAGAAGCCCGGCGCCAACGCCATCAAGTCCATGGACGCGCTCCTCGCCGAGATGAAGCGCCTGCAGGAGAGCTTCCCGGAGGACATGGACTTCGTGGTAGCCTACGATGCGACCGAGTACGTGAGGATGTGCATCCGCGAGATCGTCACGACGCTCCTCATCACGTTCGGGCTCGTCGTCCTCGTCTGCTACCTCTTCCTCCAGGACTGGCGCGCGACGCTCATCCCGTGCCTGACGATCCCGGTCTCGCTCAGCTCGACGTTCATCCTCATGTCCGTGCTGGGCTACTCGATCAACATCCTCACGCTCTTCGGACTCGTCCTCGCCATCGGCGTCGTGGTTGACGACTGCATCGTCGTCGTCGAGCGCGTCCAGTTCCTTATCGAGTCGCGCGGCTACAACGCCAAGGAGGCGACGATCCAGGCGATGAAGGACGTGACGGGCGCGGTCATCGCGACGACGCTCGTCCTTCTCGGCATCTTCGTCCCGGTCGGCTTCATGTCCGGCATCACGGGCCGCATCTACCAGCAGTTCTCCGTGACGCTCTCCGCCGCGGTCTGCTTCTCGACCCTCTGCGCGCTCACACTCGCCCCCGCGCTCTGCTCGCTCCTCCTGCACGAGGCGCGTCCGTACAAGCACGGACCGCTCGCGTGGTTCAACATGCTGATCAACGCGTTCAAGGGTCTCTTCGTCGGCATGGCGAAGTGGCTCGCGAGGCGCATCTTCCTCGCGCTCGCGCTCCTCGTCCTCACGATCCTCCTCACGCTCCAGATGTTCACGACGACGCAGACGTCCTTCCTCCCGGACGAGGACCAGAAGGTGCTCTTCGCGTCCGTCGAGCTTCCGGAGGGCTCCACCAAGGCGCGTTCCGAGGCGGTCACGCAGCGCGCGACGGAGATGCTGCTCGGACTCACCAACGAGGTCAACATGGTCCTTTCGATCAACGGCTTCTCGATGGTCGGCGGACGCGGCGAGAACGAGTCCATGCTCGTCATCTCGCTGAAGGACTGGTCCGAGCGCCAGAAGTCCGAGCAGTGGGTCAAGAACATGATTCCGAGAGTGAAGGGCATGCTGGACGGGATACCCGAGGCGACGTTCCAGGTGTTCGCGCCGCCCGCGATCCCAGGCCTCGGTGCGGACAACTCGATCGATGTCCGAATCCAGTCCAAGGAGTCGTCCGATCCGGACCGGCTTGCCGAGGTCAAGGACATGATGCTTGCCAAGCTGAACGCGCTTCCGTCAGTCATGGCGGCGTTCTCCGGCTTCACGACCAAGACGCCGCACCTCTGGCTCGACATCGACCGCACCAAGGCCGAGATGTTCAAGGTGCCGGTCGCGACGGCATACGCGACGCTCCAGAACTACCTCGGCTCCAGGTACGTCAACGACGTCAACCTCGGCACGCAGGTCAACCGCGTGACCGTGCAGTCCGACTGGTCCGGACGCGCCACGCCCGAGACCGTCGCGCGCCTCTACGTCAGGTCCGACACCGGCTCGATGGTCCAGATCGGATCGCTCGGACAGATCCGCCGCGAGCTGGGTCCGCGCGTCATGAGCCGCTACCAGATGTACCCGGCCGCCGGACTCAGGGTCATGCCGAAGCCCGGCGTTCCGTCGGGCAAGGTCATTGCGGACGTCAAGAAGACGCTCTCCGAAAACCTCCCCGAAGGCTTCGGCTTCGAGTGGAGCGGCATCACATACCAGGAGCAGCGCAACGCAGGCTCGGCCGTTCCGCTGATTGCGCTCGCGATCCTGTTCGGCTACCTCTTCCTGGTGGCGCAGTACGAGAGCTGGACGATTCCACTTCCCGTGATGCTGTCCATCTTCGTCGCGACGCTCGGCGCGCTCGTCGGGCTGAAGCTCTTCGGGCTCTCCCTCTCCGTCTATGCGCAGCTGGGTCTCGTCCTTCTCGTCGGACTCGCCTCCAAGAACGCGATCCTCCTCGTCGAGTTCGCGAAGGACAAGCGCGAGGTCGAGGGCGCGTCCATCGTCGATGCCGCCGGCATGGCGGCCGGCGAGCGACTGAGGGCCATCCTCATGACGGCGCTTACGACGCTCCTCGGAACGCTGCCGATGTGCATGAACCTCTTCTTCCCGAAGTGGTTCTATCCGGGCGCCGGCATCGCTTCACGAAACGCGATTGGCATAACCGAGTTCTTCGGCATGCTCTTCTCGGTCCTGTTCGGCATCCTGCTCGTTCCGGGGCTCTACGCGCTTTTCCAGACATGGCGTGAGCGTGCAAAGCGCTTCTTCACGTACATTTCGGCAACGGCCTTGCGCCGTCGCCAGCTGAAGTCGAGGGAATAACGCTTTGAAGTTCGATCTCCATATCCACAGCTGCCTTTCGCCGTGCGCGAACCTCGAGATGTCGCCATCCGAGATCGTGGCGAGGGCGAAGGCCGCGGGTATGGACGGCATGGCGCTTACGGACCACCAGTCCGCGCGCAACACTCCGGCGATAGCGGAATGCGCCCTCCGTGCGGGGATGGCGTGTCTTTACGGGCTAGAGGTCTGCACGGCCGAGGAAGTGCACACTCTCGCGATTTTCGACACGACCGAGCAGGCTCTTGCGATGACGGAATGGGTGTACGCCGCGATGCCGAAGCGCGTGAACGACCCGGACACGTTCGGCGACCAGCCGGTCGTCACCTGGGACGACGACATCGTGGAGATGGAGTGGCGCATCCTGGCCGCCGCGTGCCGCAAGCCGATACCGGAGGTCTCCGCGAAATGCCACGAGCTGGGCGGACTCTACATCGCCGCCCACATCGACCGCAGCGCGTTTTCCGTGTACTCCCAGCTGGGCGGCATCCTGTCCGACGGCGCGTTTGACGCTGTGGAGCTTTCGCGCACGGCCGACGAGACGGTGTGGATCCCGAAGGCGGACGGCTACGCGGTGACGCGCAGCTCCGACGCTCACAACCTGGACGACGTGGCGCGTGTGTGGACCGAGGCGGACATCCCGGAGTTCACCACCGCCGCGCTGAAGTCCGCCTTCGCCGCCCGCGCGACGCGCATCTCCCCGCGCCTCACGAAGTTCTGATCCCCAAGCCCCGCAACAAAACCATCCATGCACGCGACACTTGCAGACGTAATCGCCGATACGGCGCAGAACTCGATAGAGGCCGGCGCGCGCCACGTCACGCTCGACATGTGCGAGGACGGGGCGAAGATCTCGGTGCGGATCAAGGACGACGGAAAGGGCATGGACGAGGCGATCCTGGCGCGTGCGTTCAATCCGTTCTACACAGAGCCCGGCAAGCACGACAAGCGCCGCGTGGGGCTGGGGCTCCCGATCCTGAAGCAGATATGCGAATCGACGGACGGCGCGGTGTCGCTCAAGTCGCAGAAGGGGGTCGGCACGGAGCTCGAGTACTCCTTCGCCGCGAAGCACATCGACCTTCCGCCGATGGGCGACATAGCGGACGCGGTGCTCATGCTCTTCAACTATCCCGGCGACTTCGAGCTGACCTTCACGCACAGGAAGGGCGGCGAGGAGTATTCGATATCGCGCAGCGAGCTGTCCGAGGCCGTCGGAGGCCTGGAGTCGGCGGACGGACTCTCCCTCGCGCGCGACTTCCTCCATTCGCAGGAGGAGTCGCTTTCCTGACCGCGCGTCGCGCCGCGGCGTTTCCGCGCGCGTTGCAGTTGCGTGCGCGTCCCGAAAAGAGTATAATATTTCCACAATGTCGCCCGACCGATAATCTCTGACGGCGGCAAAGATAAACTCTAACAAAAAAAGAAAGGCAAAGAAATGGCTCGCGCATTCAACTTCTCGGCCGGTCCGGCCACACTTCCGCTCGAAGTGCTCCAGCAGGTCCAGCAGGACCTCGTCGATTACAAGGGGGCAGGCATGTCGGTGATGGAGATGTCCCACCGCGGCAAGGACTACGCCCCCATCCACGAAGAGGCGAAGGCCAACTTCAAGGAGCTGTGCGGGCTCGGCGACGACTACGACGTTCTCTTCATCCAGGGCGGCGGCTCGATGCAGTTCGCGATGATCCCGATGAACTTCCTCGGCGCGGGGCAGACCGCAGACTACGCGAACATGGGAACCTGGTCCGGCAAGGCGCTCAAGGAGGGACAGAAGGTCGCCGCGCTCCGCGGCGCGACGGCGAACTGCGTCGCGAACTGCGCGAAGGACATCCCGACCCGCATGCCGTTCGACGGCGAGTGGAAGTTCTCCGACAACGCGGTTTACACCCACATCTGCACCAACGAGACGATCTCGGGCGCACAGATCAAGAAGCTGCCCGACGTGAAGGGTCCGCTCTTCGCCGACATGTCGTCCGACATCCTCGGCATCGACCGCGACTTCACGAAGTTCGACCTCTTCTACGCCGGCGCGCAGAAGAACCTCGGCCCCGCCGGCATGGCGGTCGTCGCGATCAGGAAGGAGCTCGCCGCCAAGGGCAGCGAGGCGATCCCGACCCTGCTCCAGTACCGCACCCACCTCGACAACGACTCGATGTTCAACACTCCGCCCACGTTCTCGATCTACATCTTCGGCGAGGTGATGAAGTGGGTCAAGAGGATGGGCAAGGAGAACCTCTTCAGGCTCAACGACGAGAAGGCGAAGAAGCTCTACGACGTCATAGACTCGACCGGCTTCTACCGCGGCACGGCGCTTCCCGAGTTCCGCTCCAACATGAACGTCACGTTCCGCCTCCCGTCCGAGGATCTGGAGAAGAGGTTCGTCGAGGAGGCCAAGGCGCTCGGCATGAGCTCGCTCAAGGGCCACCGCTCCGTCGGCGGCATCCGTGCGACGATCTACAACGCCTTCCCGATGGAGGGAGTCGATGCCCTCGTCGCGTTCATGAAAGAATTCGAGAGGAAGAACGGCTGAGAAAACCATGAAAATACATCCCACCGCAATAGTTGAGGACGGCGCCGCGCTCGGCGCGGACGTCGAGGTCGGACCCTACGCGCACATCGGGCGCGACGTGAAGATCGGACCCGGCACGACCGTCGGGCAGGGCGCGATCATCGACGGCCACACGACGATCGGCGAGCGCTGCCAGATATTCCCGTACGCGCTGATCGGCATGAAGACGCAGGACCTCAAGTACAAGGAGGGCTCCGTCAGCTACGTCGAGATCGGCGACCGCACGGTGATCCGCGAGTTCGCGACGGTCCACCTCGGCACGGCGGACGGCGAGAAGACCATAATCGGGTCCGACTGCCTCTTCATGGCATACTGCCACGCCGCGCACGGCGTGATCCTCGGCAACCACGTGATCTGCTCCAACTCCGTGCAGCTCGCTGGCGACGTCCACCTCCAGGACTGGTCCATCATCGGCGGATGCTCCGCCGCGCACCAGTTCTGCACGGTCGGCGCGCACGCGATGATCGGCGGAATGTGCAAGATCCGCCAGGACTTCCCGCCGTACATGCTCGGCGACATGGTTGACGGCTCGATGAAGGTGATAGGTCCGAACGTCGTCGGCCTCACCCGACGCGGATTCTCGAAGGACGTCATCCACGCGCTCAAGGAGGCGCACCGCTTCCTGTACCGCGACGGACTCAACCGCACGCAGGCCCTGGACCGCGTCGAGAACGACGTAGAGCAGATCGACGAGGTCAAGGCGCTCGTCGCGTTCTACCGCAACTCCCAGCGCGGCGTGAGCTGACCGGCGGCGCAGCGCCGGCGGACGCGACGGCAAGAAGGCATCTACACACGAAAGGCACAGACATGGAAATCCCATCTCTCAAGAACACGTACAACAAGCCCGGCATCGAGCTGCTTCCGCACCGTCCGCCGTTCCTCTTCGTCGATACGCTCATCGCGGCCGACGAGACCGGCGCCGTCGGCGAGTACACCTACACTCTCGAGAAGAACGACTTCTTCAAGGGACACTTCCCCGGCAATCCGATCGTCCCCGGCGTCGTTCTCGTGGAGTCGATGGCGCAGGTCGCCGGAGCCGGCATCGTCGCCCGCGGCGCGCTCGCGGCGACGCCCGGCAAGGAGGCGGTGTTCATCCTCGCGGCCGTCGATTCGGCGCGCTTCCGCCGTCCCGTCCGCCCCGGCGACAGGATGGTCACGATCGCCGAGAACGTCAAGGTCGGATCGAAGCTCGGCGTGTTCTCCATGAAGGGCTACGTCGGCGACGAGCTCGCCTGCGACTGCACGGTCAAGTGCATGCTCGGCGAGAAGTGAGCCGGAAGGGACTTCCCAGATGAAGATCGCCATAGTCGGCGCGGCCGGCAGGATGGGGCGCAAGCTGTGCGAGCTCGCGCCGGCGCTAGGACTCGACGTCGTCTCGAAGGTTGACGTCGCGGAAGGATTCGACAGGGAGTGGAGGAAGGGCGTGGAGGGCGTCATAGACTTCTCCTACCACGCCGGAGTGCCAGCGTTCGTCGCGAAGGCGGCCGCGGAGGGAATCCCCTACGTGGTCGGCACGACCGGGATCACGCCCGCCGAGCAGAAGTCCGTCGATGCCGCTGCGGAGCGCATCCCCGTCGTCCAGAGCGGCAACTACTCGCTCGGCGTGAACATCCTCCTCGAGCTCGTCAGGAAGACGGCGTCGCTCCTCGGCGACGACTACGACATCGAAGTGACGGAGATGCACCACCGCCACAAGAAGGACGCACCGTCCGGAACCGCGCTCATGCTCGCGAAGTCCGCCGCCGCCGGACGCGGCGTAGCCCTGGACGACGCGGCCATCTACGGACGCCACGGCGACATTGGAGAGCGTCCTGTCGGCGAGATTGCGATCCATGCGCTCCGCGGCGGCTCAGTGGTGGGCGACCACACCGTGATGTTCGCCGGCGAGCTGGAGCGGGTCGAGCTAACGCACAAGGCGCAGGACCGCGCTGCGTTCGCGGCGGGGGCTCTGAAGGCGGTAATGTGGGCGACTTCGCAGCCAGCCGGGCTGTACACGATGCGGGACGTCCTTGGTTTTGCTTGACTCGTTGCAACTGCATTTGATTTGTGATATAATTATTACAAATTTCTGAAACTCTTGGCCAACGCCAGAACAAGAAAGGATAAAAAATGGACACCAATCGCAGGGACTTCCTGAAGGGAACCGCATGGATGGGCGCAGCCGCAGCGCTTTCCGGATGTATGACGGCGGCAAAGGTCTGCGGCTCCGGCACTATGTCCGGCTTCGCTGCGGCACCGATTCGCAAGGTGCGCACTGGCTTCATCGGGCTTGGCATGCGCGGCCCTGGAGCTGTTCACCGCTTCGCCTCGATCCCTGGAACAGAGATAACGGCGCTCTGCGACCTCTATCCCGAGCGCGTCCAGGCTCAGCAGAAGTGGCTTGCGGATAACGGCAAGGCGAAGGCTCCCCATGAGTTCTCCGGAGAGGAAGGCTGGAAGGCGATGTGCGAGCTCGACCTTGATCTCGTCTACATCGCGACGCCCTGGGCCCTCCATACCCCAATGGCGCTCTACGCAATGGAGCACGGCAAGCATGTCGCGATCGAGGTTCCGTCTGCGATGACGCTTGAGGAGTGCTGGGCTCTCGTCGAGACGGCCGAGCGCACGCGCCGCCACTGCATGCAGCTCGAAAACTGCTGCTACGGCGAAGTCGAGATGCTCACGCTGAACCTCGCCAGGAACGGCAAGTTCGGCGAGCTTGTCCATGGCGAGGGCGCGTACATCCACGACCTCAGGGACCTCAACTACTTCGATCCGGCGCAGGGCGGATACCAGGGCTACTGGCGCCTGAAGTGGAACAACGAGCACTTCGGCAACCCGTACCCGACGCACGGACTCCTTCCGATCATGCAGGCGATGAACGTCAACCGCGGCGACCGCATGGACTACCTCACCTGCGTTTCGTCCAAGCAGATTGGCATGGACGCGTACGCGAAGATCAAGTTTGGCGAGGACAGCTGGCAGGCCAAGCTCCACCCGCGCTGCGGCGACATGTCCACGACCGTAATCCGCACGGTCCAGGGCCGCACGATCATGGTCCAGCACGACGTAACCAGTGCCCGTCCGTACAGCCGCATCAACCTCCTCTCCGGCACGCAGGGCATCCTGAGCGACTACCCGCTGCGCCTCACCTTTGCGGACAAGCCTGGCGACGGGGCTCATTCCTGGTTTGACGGTGCAAAGACCGAGGAGATTCGCGAGCAGTACAAGCATCCTCTTTGGAAGGCTGCCGGCGAGCTCGCACAGAAGGTCGGCGGACATGGCGGTATGGACTTCCTCATGGATCTTCGCCTGTGCTACTGCCTGCAGAACGGACTTCCTCTCGACATGGACGTGTATGATCTGGCGACATCCTGCAGCATATGCGAGCTCAGCGAGAGGTCTGCGACGAACCGCGGCAACTCCATCGACGTTCCGGACTTCACGCGCGGCGCGTGGGAGACGGCCGCCCCGCTCGGAATCGTCACCGTCGATCTTAACAAGCTCGGCGCGATGGACGTGACGACGGATAATTCGGCGCTTAATGTCTGATTGGCTCCGTAAGGTTCTATCCCACGACTGCGGACCTTTCTGGCAGTTCGTGAAGTACGGAGTCATCGGGGTTATGGCGACGTGCGTGCAGGTCGCGGTCTTCTATTTGATGGCCGCGACTTGCCTCAAGTGCCTCGCGGCGGACGACTGGGCCGTAAGGCTGCTCGGACTTCCGTCCGTCGCCGTGGCCGACTCCGTGCGCGCCTGGCGCTTCGCCGCCGCGACGGTCGTCGGCTTCTGCGTGGCCAACGTCTTCTGCTGGCTCATGAACCGCTGGTTCGTGTTCCGCGCCGGACGCTTCCGCTGGTACGTCGAGTTCCTGTGCTTCCTGTCCGTCTCGGCGGTCGCCATGTGCATCGCGACGTTCCTGAGCGGCGTTCTGATCAACTCGTTCGGACTCATGACGTCCGTCGCGTTCGCGATCGAGGTCGTGGTCTCGTTCCTCTTCAACTACTTCATCCGCCGCTTCTTCATATTCAAGGGATGAAGATCCTCCACATTTGCGCCGGATGGCAGCCGTGGAACGGCGCGGCGAACATCGCGCGCATGGTAATGCGCGAGCAGGAGTCGTCCGGCCACAGCGTCTCCTCCGCCGTCTGGGCCGGAATCGGCGCCCTGAGGTCGGCGGACGAGGTGTGGATACACTGCGGATGGCTGCCGTGCCTCTGGTGGGCCGCGCTCTGGGGGCGCCGCGTTCGCTGGATGCCGGAGGCGTGCTACGATCCCGTCCGCCTCTCCTACCATGCCTGGAAGAAGCGCCTCGCAGGTCCGTTCGAACGCTTCTTCCTCCGTCGCGCAAGCTCGATCGTCGCGACGTGCGCGGCGGAGGCGGACTGGATACGCGCCTATCTCGGAAGGCGCTGCCCGCCGGTCGAGGTGACGGACATAAAACGCTTCTTCAAGCTCCCGGCGTCCGCCCCTGCCGCCGCTCCTGTCCGCCCGCGCCGCCTACTCTACCTCGGACGCCGCCATCCGCTCAAGGGGCTTGAGTTCCTCGAAAAGGCCGTCGAGCTGGCCAACGCGGACGCGTCCGCCGGCGGCGGCGTGGAGCTGCAAGTCGTGAGCGGCGCGTTCGGCGAGGAGAAGGAGCGAGTCTGGGATTGGTGCGACACGCTCGTCCTTCCGACGCTTTCGGACAACTTCGGGCTGGTCGTCGCAGAGGCCCTAGAGCGCGGCAAGCGCGTCGTGACGACGGACGGCGCGCCGGCGTGGGGCGACGGCGGCACGTACGGCGGACGCATCGTCTATCTCGCCGGATTCCGCGACGGGACGCCAGGGCGGAGGGTCGAGATGCTCCGTTCGGCGCTGGCCTGACCTGCCCCGACGGCGCAGCGTCATGCGTCCGCGCAAAATTCCCTATGGACTTTTGTCGCCGTTATTTGGTAAACTTATTGCGTTCGGTTCGTAATAGACGACCCTCCGCGTGCGGGTGCACGGCTAGGAAGCAACGTCCCTGCGAACAAACCTGTCAGAGGGTTTCATGAGTTGAACCTCCAGCAGTCCTCAACGCCTCTCGCCGAGGCACTGAACGCGCAGCGGATAAACCGCCTCGCGCACTTCGACGTACCCGCCCACAAGGGCGGCAGGATGAACAGCGAGCTTCCCGACTACTTCGGCAAGCTTTGCATGGAGCTCGACGTGAACTCCATGAAGCCGCTGGACAACCTGGGCCATCCGGTGAGCGTCATCCGCGACGCGCAGACACTCGCGGCGGAGGCGTTCGGCGCGGACAACGCGTTCTTCATGGTGAACGGCACGACGAGCGCCGTGCAGACGATGATATGGACGGCGACCGGCCGCGGCGACAAGATCATCCTTCCGCGCAACGTCCACCGCAGCGCCATCAACGCGCTCGTCGTCAACGGCGCCGTCCCGGTTTACATCAACCCCGGCATAAACAAGCGCCTCGGCATTCCGCTCGGCATGTCCGTCGCGGACGTGAAGAAGGCCATCGCGGAGCATCCGGACGCGAAGGCGATCCTCGTCAACAACCCGACGTACTACGGCATCTGCTCCAACATAGTGGAGATCGCGCGCCTTGCGCACGAGGCCGGGATGCTGTTGCTCGCGGACGAGGCGCACGGCACGCACTTCTACTTCCACGAGGAGCTTCCCGTCGCCGCGATGGCGGCCGGCGCGGACATGGCGGCGGCGTCCATCCACAAGACGGGCGGATCGCTCACGCAGAGCTCCATCCTCCTCACCCGCAAGCCGGTGAACCCGGACTACGTCCGCCAGGTGATCACGCTCACCCAATCGACGTCCGCGTCCTACCTCCTCCTCTCGTCCCTCGACATCGCCCGTCGCAAGCTCCATTTCAAGGGCCGCGCGATGTACCAGAAGACGATGGAGTTCGCGGACTACGCGCGCGACGAGATCAACGACCTCGGCGGCTACCACGCCTTCGGGCCGGAGCTCGTGGACGGCGACGCGGCGTTCGCGTTCGACCGCACGAAGCTCTCCGTCCACACGCGCGAGATCGGCCTCGCCGGAATCGAGGTGTACGACTTCCTCCGCGACGACTACGGCATCCAGATCGAGTTCGGAGACATCGGCAACCTGCTCGCCATCCTTTCCGCCGGCGACCGCATGATGGACGTCGAGCGCCTGATATCCGCGCTCGCCGAGATCAAGCGCCTCCACGAGCGCAGCGCGGCGGGGCTGTTCGACCACGAATACATCGACCCCGTGATCGCCATGGCGCCGCAGGACGCGTTCTACGCCAAGAAGCGCCGCGTCCCGATGAAGGAATCGACAGGCCTCGTCGCGGGAGAGTTCGTGATGAGCTATCCGCCCGGCATCCCGATCGTCGCGCCTGGCGAGCGCATCACGCCGGACGTCCTGGAGCACATCCTCTTCGCGAAGGACAGGGGGTGCTTCATGACCGGCACGGAGGACATGAAGCTCGACTACATACAGGTCGTCTCGTAGACATCGTTTGGCTTTGACATGGAACTCTGGTACACTGACGAACATACCGACGACGTGCGGTTCTCGAT
>JAGCFB010000017.1 GCA_017650345.1 Kiritimatiellia bacterium | reverse complement strand
CCTGCGCGGACAGATAGCGTCCGGGAGGCGACGCCGGAGCCACCCGGGGGTCGGACGCGCCGACACCCGGGTGGCTTGTCGGGACGAAAACGACATACGCAACTTTCGCGTGCGGCAACATAGTCACTGCGCCTCCTCCTCGAAAACAGCCAGCGCAGATTCTGGAAGGGCGTTGGTGTACGCGCCGACTTCCGCCAACCTTCCCCGCCTCGCCAATTCAACCGCAGCGAGAACCCTGAACGCCGACTCCATGTCCATATCGCCGCAGCGCTCAAATCGAACGACCGGATGTCGCCGTACTCGTCGTAGCGTTGCATGGCCGAGACCGCCAATGCAAGATCCGCCGCACATCGCTCCTCCATGTTTGTCGTCTCGTTCCTGAACAGCTCTACACGATTGGTGAACGACGCCTCCAACAACATCTCACGCGAGTTGCAGGCATCTATCGCAAGTGCCACAATACTGCCCAGATCATCCGCCGTCGCAAAGGGAACTGCAAGCATCACGGCGGCGACGAGCGCGACTGTTTTCCTCGCCGACGAACCGCCGCGGAACGCGCGAACCGTCCGCGCAAGCGGACGATGTTCGCGCCACAGCGCAACTAGCCACGCGGCGAACGACGCCGCAGCCGCGCAGATGAGAACTTGTGTCGCAAATGCCATTTGATTGCCCTCTTCTCCTGTTGCCGCGCGCCTTGCACGCGACATCTGCATTATAGCAACCGCCGCCCAATACTGTCAATGGCTTAGCGGAGCGTCATTTGCCCGGCGACTCACCCGCCGCGTGCGGCGGGTTATGATCGGTTGATTGTTCAGTGATTGTTTTATTTATGATAGGGTCGCACTGTGCGACGGGTGGGGGTCGCGCTGCGCGACCCTATACAACCCCGCCGCCCGACTCTATATAACCCTTGCGGCCGACTCTATACAACCCTTGGCCTCGACTCTATAGACCCATTGGCTACAGACCCCCGGGGTCGGCAGAGCTACGCCTTTCAGATGTCTGCGACGCCCAACAGGGCAAACGAAGCCGCGGACACGGAGATATTCTCCTCGCGCCGTCTTCGTGGCTACTGAATCTCCGTGATTGATCAAATCTGAAAACTGACGTGGAACGGGCTGCATTGTGGGCCCTGTAGATTCCTTATTTATATGTCATAAATCGTTTTCCTCGAAGCCCACATCGCAAGATACTTCTTCACTTGCAGCGTGGCTAAAATACATATGATAGCGAGCAACGTCAGCCCGATCACACCCCACCTGCTCCTTGGGCGGAAATCCTCCGTCCAAGCAATCCATTTCGATCTTGGCGCATAGATTGCAACGATAGACAGTATAAGCAATATTTCCTTGATGTTGTCCTCAACGATTGTCAGAAGTTTGGTCGGACTGAGTGGACGCTTTTTATTTACTGCCTCTATAAAGGCAACGCGCAACTCATCAACTTCCTCTTCCGTAAGCATTCCTTCCACAAATGTCTGAACTATGCATTCTGCTTCCTCTGGATTCGTCACCCTTTCAAAGTACTCACGCCAAGGAAAGTCAAACGGAGGAGTGTAGCCAAACATTCTATCAAAAACATGCAAGACTACTGTCATGCCTATCACCTCGTTCATCAACACATCAAGCCTATCATGATATGCCGAAAAAGCAACAATCTCGTTGATGTTCAGGTCCATTGGTCCATGCCTAAACCCATTTATAGTTTCACTTGGAATGATATTGGAGTCCGCGCCATTGCTAAACACCTTTATTCTATAAAATACATCTCGCCCAACGCGACATATCGTCATGCCGTTGCCGCGCGTATAGACAACGAAGAGGTTTAAAGGGAATGGCAGCATGTCCAAATGTCGCACCCTTGACATAGCACGCTCAGCAATACGATCCACTACAGCCCCGGGAAGCGGTATTTCTGACAGTTTGCCTTCCATGTTCCGAAGATTTTCGGCAAATTCCGCATTTGCTTCGACTGCCTCTTCCTGTCCGTGAGCTACATCAACGAAAACTTCAGCACCTTTAACCGCATTGCCATGTTCGTCCCTTGACAACGCATGCAAAGCATTCGTCACAGTTGGGTCGGCACCATATTCCAATGGATGCGTCATGATTTCCAGTCCGAAATCCAACCACGATTCACTGGGTTTATAATGCGTGTTATTGATGCGCGTCCTTATCTTGTCCCGCTCGGTACATATGCCTGTTCGCAAAGCCTGAATCGAATGTGGCGCACGCTCACGCAGGAAACGTTCCTCCAGCACAAAGGAATTGCCGTCCTTGCGACCATATTCGCGCCAAAAGGAAATCCCAGAAAGATATCCTCCGTACAAAACAACACAAGCCAAGAACAACCACATCTTCTGGCAATGCCCCATACGATCGCACGCCACATCGCCGTCAACCTTCCATGCCCTCAAATCCGCCAGCGTAAACGCCACAAACGGCACGCACATCCCCGCCACCATTCCGCCTCTAAACGCTACAAGCGAAAGCGGCATCACGCATGCATACAAGAACATCAAGGCATACACAAGACATCCAAACAAAGCATACCATAGCAGGCGCCGCTCTTTTCCGACGAAAATATAAAGCAACAGCGAGAGAAGGCATAGGCACACGAGTCCCGTCAAATGAGGAGCGATAAAATCCACCCAGGCTAAACCCAACACGCAATCCGCCACGCTTTCCGTCAAGAGCAACTGAAGACAGAACATAGAAGCGCAGATGAAATTGACCGCAAATGCCGCCCACCATCCACTTTGTGCAATAGTGCTAAGACGCTTCCCTTTACAACACAATTGTAGCAACCCAGCAACCACGAGTGCCAGAAAAGCGTATGCGATGCAGTTTTGCGTCGTGCATCTAAGCGCCTCCGCGTACACAAACTGTGCATTCCTGTCGTACAAGCCGGCGTATTCTGGATTGGGGATGTAGGCCATGTGCATCTTCCAGAGTATCGCGAATACGGACCGATAGGCTATAAGAAATACTCCAAGGGCCGCAATGCACTTGGCAACGCATATCTTTGCCATCAACATCGACTTGTTTGTTTCTTCCATAGGCTTCCTCCATAATTCTAGTCGTTGGGAGTCCGATTCCGTAACCCAACCTAATGCTCTATCTTTAGTTTAATTATATCAAAAGTAGTGCTTTTGTTGATAGCCAAACTTCTGGAGTTTAGTTCTGCGGCGGAGCGGCGGATGGCAAGGGACGTGCCTGTCATTCATGCCGCGCCTTCTCGCTCTTTTCGGCGAGCCGGTATCTCTACGTGGACGCGCGCGGCAAGTCGGAAACATCAGAAGCCCATAACCCCCGCGCCATAACTAATGACGTCTCCGTCATGCGACAGGAGCTGAAATCCGCCCTTCCGCGCCTGCGCAATGAGCATCCTGTCAAACGGGTCACGGTGAATCCACGGCAGATTGCCAACCTCACGGGCATGGTGCGAAACGAAAGGGATTTCCAAAATGCCCGAAGCCAATGCATCGGCATGGACGGCATCTGCCGTACATGGCATTGCCTCGGGCCTCAGCGAATGCTTGATAGCGATTTCCAGGATGGAAACCGAACTGAAGAAAAGTTGCGAATCCTGCCGTAAAAGCAGGTCACGGATGTCGTCAGGCAGCCTTGGGTTGTCTTCAAGAAACCAAAGAAGCGTATGCGTGTCAAAGAGAATCCGCATAGAAATCCTTCGCTATCTCGGCGTCAAGTGCTTTGTCCTGCGACTCCCAATCTTCTGGAAAGTGCCATTTCCCCTTAGCAACGCCGATCTTCCGCTGTGGGGGGGGGGCGTCCACCGTAAGCGCAAATGGGATGCCCTTCACACGCTTGCACCGCTGAAGGAACATCCTGACCGCTGTAGAAATATCAATGCCAAGCGAAGAGAAGATCTCCGCTACCTCCTCCTTCAACGGACGATCAACACGAATTTGTATTAATGACTGCTGCATTGACAATCTCCATTTCTGTAATGACAATGTAAGTATATCATTTTACTTCGTAATGGTCAAGAACTCCAAATTCACTTTCACGGGCGGAGGAGCTTGGAGGCGATGGTAAGGACGGCTAGGGAGAGCGCGACCATGGAGGCGAGGCGGACGGTCAGGCGGACCGGGCGACAGCGGGTGAACGCGTCGTTCCCGGACGGTGGGGGTCAACGTTCGACGATCTCGTTGATGGTGACGGACGAGAAGCGCCACTTGCCGTCGTCAGCGCCCTTCACCAGCTCCGCGGAAACCTCACGCGTGTCACGTCCGTCCAGGAACGCCCCCGCGCCCGAGCCGGAGACCAGAAGGTCCGCCGTCGCCCGCGCGACGCCGTCCTCTATCGACTCGACGTTGATTCCTTCGAATCGCACGGACAGCGTCGCGCATGACGCGCGCACGGCAAGGAACCGCCTCGCCGCCTCACGCCGCTCGAACACCGCATTCACCCGCTGCTCGGGAACGGCTATCCTGACGTTCTCCGCGGCGAGGTCCTCGATGGACCCCATCCTGGACGCCGCAACCAGCAGGGACTCCCCTTCCGGCTTGGACATCACCTCCGCCGCATGCTCGAACGCGGCGATCACGCGCTTCTCCTCCGTCGGACGCAGCAGCAGCGCGATCCCTACGATCGCGGCGATAGCCCATGCGACCACCGCCACGCCCTTTGTTGTTACCGATATGTCCATTCTTCCTCCTTCCCGCCCGCCTTCATGCCGCGCCTCCTCCGAGAAAAGTCTTTCTGTATGTCTTCATCATCCGTCTGTTGACAAGCATGGCCAGATATTATACGGCTGCACCCGAAGCCTGTCAATAGCCGCGCGCGCTTCAAGCCGGAGTTCCCCTATTTCATCTCCACGTCAAGGCGGACGGCGTCGCCATCCCGGGACAGCGTCCAGCGGACCGTCGTCAGGCACAACACGGATCGAGCTATGTTGTGCAAGTTGCTCTTGCAGTCGCCGACTGCAATTTTACGGCGGCATTGGGCTAGAGGGATTTGACGAGGGACTTGAGTTCGCCGAGGCGGCTCTTGGGGCAGACGAGCGTGGCGTCTGCGGTGTGGACGACCACTACGTCCTCCATGCCGAGGACCGCGGTGAGGTGGGAGCCGTCCGAGACGACGATGGAGCCGGACGTCCCGAGCACGGCCGTCCTGCCGATGCGCGTGTTGCCTTCGCCGTCGCTGCCGAAGCGTCCGGGGATCGCGAGCCACGAGCCGACGTCGTCCCATCCGAACTCGCTCTTCGCGACGAGGATGTTCCTTGTCTTCTCCATGACGGCGTAGTCCACCGATATCGCCCTGATGGACGGATATTCGGAGGCGAGGGTCCCGGCGACGTCCGCCGATTCGGCGACCTTGCCGATGAGCTTCGCGATGTCCGGCGCGTTCGCCTCGAACTCCGCCTTCATGGCGGACGCCTTCCAGATGAACATGCCGGCGTTCCAGCTGAAGCGTCCTGTCGCGAGGTACCGCTCCGCCGTCGCGGCGTCCGGCTTCTCCACGAACCGCACGACCTCGTCGAAGCGCGTCGCCGTGCCGAGATCCGCCTGCGCACCGGACTCGATGTATCCGAATCCCGTAGCCGGGTACGTCGGCACGATTCCCATCGTCACGATGGCGCCGGTCTTCGCGGCGGCCTCGATCGCGTCGCCGAGCGTCCGGCGGAACTTCTCGGCGGGGTCTATGAGCTGGTCTGCCGTCAGTATGCAGCCGACCGCGTCGGGTCCGCCGAGGCGCATGACGAGTCCGCACGCGACCGCCACCGCGGCGGCGGTGTCGCGCCGGCACGGCTCGCCGATTATGTTTTCCGCCGGGACGCCGGGAAGCGCTTCGCGCGTCAGCGCGACGAGGCGCTCCGCCGTTATGACGAGGACGCGCTCCGGGGGGATTAGCCCTTCGAGGCGATCGACGGCGTGCCTGATCAGGGGCTTTCCGCCGAAGAGGTCCACGAACTGCTTCGGACGTCCGGGCGTGGAGAGTGGCCAGAGGCGCTCGCCGTTTCCGCCGGCCAGTATGACCGCGTAGGATTCCGCGTTCATGTCACGTCCTCACCGTGCCGTTGGCGACGGACTCGCGGTATTCCGCGACGGTGCGGGCGAGCCCCTCGTCGAGGGAAATCTTCGGACTCCATCCGAGCGAGCGTATGAGCGACGTGTCGCAGAGCTTGCGCGGCGTTCCGTCCGGCTTCGTGGCGTCCCAGGCGATCTCCGCCGGACATCCCGTCGCCGCCTTCACCTTCTCCGCGAGCTCGCGGATCGTTATCTCCGAGCCGGAGCCGACGTTGACGAGGTCCGGCGGATTGTCCAGCGACAGCACGAAAAGGCACGCCGCCGCGAGGTCGTCCACGTGGAGGAACTCGCGCAGTGGCGTTCCGGTGCCCCAGAGCGGGACGGCTGCGTCGCCGTTGACTCGCGCCGTCTCGAACTTGCGGATCATCGTCGGCAGGACGTGTCCGCCCACGATGTCGTAGTTGTCGCCGGTTCCGTAGAGGTTCGTCGGCATGAGCGAGTGGTAGCAGACGCCCTTGTCGCGGCGCAGGAACTCGCAGAGCTTGAGTCCGGATATCTTCGCGAGCGCGTATCCCTCGTTCGTCTTCTCCAGCGGCGAGGTGAGGAGCGCGGACTCCGGGATCGGCTGCGGCGCCATGCGCGGGTAGATGCATGTCGAGCCGAGGAAGAGGAGCCTCTTCACTCCGGCCTCGTACGCGCCCATCACGGTGTTCATGGCGATCATCTCGTTCTGGTAGAGGAACTCCGCGTTGCCGGCGGAGTTGGCGCCGATGCCGCCGACCTTCGCGGCGGCGATGATCGCGATGTCCGGCTTCTCCTCCGCGTAGAACTCGCGGACGGCGCGCGGATCGAGGAGGTCAAGCGACTTGTGGGTGCGCGCGACGATGTTCTCGCAGCCGATGGCGTTCAGCGCGCGCACGCACGCGGAGCCTACCATGCCGCGGTGTCCGGCGACGTATATGCGGTCCGTCTTCCTGATCATTTCACGACGCCCTTCTCGAGATACTCCGCGAGGTTCATGCGGATGCGCTCGCCAGCGCGCTCGACGGCGACCTTCTCCATGTCGTGCTTCACCATGAGGGCGACGAGCTGCTCGAAGGACGTCTTCTGCGGATTCCATCCGAGCTCGCGCTTCGCCTTCGACGGATCGCCCCATAGGTTCACGACGTCCGTCGGACGGTAGAAGTCCGGCGAGACCTCGATGACGGCCCTGCCGGTCTTCCTGTCGTAGCCCTTCTCCTCCACGCCTTCGCCGCGGAACTCGACGTCGATTCCGGCCTCGCGGAAGGCGAGGGTCGCGAACTCGCGGACGGAGTGCTGCACGCCGGTGGCGATCACGAAGTCCTCGGGCTTGTCGTGCTGGAGGATGAGCCACATGCACTCGACGTAGTCCCTGGCGTAGCCCCAGTCGCGGAGCGAGTCGAGGTTGCCGAGGAGGAGCCTGTCCTGCTTGCCCTGCGCGATGCGCGCGGCGGCGAGCGTTATCTTGCGCGTGACGAAAGTCTCGCCGCGGCGCTCGGACTCGTGGTTGAAGAGGATGCCCGAGCAGGCGAACATCCCGTAAGCCTCGCGGTACTCCTTCACGATCCAGAATCCGTACTGCTTCGCGACGGCGTACGGCGAGTACGGGTGGAACGGCGTGTCCTCGTTCTGGGGAACCTCCTCGACCTTGCCGTAGAGCTCGCTCGTCGAGGCCTGGTAGATGCGGCACGTCTTGGCGAGACCAAGGAGGCGCACGGCCTCGAGGACGCGCAGGACGCCGGTCGCATCGACGTCCGCAGTGAACTCCGGCGAGTCGAACGACACCTGCACGTGGCTCTGCGCGGCGAGGTTGTATATCTCGTCCGGCTTAACTGCCGAGACGACCTGGAGGATCGAGCTCGAGTCGCTCAGGTCGCCGTAGTGGAGGTGGAAGTGCGGAAGCCCCTCGAGGTGCGCGATGCGCTCGCGGAAATCGACCGAGCTGCGGCGGATCATGCCGTGCACGTCGTAGCCCTTCTCCAGCAGGAACTCCGCGAGGTAGCTTCCGTCCTGTCCGGTGACGCCTGTGATCAAAGCCTTCTTCAATTCTGTCTCCTTTTCGCCTGTCGCGTTCAGCCGACCTTCACGGGGTCGAAGTTCTCCTTCCAGGGAAGCCCCTGCACGTTCAGCTCCGCCATGAACGGATCGGGGTCGAACTCCTCGCAGGTGTGGACGCCCTTCGTCGTCCACTTCCCTTCGAGGAACATCTTCGCGCCGATCATCGCGGGGACGCCGGTCGTGTAGCTGATCGCCTGCGAGCCGACCTCGGCGTAGCACTCCTGGTGGTCGCAGACGTTGTACACGTAGTAATCGACGGGCTTGCCGTCCTTGAGTCCGTGGAATATGCACCCGATGTTCGTCTTGCCCTTCGTGCGGGGTCCGAGCGAAGCGGGGTCGGGCAGGAGCGCCTTGAGGAACTCGATGGGGACGATCTTCTGTCCCTTGAAGTCGATCGGGTCGATGCGCGTGAGGCCGACGTTCTCGAGGCACTTGAGATGCGTGAGGTAGCTCTGCCCGAACGTCATGAAGAAGCGGATGCGCTTGATGCCCTTGAGGTTGCAGCCGAGCGACTCCAGCTCCTCGTGGTGGAGGAGGTACATGTCCTTCCTGCCGACCTGGTCGAAGTCGTACTCGCGCTTGATGGCCATGGGCGCGGTCTCGACCCACCAGCCCTTGTCGAAGGCCTTGCGGTTCTCGACGGCGACCTCTGGCCTGTCGTCCTTGGGGTCGGCGACCCAGTAGCTGCCCTTCGCCGCGACCTCGCGGATGTTGATCTCGGGGTTGAAGTTCGTCGCGAACGGATAGCCGTGGTCGCCGCCGTTGCAGTCGAGGATGTCGAGCGTCTCGATCGTGTCGAAGTAGTGCTTCTGCGCGTAGGCGGAGAAGACCTGCGTGACGCCGGGGTCGAATCCGCATCCGAGGATCGCGGTGAGCCCGGCCTTCTCGAACCTCTCGCGGTAGGCCCACTGCCAGGAATACTCGAAGTGCGCCTCGTCCGGCGGCTCGTAGTTGGCGGTGTCGAGGTAGGAGACGCCGGCGGCGAGGCATGCGTCCATGATTGCGAGGTCCTGGTACGGAAGCGCGATGTTCATGACGAGGTCCGGCCTGTACTCCTTGATCATGGCCGTCGTCGCGGCGACGTCCATCGCGTCAAGCTGCGCCGTGGAGATCGCGGTCCTGCGTCCGTCCTTGGCGAAGCCGCGACGCTCGATGTCGGACTTTATGGCGTCGCAGCGCGCCTTCGTGCGCGAGGCTATGAGAAGCTCCTCGAACACGTCGGGGTTCTGCGCCATCTTGGCGGCCGCGACGCCGGCGACGCCGCCGGCTCCGATCAGCATGACTCTTGCCATTTCGACTTGATCCTTTCTTTGGATGGAAACAATTGCGTTAGCCGGATTGCTGTCTGGTACTTTGCTGAATTATACCATATTCGCGCGTCAGTGCGTAAAAAGATTGGCGGGGCCGGACAGCGCGGCGGCGGCCGCGTCGCAGACGCGATCGACGGACGGGTCGTCCGTCAGCTCGTGGAGGAAGCGGCGGCGGAACTCGAGGTGTCCGCGCTCCGCGCAGAGCCGGCGCGTCGTGGCGAACTCGAGCCCGGAGATCATCCAGCCGACCTGTATGATCACGAAGTCCGCAAGCGACCTGATCGCCTGGTAGTCGACGGGACGTCCGGCGCAGATGCACTCGACCACGTCCGGACTCGGCGCGGCAGTGGTCGAGAGGTTCCAGAACGCGCGCGAGTCGCTGCGCCAGTCCGTGTGCTCCAGCTGGTCCTCCATGACGCGGAATATGTCCAGCTTGTCGGCGTCGCGGACGGTGCGCGACGCGACGAGCGTCAGGTCGTCCATTCCGTCGGACGGGATTTCGCGGCGGTTGTGGACCAGCACGGCGGTAAGTATCGCGTCCTTCTCCGGCCAGCCGTCCAGCCATCCGCGCCCCTTCACGATATCGTGGGAGAAGACGGCGTGGTCGATCGAGTCCGAATCGCGGAACGTGTCGTACAGCTTCAGCTGCTCGTAGCGTCCGGTGTCGTGGAGAAGCGCCGCCGCCTCGCAGACTAGCGCCGTGTGCGCGTCGAAGCCCTCGCCCTCCGCGATCCGCCTCGCGGCGTCCACGACCATCATCGTGTGCGTCAGCTTCAGCTGCATCATGACCGGCAGCCTGCCGTCCGCGCCACGGTACGTATCGACGTAGGCGCGGTACGCGTCCCTCAGAAGATCCATCCGTTCCATGTCCGTCACATCTCCAGCGATTCCACCAGCGCCAGCAGCTCGCCCTCCGCACGCTTGCGGTCGAGCGCCCAGTCCGCGCTCCAAAGGCGCACCGTCTTCCATCCGAGCCCCTTAAGGACGGACGGCCTCAGCTGGTCGCGGTCGCGCACCGTGAGCTGCGCCGCGTAGGACGGTCCGTCGCACTCTATCGCGAGAAGGTAACCGTCCGCCCCCGGCCTCTTCACCGCGACGTCTATCCTGCACGCGCCGGTTCCGACCTGCTCGTCAACCTCGTATCCCTTGGACCTCAAGAACGCCGCGACCGCCTTCGGGAACGCCCCGTTGTCCACCGGCGCAGAGGCCTGCGCGGCGGCGGACCCCTTTTCGGCGAACTCGAGGAAGCTGCGGAGGTGCGAGGCGCCTACGGCCTGCGTGCGCGATAGGTCGATCTGCGAACCGTGGATGGACGAGAACACGACGACCTGCTCCTTCGCGCGCGTGACGGCGACGTTGAGACGCCGCTCTCCGCCGACGCGGTTGAGCGGACCGAAGTTCATCGCGAGCCTGCCTTCCTTGTCCGCCGCGTACCCGACGGAGAACAGGATCACATCGCGCTCGTCGCCCTGCACGTTCTCGAGGTTCTTGACGAAGAACGGCTCCTCGGCGTCCTCCGAGAAGAAACCCTCGATGGACGGATCCTTCTCGCGGCGCTCGTCGAAAAGGCTCTCCACAAGGTCGCGCTGCGCCTCGGAGAACGTGACGACTCCGACGGAGCGCTTCCTGTAGCCCGGCGACCTGACGCGCTCGAACACGTAATCGACCAGCGCGCGCGCCTCCTTCTCGTTCGTGCGCGACGCGCGGCGGTCGTAGGTGCCGCCCTCGACGAACTCGAATCGGACGCCTAGCGTCGGCGAGCGATTCGCGGACGGGAACGTGTAGAGGCGGTCCTCGTAGTAGTTGTGGTTCGAGAACGCGATGAGCGATTCGTGACGGCTGCGGTAGTGCCAGTTGAGGTGCGCGGAATGGACGCCGGCCGCGAGGCACTCGTCGAGGATGGACTCCATGTCCTCCACCGCCGCGCCCTCGTCGTCGTCCGCGTCGTCACCCTCGCCCTTCTGGAAGAAGCTCGTCGGCGGCATCTGCTTCGGATCGCCCACCACGACGAGCTGCCTTCCGCGCGCGATTACGCCGATCGCGTCCCACACCGGAATCTGCGACGCCTCGTCGAACACGACGAGGTCGAACGGCGGCGCGTCCGGCGGAAGGTACTGCGCGACGGAGAGCGGACTCATCAGGAAGCACGGCTTGAGCTGCGGGGCGAGGTTCGGTATCTCGCGCAGGAGCTGGCGGATCGGCTTGTGGCGCATCTTCTTCTCGCACTCGTGGCGGAGTATGCCGAGCTCGCTCGCCTTCGTCGCCTTGCCCTTCAGGTCGAGCGGCATGCGGTCCGCGATCTTCGCGAGCGCGGCGGACTTCGCGAGCGCGGAGAGGCGGTCGTCAAGCTCGCGGAAGCGCACGATGCGCTCGCGATGGTCGAGTCCGTTGAACTTCGCGAGCGACGGCTCCGTCTCCAGCAGCTGGTCGAGCATGCGCGATGCGTGCGCGCGGTCGAAGAGGCGCGCCGCCTCGTCGGCGGACATCGGCTCCGACTCCATCTTCGCGGCGAATGAGGAGAGCCCCTTCTTCGCGGCGACGGCGCGAGTCGCGCGGTAGCGCATCACGGCGCGGGAGCCGGGAACGGCGGCGGCGATCGCGTCCGCCGCGGCGGGCGTCAGGCGGAACGCCGCGCCGAACGGGACGAGCGCGCGGTTGCGGAACGCTGCGGAGAGGCGCGCGAAGAGGCCCGACTTCGAAGCGGACGCGAGGTCGGACGCGGCGGACGCGAGCGAGCGCTCGTATTCGGGCGTCCACTCGGCGTCCTTCGCCGGGGCGAGCGCGGCGAGCGCGGCGCGGTCGAGGGCGGCAAGGTCGTTGGCGAGGCGGACCGCGGTCTCGCGCGCGGCGTCCTTCGCCTCACGCGTCTCGGCGAGCGTGTCGCGCCACACGAGGGTCGAGATGTTCGGTGGCAGCGGATTTCCGTCCTGCTCCGATATGAGCCTTGAGAAGCAGTCGTATGCGGTGACGCCGTTGGGATGTACCTTGTGCAGCGCCTTGACGTAGCCGTCGAGCGCGGCGCCCGTCTCGGCGAGCTGCCGTGCGACCAGCTCGCGCTCCGTGCCCTCGGGTTGGACGGACGCCTCGAGCGCCTCGCGGAACTGCGCGAGGACCTCGGCCTTGCCGGACTTGTTGGAGTGGAGCTCAAGGCAGAACGGCTTGAGTCCGACCTTCGCGAGGCGGTTGTGCACGACGTCGAGCGCGGCCTTCTTCTCGGAAACGAAGAGGACGCGACGTCCGTGCGCGAGGTTGTGCGCGATCAGGTTGGTGATCGTCTGCGACTTGCCGGTGCCGGGCGGACCGTGCAGGACGAACGTCTTGCCGAGGCGCGAGTAGAGGACCGCCGCGAGCTGCGAGGAGTCCGCGCTCATCGGACATATGAGGTCCGTCGGATCGATGTGCTCGGCGATCTCCTCCGGCGGGAACACCTCGACTCCGTCGTCGAACGCGCCGCCGCCGCTTACGAGATGCGCGACGAGGCCGTTCTTCATGAGCGAGTCGAGCCGCGACGAGAGGTCCTTCCACATAACGAACTTGCCGAACGAGAAGCGTCCTAGCGCGGCGTCGCGCACGACTTCCCAGCCTGGCCTGTCCTTGACCGCGTCGGCGAATGCGGAGAGGATCGCGTTCACATCGACGCCGTTGTCGTCCGTCGGGACGGGATCGACGCCCTTGACCTGGATCCTGAACTCGGCGCGGAGCAGCTCCACCAGCGTCGGGTTCACGAGCGTGTCCTCGTCGAGCGCCTCAAGGCGGATGTCGCTGACCGATTTCCTCACGAGCCTGGCGGGCATGAGGACGAGTGGCGCGGCGCACTGCTTCGCGTCGCGCTGCGGAGGGGTCCAGCGCAGGAAGCCGAGCGCGAGGAAGAGCGTGTTGAGTCCGGATTCCTCAAGGTCCGTCTTCGCCGCGCGGAAGAGCCACTTGAGGCGCTTGTCCGTCTCCTCCTGCGTGGCCTTCGAGACGAGGAATGCGTCCGTCAGGTCGCCGGACTTCAGCTGGACGGACTGCGACGACGCGAGGCGGTCCTCAAGCTTTGCGATGTCGAGGCAGGCGAGCGGGATGAGCTCCTTGGTCTCGCGCGCGTTGAGGAGCCTGTTCCTCAGCGAGAGGTCGAGAAGCTTCTGCGTCCATCTCGCCACGCGCGGCGGCATGTCGCCCTTCGCGTCCGGTCCGTTTGTCGTTTCGCTCATTTCCCTTCAACTCCTCCATTCGATGCCTTGTTCAGCGTGCGCCCGGCGCGGCGATCGTCGCTTCGATCTTCCTGCCCTTCTTCATTGCGGGCCACGACGTCACAAGCACGAAGTCGTCGGCCGCGAACAGTCCGAGTCCGGCGCCGCCGGAGACGACCTCGTAGCGTCCGCCTTCCGCGCGCGGAAGTATCATGCCGAACGGATGGACGACATGGACGTCCTCTATCCTGTCCTCGGCGGCGGGGATGGCTTCGAGGGCTTCGAGCGTGAGCTTGATTCCGGAGCGCGTGCGGACGGCGGAGAGGCGGGCGGACTGCCTTGCGCGCGCGCCGTCCATGGCGGCGTCGAGGGCGGGGTCGCCCCACAGCACCGTCCCGTCGCGGTCCCAGACGCGTCCGCACCAGTTCTGGTCCGAAGTGTCCTGCTTCATGGACGCGAGCTTGCGCTCGAGGTTCTGTCCGGCGAAGTACCACGCTTCGCCGACGGTCGCGCGGCGCTGCATGAACTGGGCGAGCGTCTCCCATCCGATCTCGCCGAACCAGGTCGTCTTGACGTAGCCCATGAACTGGACGACGCGTCCGAACCCGAGCATCGCGGCGGCCATCGTCTCGTTGTCCGCGTAGTCTCCGATGAGGCAGTTGCCGGCGGCGATCCAGATCTTGTCGCGCTGCGGCGCGGCGAGGGGCGCGGTGGCGGACGCGGTGGCGGCGGCGGCGTCCGCCTGCCCCGTCGAGTAGTCGATGAGGCGTCTGTTGGGAAGCGCCCAGAGCGCGCCGCCGCGCACGACGATGTTGCCTGTCGAGAACGGCATCTCGAGGTTGCGCTGGCTTGCGTGGGACGAGGTCACGACGAGTTCGGGGTCGATGGCGTTCCATGCGGCGGAGAACTCGCCGGTCGTGTCGCCGCGGACGATGCGTTCGGCGCGCGGGGCGTCGGGACGCTTCTCGATCACGGCGACCGGGGGATCGGGGCGCCTGTACTCGTCGCGGTCGCATCCGGACGCGTAGCCGTCGGATAGCGTGGTCGCGGCGTCGAACGGCGCGACGTCCACGCCGGTGGTGGAGAGGAGCGTGCGCGGATGGACCGGGGCGGCGGAGGCGACGCGGAGCGCGGCGGAGGCGTCGGGTCCTGTGACGATGCCCCAAACGGCGTCCGTGAACGGGTCGTCGTCGAGGGACTTCATGATCGAGTGAAGCGCGCGCACGGTCTCGGCGTTCGCCTCGTAGGGCTTGACGACGAACGCGACGAAGCGCGGGGACGCCTTGCGCAGCGCGTCCGCGGAGTAGAGCGGCGAGGCGACGACGAGCGTGCTTTCGAAGGGCGGACGGGAATACTTCGCGGCGAGGGAGTCCGCGACGGCGCGCCAGGCGGGGTCGTCCGCGACGGCCTTGGACGCGACAACGGCGTAGCGCCATGTCTCGTTTTCGCTAAGTTCGATGCGTGACGCCGCGGAGGCGCACAGGGATGCGGCGAGGGCCGCGAGCGTTGCGATGTGTCGGTTGGTCATGGTGCGCATAAAGAGAGGGAGGCGGCGCGATGTCCGCGCCGCCTCCATTTTCCGGCGCGTGCCGGGTCTGTCAGCTGTACTTCTTGACGATCGCCTCGTACTCGGCGGCCTGGTCCTCCATGGACTGCACCATCTTGAACTGGGTGCGCGCGCGGACGAGGTTGTGGTCCTCGTATGCGGTGTGGAAGTAGGTGTCGCCGTTGAGGTAGTCCGCCAGGAAGCGGATTCCGACCTCGAAGGTCATGAGCTTGCCGGAGAACGCGAGGTTCGCCTTCTCGGCCTCGTTGAGGAACTTGGCCCCCTCGAGGTATCCGCGGACGAGCTGCTCGAAGTACTCCTTCTTGGAATAGACCTTCGAGAGGTCCTTCTCGTCCTCGGCGGCGGCGGCGGACGAGGTGCGGACCATGTCGCCGAAGTCGTAGAGGGCCGAGCCGGGCATCGTGGTGTCGAGGTCGATGACGACGGCGGTGCCGTCGGGCGCGACGAGCACGTTGTTGATCTTCGTGTCGTTGTGCGTGACGCGCTCGGGGATGTCGTCCTTCGCCATGAGATCGACGATGCGCGAGGCGTTCGCGCGCCACGACTCGACGAAGGCCATCTCGGGTCCGACGTTGGCGAGGCGTCCCTTGTAGTTCTTCTTCACGGCCTCGTCGAGCTGGCGCATGCGGTCGGGCGTGTCGTGGAACTTGGGGATGATGTCGTCGAGGCGCGGAGCCGGGATGTCGGCGCAGTCGTTCTGGAACTTCGCGAAGGCGCGCGCGACGTCGTACGCCTGGCGCGGCTCCTCGACCACGTCGCGGGAGGTGTAGCCCTCGAGGAACGCGTAGAGGCGCCAGGGGTTCTCGTAGCCGAGGACCTCCAGCGACTTGACGCCCTTGGACTTCAGGAACTCCGTGACGCGGACTATGTTGTTCTTGAGGACGACCGGCTCGAAGATGTCGGTGTTGACGCGCTGGAGGATGTACCTCACGCCGCGCTTCGTCTCGACCTTGAACGTGTCGTTGATGTGTCCGGAGCCGTAGCGGCTCACGTCCGTCTGGTCCGTCACGCCCATCGAAGCGAGGGCGGCGTCCAGCTCCTCCTTGGTGTAGGTGCGGGAGCTCATCTTACTTCGCCTTCCTTGCGCACTTCCTGGCGCACTTCTTCGCGGCCTTGATCACGGGGATCTGGGCGGCGGCGACGGACTGTCCGAGGCGGCGGAAGTGCTCGTCCGGGACGAAGAGCTCGATCTTCTCGGCCCACTCGGGATAGACGTCCTTGAGCATCGTCTGCGCGGTCTCGAGGATGATGTCGCCGCCGAGGCCGGAGGTGACGCGCCCGAGGAGCATCATGCTGGAGTAGTCGTAGAACTCGTTGTACCACGGGATCGCGTGCGCGAGGAAGCGTCCGATCTGGATATAGACCTTGAGGGCGCGCTGGTCGCCCTTCTCCATCGCGGCCTGGACGACCTTGAGGCGCTCGGGGAGCTTCATCGACTTCGGGAACTTGAAGCCGAACTTCTCGGCGAGCCAGTTGACGGCCTGCTGGGAGAACGCCATGGCGCCGACGCCATAGTCGCCGGACCACTCGCAGCGCGGGGAGTTCGGGTTGAAATCGACGGGGGCGAACGCGAGCTCGGTGATGCGTCCGGTGAGGGCGCCCGCCTGGTCGATGTAGCCGACGGCCTCGGAGGAGCCCATCGCGACGCCGAGGATGCCCTTCTTGCCCATCGTGATCATGCCGGCGAGAGCGGAGACGTCGCCGTCGTTGTAGATCTCGAACGGAACGCCCCAGTCCTTCTCGACGCGGAAGAACATATCCTGTGCGACAGGATACTTCTCGGGGGTCTGCTCCTTGATGGCACGGAAGAGAGAGGCGACGCCCATCTTCTTTCCGACGAGGGTACCAGCCGTCGAGCCGCCGATCGCGTCCACGCGAGGCAGGG
>JAGCFB010000103.1 GCA_017650345.1 Kiritimatiellia bacterium | reverse complement strand
GGTGTGTTTGCGGTAAATGGAGATTCCTCTGTCACCGTCAGCGCGCCAGATACCGTTGTGTTTACGGGTGACATCACGGGCGGCGGGTTTATAGCAGCGAGCAATACAGGCATGTCCGCCACCGTCGGCGGGGACAGCTCCATCACGCTGAACGGCGGAACGTACAGGGGCGTCACGATCACAGCCGGCGCGTGCGGACCGGTCGCGGACAAGGCGACGGTCGCGGGCGACGCGACGCTCACGATCAACGGCGGCGTGTTCGAGGACGTCACGCTTGCGGGCGGCAACGCGTCCGGCGCGAAGACGCTTGCGATCAACGCGGACATCGACCTCGCGGACTCGACGGTCACAGGATTCGACAGGTGCGTAGTCGGCGATGGCTGCGTCGTCGTCATGACTGCCGGACAGGAGGGCGCGATCAGCGTTCCCGCCGGGAGCACGCTCAGGCTCGTAGTCGGACCCTACATCGCGTCCGTCGGCTACGAGCCCGCAGGACTGACTGGCGAAGGGTCGGTCGAATACTGGGAGAATGTCGGCGGCGTGCTGACGAAGATCGCGTCGGACGCGCGCGTGAGCGGCAACGTCCTGCTTCCGAAGCCTTACGCGAACCCGGTCACCGGCGAAGCGGTGACGTTCGGAAACTTCTTCACGGGCGCGGAGAGCGTGGACTGGGCGACGTCCGCCAACTGGGATCCCGCACGGACGCCGTACATCGCCAATTCCGGCGGCGGATTCGATCCGGCTGCGTTCGACGGCGACAACGTGTCCGACGCGGCGACAAGGTCCGCCATCGCCGGCGCGCAGATCGAGGGATGGAACGTCCGCTGGGGCCTCTTCAACGGCGCGGAGGCGACGGTCGCGAACCTCAACAAGCTCCAGGGCGACACGAACTTCTGGATCATGGTGGACGCCTCGTCCAAGCTTACGGTCAACGGCTGGGGCGCCGGCAACATCGGTCCGAACGGCGGCACGCTGGACATGAATCTCTACGTCGCGTCCGAAGACGGCGTATGCTTCAATGCGGACCTCCTGTCCGGAAGCAATGACGGCAGCCTGACGGTGAACTACCACCTCGCTGGCGAGGGCAGCGTTTCGTTCAAGGCGCTCGAAATCTGCAACCATGCCATCAGGCGTGCGGACGTCCTCCTCTCGGGCGGCGAGAAGTCCCTGAGGTCCAAGACGCTCGTCAGCTTCTCCTCCTCGACGAAGGCTTTCGCGGCGGACGCGGCGATCAAGGTGCTCGCCCCCGCCGGCAACGTCTTCACGACCGCCGCGCTGACGTCCGTCAACGCGACCGGCGAGACTTCACTCACTACGGCCAACGCCGTCGGCGAGTGCGAACTCGTCCAGACCGGAACGGGGATCGTCCTCTGGTACGTTGACGGCGAGCCGTCCGACGGCGTTCTTGCCGTCCACGACGACACCGAGCTTTCCGACGGGACGAAGTGGAGCTGCGGCGAACTGCCCGCGGACGGCAGCGACGTGGTGTTAGACGTCTCCGGCGACGTGACGCTGACGATCGATGCGGCCAGGACGTTCGGCTCAGTAGAGATCATCGGCTCCGGCACGCTCACGCTCGACGGCGACTTCGGAGTCGCGGCGGCGTCCGTCACGGTCGGCGCAGGAGTCAATGTCGTCTGCTCCAACGCGAGCAGCCTCAGGGGCGCGTTCTCCGGCAGCGGAACGATGACGTACGACGGGTGCCTGCCGACGACGACGGCGACGGACTCAGTGTTCACAAACGCAGCCTGGCGCGGCACTGTGTGCGTAAAGGGCATCTCGTCCAGCACTCCAAAGACCGCCCTGTACGTGAACTACTGGGGCAATGTGCAGTCCAGGCTCAAGTTCAACGGCGTAGCCGGATACCTTCCGGGCTGCGACAACAACGGAGCTTGGCAGATGGGCTACGACGGCTCCGCTCTCGGCGAGCTTGTCCTTGAGGACGACGGCGACACTCCCGCATTCCAGAAGGGCGACGGATATTCAGCAAAGAGCTGGTATTCGTACTGCGCGTTTGCGAAGCTCTCCGGCGCAGGCACGCTCTCGGAAGTCTCCGGCAAGACGCAGACTCCGTATTTCATCTTCGAGGATGCGTCGGAATTCGCCGGCTCCATTGACGTGTCGGAGGCGATGTGCGTCATGATCGGCTCCAGCGCGAGCGACTACGATCTCGCCCAGAACAAGAAGATCATCATCGATTCTGGCAAGGAGGCCTTGATCGCGGACGGGAAGACCTGGACCGCGCCGAACGGCGTGAACGTCGGCGGCGTCCTCCGCTTCGCCGGAACGGGATCCGTCGCAGGTCCGCTCTCCGCGGCCTCCGGCGCGACGCTCGACTTCACCGGTTCGGAGTCCGCCCAGCCTGTCACCGGGACGCTCTCCGTAGCTAACGGGACGACGATCGTCCTTCCCGGCGACGCGGTCTTCCCGTACACGCTTGCGGACGAGATCGTGATCGGCGATCCGTGCAGCGTCACGGTCCGGATCGGCGACGACGTCTTCGCGGACACGGCGCTCAAGGTCGCGGACGGCGCGATCCTCCGCAATCGCTCGACGGTCTTCGAGGGCGGGGACGATGCGGTTGCGTGGGACGATCTCGTCTGGGACATCGGCTACCACGGCGGCGCAACGGAGTACGACATCACGGTCCACGCCACCGGAAGCGGAACGATCGACCTTGGTTCGCTCGCGTCATTGGCGAGGATATTCTTCGTCGTCGATGAAGGCGTGGAGCTGACGCTCGCAGGAACGCTCGCCGCTGGCGAGATATGGATCAACGGATCCGGCGCCGTCGTCTGCGGCGCGGCGGACACGCTCGCCGGAACGCTCAAGGGCAATGGCACGGTCTCCTACGGCGTCAATCCGGCGGTCGGCGCTGACGGTCTCGTCATAACGGACGCCGAATGGGTGGGCGATCTCCTGATCGGCGGCGAGAGGTACAGGAGGGCGATCTCCATAAACCTCGGATCGTCCTACGGCACCATCGGCTCAAGCAAATGGGCCGGTCTCGTTCCCGTCGTCAATTGGCTGAACACGTCCGCCTCCGGCGATGCGACGAACTATCCGACGGGATACGTCTCGCTCGACATCGGCGACTCCCTTGGCGCGTCGTATCCCGACATGCGGCTCTACCTCTGCTCCAGGGGCGGAAACTACCGGGGAAAGGGCGACGCTTCAGCATCGCCCACTGCGGCCATGCTCCACGGCTTCCTCGACAACAACAACAGCGGCACGCAGAACAACTCCGGCGTCCGCCTGACGGGCGTGAACGCGTTCGCCGCGAAGTATGCGGTATATGTCTATTTCAGCAAGGATGCGGACGCCGGTTCGACTTCGGCCTTTCCGTTCTACTACATCAACGGCATCGCCTACTGCGGCGACGGAAGCGCGACGGTCCCGGGGAACGGGACGTGGGGAACGGTGCGGACGGACGCGCTGGAGAACGGCGTCAACGCGCTGGTCGTGCGCGGACTCACGGACGACACCATCGTCGTCGCGCAGCCGAACAACGTCAGCGGACGCGGCTGCATCGCGGCGATCCAGGTCGTAGAGGATCCAGACGGCGAGCCGCTTCTGTCGCTTGACGAGGTCGGCATCGTCGCCCCGTCCGACGACTGGGCGTCGCTCACGCTGCCGACGCACGCGTATGCGACAAACGTCGTCGGGTCCTACATCTCCTTCGGCGACTCCGCCGCGTACCAGCTGATCGGAAGCCGTCCGTCCATCGTCGCCAACATAACGGGGACCGACGAGTCCGTTTACGAGGCGGCCGGACTCCAGTCCGAGCTGGACACCTCGACGAGGTCCTGCGGCGACAGCGACATCTACCTCCTCGTGAGCGGCGGAACGGTCGAGAACGCCATCGGCATCATAAACCAGAACTACGGCGGCTCGGTCGGCAACGGATCGCAGTCCGGCGGAAACGCCATGGTGCAGCTCTGCGGCGACGCCCTCGTCCAGTACGCGTACGGTGCGGGACGCGAAGGCAATGGCGGAAACGCGCCCGGCTCTACGGGCGTGACGATCAAGGACGGCGCGATCCTCACCGGCTCCGCGTTCGGCGGATGGTCCAGCCAGCACCAGGCGAATCCTACCGT
>JAGCFB010000102.1 GCA_017650345.1 Kiritimatiellia bacterium | reverse complement strand
CGTGGAAGGACGGCGAGGAGGTCCGCACCGCCGCCGCGACAATCTCCGCGCGCGGCGCGAACCTGCTCGTCATCGACTGGCCCGCCGAGTTCAGCGGCATCGCCGACGGAACCGAGGTGACCTTCACCGTCACCAAGACCGCAGACGGCAAGGAGTACGCCGTCAACGCGACCGCCGTCGTCGCCGGCTAACCGGCGAGGAAAGTTGGCGCAGAGTGTCTGACACCTCGCGCCAGTTACGAAAGTTGGCGCGAGGTGTCAGACACTCCGCGCCAACACTTCCGGCATCCCATAGCCGGAGAGGCGCGGAACCAAGCCTCGTCTCGCGCCATCTACGGCGCAGGAGGCCCCGCCATTCCCGCTCCCTCCGGCTGTCAGGGCTCTGCGGGAGAAGACCGTAGGTTTTCCGCCTTCGGAGGACGGCGGCTCAGCGGCCGAAGGCGACGGCGGAGACGGCGGCGAGGGAGTAGCCTGCGATGACTATCCACATGATGCGGTCCGTGAGGAGCACCTTCTCCGGACGCCCCACGTCCTCGCCGACGTACATTAGCCGGTAGTAGCGGGCTAGTCCGAGCGCGACGAACGGGACCGTCGCCACGAGCGCGTGGGAACCGAAGCGCGCAACGGTGTCCGCCGCGAGCGTGTACCAGGTATAGACGCCGAGCGTCACGGCGGCGGAGATTCCGATGAGGACGTCGAGGACGAGCGGATGGTAGCCTTCGAGCGCCGCGCGCGAGGCGAGCGCGGTCTCCTTCTCGTGGCGGCGCTTGCAGAGGGCGAGGAACATGGAGAGCGCGAACGTGCAGACGAGGAGCCAGGGCGAGATGCGGACGTCCATGACGGCCGCGCCGGCGACGGCGCGGAGGACGAAGCCCGCCGCTATCACGGCGACATCGACGTAGGGGACGCGCTTGAGGACGCCCGAGTAGAAGCTCTGCATGACCGTGTAGATGAGAAGGACGGCGAATCCGAGCGTGCGGTCGGGATGGCGGAAGACGAGGAACGCGGGATAGGAGAGCGAGCAGGCGAAGAGCGCAAGCGCGACGCGGACGGCGTCGATCTTCGAAACGAGGTCCGCCGCCACGGGACGGAACCGCTTCACCGGATGCAGGCGGTCCGCATCGTAGTCCGAGACGTCGTTCAGCAGGTAGAACGCGCTCGAGAGGAAAGCGAACGAGGCGGCCATCGCCGCGACGAGGACGAACGGACGCCACCCGCGCGCGAGGGCGGCCTGCGATTCGTCCGCGAAGGCGAAGAACCAGGCCAGGAAGACGACGCCGTTCTTCGTCCACTGGTTGACGCGCAGCGCGCGCATCCACACCAGGATCCTTTCGAGCGTCATTTCAGCGTCCTCCAGCGGATTATGCCCCATAGGAGGGAGTGGTCGGTGTAGAGCGGACAGGAATCGTTCTCGTAGAACGTCCAGAATTTGGACCAGTTGCGATCCACGGCGGGCACCCAGCGTATCGGGAAGAGCGCCAGGAAGCGTCCATGCGTCACGTCGCCCTTCCGCTCGCTCTCCCACAGCGGCCAGAGCCTGAAGTGCGTGTCGTCCCTGCGGCTCGACCAGAACGGGAACACGCGCGTCTCGTCGTCGTACAGCTCGACGAGCTTCCATCCGAAGCGAGTGACGACCGCCGTCTCGGACCCGTCGGTGTAGGACAGGTTTGCGACACGCTCGTATAGAGGCCAGACGCTGATCCTGCGGCGGGACGGGGTGGATTCGTACTCGAAGAACGGCCAGGGGCAGCGCACGCGGATCGAGTCCGGACCGGAATGGGCCGGTCCGTCATCCGGACTGCGGCGCGACCAGGCGGTGGCGACCGAGAAGAACGGCGGAAGGACCATGTCCTGGCTCTCACGCGCGCGGCGGACGCGTCCGTACAGCGGCCACACCATCCAGGAGCTTCCCTCGCCTGCCGTGTCGCGGTCCTCGCGGTACGACGCCCACGTCACGATCGGCCAGAGGGCGTAGCGGTGGTCGCTCTCGCGCTGGAGGTTGAGTCCGTAGAGCGGCCAGACGCTCCACGCGCCGTCGGACCGCCAGCTGAAGAACGGAAAGAGGACCGCGTTGGAGGTCATCCACTCGCGTCCGCGCGGCATCCTGTACCGGTGCCAGAGCGGCCAGAGGGCGAACTTGAAGTCCGTCATCATCCCGATGTGCGGATGCTCGCCGTATATCGGGAAGAGCCCCCAGTACGCGCCCTTCTCCTCGTCGCGTCCGTTGAACCAGAACGGCACGATGGAGAACTGGTAGCCGTCCGCGGTCTCCGGGTAGCGCTGCCAGTTGACGACGTAGCAGAAGCGCCACCAGTCGCGGTGGCTCGTGAAGACGGGCCACAGGACGTCCGTCGCCTCGCCCTCCGTCGAGCAGAGCGGACGCAGGGCGTAGTAGTCTTCGGTGGGACGCTGCTCGTAGAACGGCAGGATCTGGAAGGCCGTCGCGAGGATGACGCTACTGAGCACTCTTGCGGAGCTCCTCGAACGCCTGCCTGTCGAAGTCGGACAGCTCGTCCATGCGCGCGCGCACTTTGCGCAGCGTGGTCTTTCCGGCCGTCATGTCGCCGCGCTTGAACTGGACGCGTGCGAGGGAGATGAGCATGCGCGGATCGGACTCGCGTCCGTCTTCGCCCTTGGAAAGCTCGCACGCCTTCTTGATGCAGGACTCGGCCTCGTCGAGTCCGCGCCCAGCGTCAAGCAGCGTCGATCCGAGCGTCTCCCACGCGACGTAGAGCCTCGGCGCGACGGCGACCGCCCTGCGCGCGTACTTCTCGGCCTCCGTGAAGTTTCCGTCGCGGCGCAGGACCTCGGCGAGGTCGTTGAGCGCGAGCGGAATCGGCTTCGGGGCGTCCGCCGCGCGGCGCAGGAACGTCTCGGCCTCTACGTAGCGTCCGTTCTGCAGGGCGAGCGAGCCCATCACGTAGTTGGCTAGCGGCGCCTTGCGGTTGCGGCGGAGCACCTCGCGCGCCTGGCGCTCGGCGTCCTCGGTGTCGTTGAGCGAAATGTCGAGCCCGAGCACGATGTCGCTCGTCGCGGCGATGTCGGGACGCTCCCTGGCGGCCGCGGCGAAGGCGTCGCGCGCCTCCTTGCGGTTGTCGCCCTCGCGGCGCATGAGCGCGAACGCGCGCGTCGTCTGGAGGTGGTAGTCGGACGCGGAGGTCGCGTGCTTCTCCATGGTGGCGAGTACGACGTCGTCGAGGTACTTGGAGAGCTTCCTGCGCTCGGCGGGGTCGGACGACGCGTCGATCTGCTGGATGGTCGTCGCGGCGACGAGCGACCAGGCCTCGAGGTTGCCGCGGTCGGCGTCCGTCACGCGTATGAGGACGTCCTTGGCGGACGCGAGGTCGCCCTTCATCATGTGCAGGAGCGCGACCTCGACCTGCGCGCGCGGGTCGTCGCCCGCGACGGCGACGGCCTTTTCGAGGAAGGCCTTCGCGGCGTCGAGGTCGCCGTCCATGAGCGACAGGCGCATGAGTCCGACGAGCGCGTCGTGGTTCTCCGGGTCGCGGGAGAGGACGGACTCGAACATCTCGCGCGACTTGCGCTGGTCGTGTCCGCTGGCGTAGAGCGCAGCCATCATGTTGACGAGGGCGGTGCGGCTCTCGCTGGGGACGAAGTCGATGGCGCGGCGGATCTGGTGGAGCGCCTCGCCGGGGAGTCCGGAGCGCGCCCACGTGCAGCCGAGGCGGACGAACACCTCGGCGCTGCGGATGTATCCGTAGTAGTTCGCGAGGCTCCAGAGGTAGTAGCGGCGGTCGGCGTCGTCCTGGATCGCCTTCAGGCGGCGCTCGAGCTCGACCTTCTTGGACGCGGCCTTCTTGTGTCCGGCGCGCGCCATCTCGAACTCGTTGAAGAGAGCGCAGACGTTGTCCGAGTCGATCTCGCCGAGGACGAGCTCGTACATCGCGAACGCGTCGTCGTCCGCGCCGGCGTCCTGGAGCCACACGCCGCGGTCGTTGGCGACGAGGCCCATGTGGCGGCGGAGTCCGAGCCTGAGGCGCTCGACGGGGTCGGTGACGTCGCGGATGCCGTAGCTGCCCCAGCCCTTGGGGGCGGCGAGGAGCGCGTCGAACTCATCCCATGCGGACCAGTCGGCCGCGCGGGCGGGGTCGGACCCGAAGAAGAGGAGCTCGGGGACGGGCTTCACGTCCGCCGCGTACCAGAGGTCGGGCGCGCCGAAGACGGCGACGGACTTCGCGGCTGCGGGGTCGGCGGCGAACCAGTCCTGCACGAACGTGAGCACGCCGAGCGACAGGGAGACGGAGACGAGCTCGTTGTTGCGTCCGCCGCCGAGCTTCTTCTCGGCGACGAGCTTCTTGAGGTCGTCGAGGTACTTCTTGTCGAGGTCTCGCTGGAGGCAGACGAGGTTGAGCTCGCGGCCCTGCTTCGCGGCGGCTAGGCGGAGGTGGTCGTCGAGCGTTCCGTCCGTCACGAACCAGCTGCGGTCGCCGAGGTCGGCGAGGATCCGCTCCGCGACCTTGTCCGCGAACGCGCCGGCGTCGCCGTGGAACGAGAAGAGGTGTATGACGGCGGAGATGGCGATCACCAGGGCGAAGAATCCGCCGAAGACGTAGGCGACGATGCGCGAGCCGGTGATGGCGGACTTCGAGTCCGCCACGAGGGATTCGTTGATGTTGGGGGCGACGGTCGCGCAGACGAGCCAGTAAACGGCGACGTAGCCCGCGACGAACGCGGCGAACGCGCTGGCGATTACGGGGAGGACGCCGAGCTCGCGCATGAGGAAGGACGGGGAGAGCGGGGTCGCGACGGCGAGGACGCAGAAGAGCGTGACCCATCCGTGGAACATCCACTGCGAAAGCCCGGTCGCGCGCTCGCCTAGCGCCCTTCCGCTGGCCATTAGCGCGCAGACGAACGGGACGGTCGCGAAGAGCGCGACGAGGCGGCTCTTGGGGTCGAGGTAGATCTCGAAGGCGTCCTTCAAGGCGTCCGAGAACTCGCCGAAGTCGTCCACGACGCTCGGGACGAAGATGGCCGCCGCGATCACGAACACGAGCACGAAGGCGATCGCCGCGCCGTAGCCGCGCCCGCCGCGCGACCTGGACGCGCCCCAGACGGCGACGATGTAGATCGGGAGGAGCGCGATCGGGAGCGGGGAGTCCGCCACGCCCATCGCAGCCATGACGCCGACGAGGATCGGGAAGAGCCAGGCGACGGCGCCGGGGACGCGCGCGTAGGGGATCAGCAGGAGGATGGAGACGAGCGCCCAGGCCGCGTCGAACGCGCGCGGCTCGAGGTGGGTCGAGGCCTCGCGGACGGCCGGCGTGAGCATGAACACGACTGCCGCCGCGATCGCGCCGATGCGGGTGACGAGGCGCACCTCGGGAAGGTGCGCGTTCTCGCCGGAGCGGACGCGGGTGAAGGCGAGGACGATGAAGTAGAGCGCGACGACGGCGACCGTTCCGCAGACGGGCGCGAGTGCGTTGCCGTACCCGAAGAGGGACGCGAACGGCTTCATCAGCGGATACAGCGCGACGGCGGACGGGTCGAGTCCGCTCCACACGGCCGTGAGATGCGCGCCGGCGCCGGGGAATGCGTAGTCCGCCATCGAGGCGAAGTACAGCACGGCGGACGCGGCGCCGAGGACGGCGGCGGCGATCCAGTCTGCAAGTGAGTATTTCGGCTTGGGGTCCGCGGCGTTTGCGTCTTTGCTCTCCATCGTCAGGTCTCCTGTATTTGTCGTGCCCTTACTTTACCTTCTTGAGCGCCTGCTCGAGGTCGGCGATGAGGTCGTCCGGATCCTCGAGTCCGACCGAGAGGCGGATGAGGTCCGGCGGGATCCCCGCCTCCTTGAGCTGCTCGTCGGTGAGCTGGCGGTGCGTGTGGGAAGCCGGGTGGAGGACGCAGCTCCAGGCGTCCGCGACGTGCGTCACGATGCCGATGAGCTTCAGGGAGTCCATGAACCTGATGGACGCCTCGCGTCCGCCCTTGATTCCGAACGTCAGCACTCCGCACGGCGACTTGCCGTCGAACTGCTTCCTGACGAGCCTGTTGTACTTCGAGCCGGGCAGTCCCGCGAAGTTGACCCAGGCGACCTTCTTCTGGGTCGAGAGCCACTTGGCGATCTTGAGGGCGCTCTCGGCGTGGCGGCGGATCCTGAGGTGCAGGGACTCGAGTCCGAGGTTCACGAGGAACGCGTTGAACGGGGACGGGATTGAGCCGAAGTCGCGCATGAGGTGCGCGGTGCACTTGGTGATGTAGGCGAGCTTGCCGAAGGCCTTGGTGTAGCTGAGTCCGTGGTAGGACGGATCGGGATCGACGAGTCCGGGGAACCTGTCGGAGTGGGCCTCCCAGTCGAAGTTGCCGGAATCTACTATGCAGCCGCCGACCTGCGAGGAGTGTCCGTCCATGTACTTCGTCGTAGCGTGCGTCACGATGTCCGCCCCGAAGCGGAACGGACGGCACAGGATCGGCGTCGGGAACGTGTTGTCCACGATGAGCGGGACCCCGTTCCTGTGCGCGACCTTCGCGAACTTGGCGATGTCGAGGACGCAGCCGGACGGGTTGGCGACGGTCTCGCCGAAGACGCACTTCGTGTTCGGACGGAACGCCTTCTGTATCTCCCTCTCGCTAGCGTCCGGATCGACGAACGTGAACTCGATGCCGAGCTTCTTCAGGGAGACGGCGAAGAGGTTGAAGGTTCCGCCGTAGATCTGGGCGGACGAGACGACGTGGTCGCCGGCGCTGCAGAGGTTGAGGACCGCGAACGTGGAGGCGGCCTGGCCGGAGCTCGTGAGGATCGCCGCGACGCCGCCCTCGAGCGCCGCGATCTTCTTCGCGACCTGGTCGTTGGTCGGGTTGGCGAGGCGCGTGTAGAAGTAGCCGGAGGCCTTCAGGTCGAAGAGGTCCGCCATGTGCTGCGTCGTGTCGTACTTGAACGTCGTGGACGAGTAGATCGGCACCTGGCGCGGCTCGCCGCACTTCGGACACCAACCGCCCTGGACGCAAATCGTGTCTTGTTTCATTCTGTCTCCCTTTTGAACACTTTCCAATATTATATCAAAACTCGCAGCCGCAGTGGGAGACGGACGGCCGGGCCGAGGCGCGGACGCGGCATGTGCATGGCGGACGATTTTTTGGTATAATCGCGGCATGAAGACGAAGACGATAGTGATTTCCGTACTCGGGACCCAGAAGGACGCGCACGGCGGAGCCGGTCCGTCGCGCTGGGACACGTGGCGTCCGACCATCGGACTCGTCCAGCAGGACGACCTGCCGATCGACGAGCTGCACCTCATCTTCAACAAGGAGTTCACCAACCTCGCCGAGCGCGTCAAGGCGGACATCGCCAGCGTCTCGCCCGAGACGAAGGTCGTCTTCGACATCATCGAGCTCAAGAACCCCTGGGACTTCGAGGAGGTTTACGAGAAGTTCTACGACTACTCGAAGCGTCCGTGCTTCCACAACGACAGCGCCAGCTACTACATCCACATGTCCACTGGCTCGCACGTGGAGCAGATCTGCCTCTTCCTCCTCGCCGAGTCGCGCCACATTCCGGCCAAGCTGATCCAGACCACGCCGAAGGAGGGGCACGTGCGCCACTCCAAGGACCCCAAGGGCACGCACACTGTGATCGACCTCGACCTGTCGCGCTACGACAAGCTCGCCAAGCGCTTCGAGGTGGAGCGCCAGGACGACCTGACGTTCCTGAAGCAGGGCATCGACACGCGCAACGCCGCGTTCAACAAGCTCATCGAGACGATAGAGCGCGTGTCGGTGCGCTCGTCGGACCCGATCATGCTGACGGGGCCGACCGGCGCGGGCAAGAGCCAGCTCGCGAAGCAGATATACCTCCTCAAGAGGCAGTCCGGCAAGGTCAAGGGCAGGTTCGTCGCCGTGAACTGCGCGACGCTCGGCGGCGACCTCGCGAAGTCCGCGCTGTTCGGACACAAGAAGGGCTCCTTCTCCGGCGCCGGCACCGACCACGCCGGCTTCCTGAAGGAGGCGGACGGCGGAATCATCTTCCTGGACGAGATAGGGGAGCTTCCGCTGGAGGCGCAGGCGCTCCTCCTCAAGGCCATCGAGGAGAAGACGTTCCGTCCGCTCGGCGCCGCGTCGGACGAGCGCAGCGACTTCCAGCTCATCTGCGGAACGAACAGGAACCTCCTGGACGACGTCGCAAGGGGGAAGTTCCGCCGCGACCTCCTCTCGCGCATCGACCTTTGGAGCTTCCGCCTGCCCGGACTCGCCGACCGCCGCGAGGACATCGAGCCGAACCTCGACTACGAGCTGGTCCGCTTCAGCCAGAAGACCGGCAAGCACGTCTCCTTCAACAAGGAGGCGCGCGAGCGCTTCCTTGCCTTCGCGTTCGACGGCGCGAACGTGTGGCCCGGCAACTTCCGCGACCTGAACGCGATGGTGGTGCGCATGGCTACGCTGGCGGACGGCGGACGCATCACGGCGGAGCTCGTCGAGGAGGAGATCGCGCGCTCCGGCGAGGGCGCGGACACGTGCCCGGAGTGCCACCGCCAGCTCGCAGGCGGGGCGGAATCCATCGACGGACTCGCGGCGCTCCTCGGCGCGGACTTCCGCGAACGGCACGACGAGTTCGACCTCGTGCAGCTTGCGCACGTCGTCGGCGTGTGCCGGGCGTCCGAAAGCGCGGCGGACGCCGCACGCCGGCTCTTCGCCGTATCGGCAAAGGCCAAGAAGTCCGCCAACCACACCGACCGCCTCTCCAAGTACCTCGCCAGGTTCGGACTCAAGTTCAAGTCCCTCAAGCAGGCGTAAGCCCCCGTCGGCGGAAAAGCATAAAGAGGACCGGCCATCGGCCAGCCCTCTCCTTCGAGTGGTGGAGATAAGGGGAGTCGAACCCCTGACCTTCTCAATGCCATTGAGACGCTCTACCAACTGAGCTATATCCCCATTGGGAAAACGAGAGATATTATCTCATATTTGCCCCAAAGTGTCAATGGGGCAAATTTCCGAATTTTTCGCATGGCATATGGTATAATAATGGCATGAACTTGATCGATGGAAAACTGCTCGCGCGGAACCTCCGCGCCGAAATCGCCGACGGCGTGGCCGCCCTGAAGTCCGAAAAGGGCGTCACGCCCTGCCTCGCCGTGATCCTCGTCGGCGACAACCCCGCCAGCGTCAGCTACGTGACCGGCAAGGAGAAGGCCTGCGCGGAGGCGGGGATGCGCTCGCTCGAGACGCGGCTCCCGGCGGAGACGACGGAGGAGGAGCTGGTCGGGATCGTCCGCCGGCTCAACGACGACCCTTCCGTCCACGGGATCCTCGTGCAGCTCCCCCTCCCGAAGCACATCTCGGACAAGTCCGTCATCGACGCGATCGCCCCGGAGAAGGACGTGGACGGGTTCACGCCGGTGAACGTCGGACGCATGATGATCGGCGAGAGGTGCTTCCTGCCGTGCACGCCGCACGGAATCATCAAGCTGATAGAGTTCTCCGGCATGGACCTCAACGGCAGGCACGCCGTCGTGATCGGAAGGTCCAACATCGTCGGCAAGCCCGTCGCCGCCCTTCTCGCCCGCAAGGAGACCAACGCGACCGTCACTCTCTGCCACACCGGGACGCCGGACGTGGCGAAGTTCACGAGGGAGGCGGACGTCGTGATCGTCGCGGCGGGGCATCCCGGAACCCTCACCGGCGACATGATAAGGCCCGGAGCTGTCGTCATCGACGTCGGCGTCAACAGGATCCCCGATCCGTCCAGGCCGAGCGGATTCAGGCTCGCGGGGGATGCGGACTTCGACAGCTGCGCAAAGGTGGCGGGCGCGATAACGCCCGTCCCCGGCGGCGTGGGGCCCATGACCATCACGATGCTCCTCTGGAACACGCTGGAGGCCGCAAGGCGCGCCGCGTCATGAAGTCCGCCGCCCTTCTTCTCGCCGCGGCCGCCCTGTACGCGCCGCCTGCGGTGTCGCCGGACGTCCTGGAGCCGAGCGTCCAGAACGAGGTCGATCACGCCCTCGACATGGCGCCCACAAACCTGACCGCCGCCGCGTCCGAGACCGCCGCAGAGGAGGCGGACGTCTTCGGCACGAACGGACTCACCCGCACCGAGATCGCCATAAGGCTCGTATCGTCGCAGAGGTCGGACGGACGCTGGATGGACGGGACTAACGACGTCACGTCCGCCGCCGTCGAGCTACTGAAGTCGCTCTGAGCGGACGCCTCAGGAGATCGTCTTAATGACGGGGGCGGGCGGCTTGTTGTAAACGCGCGAGAACGGCGGCACGGAGTCCTTGATCCACACGTTTCCGCCGATCTCCGAGTCGTGGCCTATCGTCGTGCCGCCGCCGAGGATCGTCGCGTTCGCGTAGATGACGACGTTGTCCTCGATGTTCGGATGGCGCTTGAGGCCCTTCACGAGCGCGCCCGAGGAATCCTTGTCGAAGGAGAGTCCGCCGAGCGTCACGCCCTGGTAGAGGCGCACGTTGCGTCCGATCACGCACGTCTCGCCGATGACGACGCCCGTGCCGTGGTCGATGAAGAACCGCTCGCCGATGGTCGCGCCGGGGTGGATGTCGATTCCCGTCTTGGAGTGGGCGATCTCGCTCATGACGCGCGGCACGACGGGAACCTTCAGCCTGTAGAGCTCGTGCGCCATGCGGTGGATCGTAGTCGCGTAGAGTCCGGGGTAGGACATCACGACCTCCATGCGGCTTGTCGCAGCCGGGTCGCCGTCGTACGCCGCGTCGATGTCCGTCTCCACGAGGCGGCGCACCTCCGGAAGGCGCGCCACGAACGCGGACACGATCTCCTTCGCGTCGCGGTCCGGGCAGAGGAGCGCGACCTCCTTCTCCAGGTCGGCCGCGATCCCCTCGATGGCGCCCTTCGCGCCCAGCTCGCCGTACACGCACGGATGCAGCGCGGCGAGTCCGTGCCTCAGTATGTGCGCAACTCTCTGCGGAAGCGTCATGTAGCATCCTCCTAGAACTTTATGGACTGCCCGTCCTTGGCGAGGCGTCCGTGCATCTTGGGCCTGGCCTTCCCTGCCAGGACGACGTCGGCGAGCGGATCCTCCACGTAGTCCTGCACAACGCGGCGGAGCGGACGCGCGCCGAGCGCGGAGTCGTAGCCCTTCTCGACGAGGAACTCCTCCGCCTTCCTGTCCAGCGAAAGCGAGATGTGCATCTCCTCGAGCCTCGCCTCGAGCTTACTCAGCTCCAGGGCGAGGATCTTAGACATGTCCGCCTTCTCCAGCTTCCTGAACACGACCGTCTCGTCGAAGCGGTTGAGGAGCTCGGGACGGAACGTCCGCTTCGCCTCGCCGAGGAGCTTCTCCTTCAGCATGTCGTAGCTCGTCTCCGCCGTCTCCGTCGCGAAGCCGAGCGTGTGCCCCTCGCGCGCGAAGTCGAACCCGAGGTTCGCCGTGCAGATGACGATCGTGTTCCTGAAGTCGATGACGCGCCCCTGCCCGTCCGTGAGCCGTCCGTCGTCGAGTATCTGGAGCAGCATGTTGCAGACGTCCGAGTTGGCCTTCTCGAACTCGTCGAAGAGGATCACGGAGTACGGACGCCTCCTGACCTTCTCGGTGAGCTGTCCGCCCTCGTCGTAGCCGACGTACCCGGGCGGCGCGCCGACGAGCCGCGACGAGGAATACCTCTCCTGGTACTCGCTCAGGTCCAGCGTGACGAGCGCCTTGTCGTCGCCGTAAACCTTCTCCGCAAGCATCTTCGCGAGGTGCGTCTTGCCGACGCCCGTTGGGCCCAGGAAGAGGAACGATCCGATCGGACGCTTCGGGTCCGCCAGGAACGCCCGGCTCCTCCTCAGCGCGCGCGCGATCGCCTTGATTGCGGGCTCCTGTCCGACGACCACCTCGCCGAGCGCCTTCTCCATCCCGATGAGCTTCTCCGCCGTCGTGGCGTTCATCTTCTCGACCGGCACGCCGCTCATGGATGACACCGTCCTCGCGACATCCTCCTCCGTCGCCTCGATCACCTCCTCGGCGTGCGTCTCCTTCCACTTCTTGAGCGCCTCGGCGAACTCCGCAGCGGCGACCCTGATCGACTCGCGGTACTGCGCGGCGGAGTCGAAGTCGCCGTTCCTGACGGACGCCTCCTTCTGCCCCTTGAGGACGTCGATCCGCTCCTGCATCGCGACGAGCTCCTTCGGACGCGCGCTCGCGCCCATCCTGAGGCGGGCGCCCGTCTCGTCCATCGCGTCGATCGCCTTGTCCGGAAGCTGCCTCGCCGGCAGGTACCGCGCCGTGAGCTCCACGGCCGCCTTCAGCGCCTCCGCGCCGAACCTGACGGAGTGGTGCTCCTCGTACTTCGGGGCGATGCCCTTCAGTATCTCCACGGCGTCCGCTATCGACGGCTCGTCCACCTGGACGGACTGGAACCTGCGCTCGAGCGCGGCGTCCTTCTCGATGGACTTGTGGTACTCCTTGAGCGTCGTCGCGCCGACGCACTGCAGCTCGCCGCGCGCGAGGGCCGGCTTCAGTATGTTCGCCGCGTCCATCGCGCCCTCCGCGCCGCCCGCGCCGACCATCGTGTGTATCTCGTCGAGGAAGAGGATTATGTTCCCGCTGCGCCTGGTCTCGTCGATGATCTTCTTCAGCCGCTCCTCGAACTGTCCGCGGTACTGCGTCCCCGCGACCACGCGCGCCATGTCCAGCGCGACAACGCGCCTGCCCTGCATCTTCTCCGGCACCTCGCCGCGGTGGATGGCCTGCGCGAGGCCCTCGACGACGGCGGTCTTGCCGACGCCGGCCTCGCCGATGAGGACGGCGTTGTTCTTCGTCCTCCTCGAAAGTATCTGCACGACGCGCTTGAGCTCGCGCTCGCGACCGACTACCGGGTCGAGCTTCCCCTGGCGCGCGAGCTCCGTGAGGTCGCGTCCGTACGTGTTGATCGTCGGCGTCTTCTGGTCCTTGCCGGACTTCTCGCCCCTGCCGGACGCCTTTCCGGCGTCCTCGGACTCCTCGTCCTCGCCTTCCTCGCCGCCGTCCTCCCCGGCGGATGCGGCGTCCGCGCCCTCGCCCTGCTGCATTCCGGCCGCGAGGAACTTGTCCACGGACAGCCCCGCGTTGAAGAGGAGCTGCGCCGGCGCGTTCTCGCCCTCGCGCATCATCGCGACGACGAGATCCACCGTGCCGACGGCGTTGCCCTTCCCGGCGGCAAGCTCGGCGATCTCAAGGACCTTGCGCGTGCGGAGCGTTATGGGGAGCTGTCCGCGCTGGAGCGTGCCGCCGCTCTCGCCGGCGATCATCGAGCGCATGGACTCCGCGAGGTCCGCCAGTCCCAGCCCCAGCCGCTCCAGGCGCAGGCACGCCTGGCACTTCGGTATGGCCAGGATGGAAAGGAATATGTGCTCGGAGCCGACATGGTCGTGTCCGAGCTGGCGCGCGCAGCTCTGGGCCGCGTTGAGCGCGTCGATCGCGTTCTTGGAGAACTTGATGCTCATAGGAACATGCCTTCGCCGCGCTCGCTGAGGACGACGTCCTCGAAGCGCCTGTTCATCTCGTCGGCGCGCGCCGCATCGATGCGGTCCCTGTCATCATCCGAAAGGTCGTCCTCCCTGGAGCTCAGGTCTATCCCGTCCGCAAGCGCTCGGACCTCGACGAGCGTGAGGCCGTCGAGGTATCCCTCGCGCGCCGCGATGCGGATCGGAGAAAGGAGGTCGTACTGCTCCGCGGGCGAAAGCAGGCGGCAGTTCTTGAGGACGGCGAGCGCGCGGCACAGCGAGTCGCCGAAGACGCGGGGCAGCTCGGACTTCAGACGCTGGCGCGCGTTGCGCTCCTGCGCGACGAGGTCCTTGACGATCCGCTTCGCGCGCTCGGGCGCGCCGGTGTAGCGGATGCGATAGACGTGTCCGACGTCGCGCAGGCCGTCCGCCTCGATCCCGGCGAGCTCGACCTTCATCGCCTCGAACGCCCGCTTGGTCGCATCCAGCTCGCCGACGAGGTGGAGTCCCTCCAGGTGGATCATGTCGCCGATCCTGAACTCCTCGGGAATGCGCGAAAGCGGAAACGCCGCGAGATCGGGCTTCTCCTTCTCCCCGGCGGACTTCCCGCCGGCCGCGCCGTCCTTCTTGGAAAGCTTGTCCAGGTCGGACACAAAGTCCGACATCGCGTTCATTATTGCCTCGACGATCGGAGGAGGCGGCTCGCCGTCGTCGCCGACGCGCGAAACGGAAAGCGTCACACCGGGCGGCTGCCCGGACGCCTTCTTCGTGCGCTGGCTCTTCTTCTGGCGGCGGACGCTCTCCTTGCGCGCGCATTCACGGCATACGTAGAGCTCTTCGTCCGCTCCGTCCTTCTTCACCGTGATCGCCGTCTCGGCGTCCTTCTCTTTGCATATTTCACACTTCATGGATAAGTATTATACCAAAATCTCGGCGGCGCGCCCTGTCGGTTCAAAAAAGCGCGGCGGATCGCCTGTATCCGCCGCGCTTCGGTCCCGTTGCGGGACTTGGCGTTACATCATGCCGTCCATGCCGGCTCCGGCGCCGCCGTGGCCGCCGCAGCCGCAGGAGTCCTTCTTCTCGGGAAGGTCGGTGACCATGCAGTCCGTCGTCAGGAGGAGTCCCGCGATGGACGCCGCGTTCTGCAGCGCGGAGCGCGTGACCTTGGCAGGATCGACGACGCCCGCCTTGAAGAGGTCGCAGTACTCGCCCGTGCGGACGTTGTACCCGTTCGTGCCCGTCGCCTTCTTGACGTTGGCGATGACGAGCGCGGCCTCCTGGCCGGCGTTGTTGACGAGCTTCCTGAGAGGAGCCTCGATCGCGCGGGAGACGATCTCCGCGCCGACCTTCTCGTCGCCCGTGAGCTCGAGGGCCGCGATGGCCTTCTGGGCGCGCAGGTAGGCGACGCCGCCGCCGGGGACGATGCCCTCCTCGACGGCCGCGCGGGTCGCGTGGAGCGCGTCGTCGACGCGGTCCTTCTTCTCCTTCATCGCGGCCTCGGTCGCGGCGCCGACCTTGATCAGCGCAACGCCGCCGGCGAGCTTGGCGAGGCGCTCCTGGAGCTTCTCGCGGTCGTAGTCGGACGTCGTGTCCTCGATCTGCTTCTTGATGACGGCGACGCGTCCGTCGATGTCG
>JAGCFB010000101.1 GCA_017650345.1 Kiritimatiellia bacterium | reverse complement strand
GTTCCAGACCCGCCGCGCCCTCAGGGAGGCCGCCGAAAAGGCCGCGCGCGAACGGGCGGCGGCCGAGGCCGAGCGCGCCGAGCAGCAGCGCGAGCAGACCAAGCAGGAGCTTGAGGAGATGCGCGAGCAGATCGCGCAGGAGAAGGAGGAGCAGCGCAGGGCGCTCGAGGCGCTCCGCGAATCCCAGGCTAAGCTCCAGGCCGAAAAGCCGGCGGACGACGACGGAGACGGGGAGGATGAAGATGCCGAGGAAGACTAGCATAGAGGAGTTCCGCGAGGAGCTGCTGCGCACGGGCGGATACAGGACGCCTGCGGAGCGCAAGGCCCCGAAGCCCGCCAAACCGGGCGCGTGGACGACGCTCAGGTTCTCGCTCGGCGTCTCGCGCGTCTTCCCCATGTGCGCGCTGACGCAGCCGCTCGGACTCCTCACCATCGACAAGTGGGCGCGCTACTGCTTCTCGACCGTCACCACCGCAGAGGCGCTGGGGATGGACGTGATGGTGGAGGGCTTCGAGAACCTCGCCGCGAAGAAGGGGCCGGTCGTGTTCCTCTGCAACCACATGTCCACCATCGAGACGATCCTGCTTCCGCCGATCCTGCTTTCGTACGGGCCGTTCAGCTACGTCGCTAAGGCGTCGCTCGCCCACCTGCCGTTCCTCGAGACGGTCGCCGCGCGCACGGGGATGGTGCCGATCGGACGCAAGTCGCCGCGCGAGGACCTGGTGAACATGCTGAAGATCGGGACCGAGCGTCTCGGCAGCGGACAGAACTTCCTCATTTTCCCGCAGGGGACCCGCGAGAAGGTCTTCAGCAGGAAGGTTTACTCTTCAATCGGCGCGAAGCTCGCCGAGAAGGCGGGATGCGAAGTCGTCCCGATCGTAGTGGATACGAGATGCCAGCCCACGCGCGAAGCAGGGCTGCTGAAGAAGGTGTTCAAGGACTTTGGACCCGTCGATACGTCTCTGCCGATCCGCTGCTGCTGCGGACCGGTGATACCGGCCGCTAAGGCCAAGGTGATGCACGAGGCGGCGTTCGACTGGATGGCGCAGAAGCTGGAGGACTGGGGCCTCCCGGTGGAGCGCTGAAGAAGGTTTGTCCTGCGCTGACGACAATGTGATGATCAGGGCAGTCAGACCACTTCTCTCGCGCGCGCCGCAACCGTCCTTCGACGTTGCGTCGCTCACCGATAAGGGTCTGATGAGGTCCGACAACCAGGACAACCTGACCATCGTCCCCCAGTCCCTCGCGTTCTGCGTCGCCGACGGCGTCGGCGGCGGGGACGGCGGCGCGCTAGCCAGCGCCATGCTCTGCGAGGAGATGTCCGCTGCCGCGAAGTCCGCCCGCAATTTCATGGACCGGCTCAGGGCGTGCGACGACGCCGCAAGGACCGCCCACGCTAAGATCGCGGACTACGCGGCGCGCGCGGGCTACAGGCGCGCAATGGGGACGACCATGGCGCTCCTGCTGATCGACCCGGGACGCGTCGAGCCCGGCGGATGGCGTCCCGCCGCCGTCGCGCACATCGGCGACAGCCGCGTTTACCGCTGGCGGGCGGGGATACTGGAGCTGCTCACCAGGGACCATACGCTGGAGGAGGAGCTACTGAACGGAACGCTTGCGACGGACGGCAAGGACGGACGCAGGAGCGAGATGGCACACATGCTAACGCGCGCGATAGGTCCGGGCGACTGGATCGGTCCGGACTGGAAGAAGGTCGATGCGCGCCCGGGCGATGGATTCCTCGTCTGCTCGGACGGACTGCACGACATGATGTCCGACTCCCGCATCCTCTCCTCGTTCGAGGCCGGCGGAAGCTCGCGCGTCATCGTCTCACGCCTGGAGTCCGCCATCCTCGCCGCCGGCGCAGCGGACAACTACTCCATGATAGTCGTCCGCGTGCTGTAGCCCGCCACGGCTATTCCCTGTTGCCTTCCCAGACGAGCCCCTCGACGGAAACGCCGTCGTAGAGCTTCGCGCCCGGACATGAGAACGTGTTGTCCGTCACCCTGATGTTCCTGTGGTACGCCGTCTTCTGCGCGGCAAGGTCCTGGACCGTCGGCGCCACGGCGATCACGGCCGTGCAGAACTGGTACTGAGAGGTGAGGCAGTCCTTGAAGACGTTCCTGGCGATCAGCACGTCCTCGCACGCACCGGACTCGTACCAGTTCGCGGCGTCGCCCGCGAAAAGGATGGCGGACCCCGACACGCGGTCGAACGTGTTGTCCGTGACGACGACCTTGCCCGGCGTGGTGAAGAGCGCGGCGCGCGCGCGGTTGTTCTTGACGGTGTTCCCCGTGAACACGACGCTCGGCTGCCAGTCCGCATTCTCCACGGCGTCGCCCTCCGAGTAGCCCGCAAGCACCTTCGCGCCCGTCCCGTCCAGCGTGAGGACGACGTTCTCCGCGTCTTCGCGCTCGACTGATTTGACGATGCTGACTGGTCCGTTCTCCAGCGTCCTTGCGCGGATGAACCTGAGCCGCTCGCCCGGCTTGAATACCTCGAAGCCGATCGCCTGAGGATGCATGTAGCGGCAGCGGATCCTGCCTTCAGGCAGCTTGCCTACAATGCGCAGGCATGTGGAGTGCACGTTAATGGCGTCGTCCATCATGCCGGAGAAGAGGGCGCCCGACACGTAGATGATCCCGCGGCAGTTGGAGAAGTGGGTGGCGTCCGCCTTCGTCGAGCAGATGCAGCCCTTGCGCGGAAAGACGCCGCCGCCGTGCCACGCGATGTCCGCGCTTCGCTGCGCGAGGAGTCCCATGCCGTGCGCGGAATGGACGGACACGTTCTTCAGGAGGACCCTGTTCGCGCGGTACAGGCAGATCGCCGGCGACGGACGGGACCACGTGCGGAAGGAGATGAAGTCGCCCGGGACGGCCTGCGACATGCTGAACACGTCGCCGGTCCCCGGCTTGATGGCGTGCGTCTTTGCGTCCCACAGCATCCGCGCGTTGCCTTCGCCGTCGAACGCCCGGACGGTCCACTCCAGCTTCGGCGCGCCGTTTTCCCAGAAGCCTGCGATCTTCGCCTCGCCGATCGGCGATTCCGCCCAGTCCAGCGTGATGTTCGCGAGCGCGACGTGATCGGAGTCCATGACGAGGATGCCGGTCGATTCGCCATGGAAGACGAAACGCGCACCCTTGCCGAGTCCCTCGATCTTGAGTCCGTGCGTTCCGCAAAGCGGCAGCTGCACGCGCCTCGGCAGGTCCTGGTCGTGGTTGGAGATGTAGATGTCCATCCTCCGCGCGGACGCGGAGTAGAAGTGGTATTCGCCCTCGGCGAGGCGCACGGTGTCCCCCGGCGCCGCCTTGGCCACGGCGTCCAGTACCGCGCGCGTCATGTCGTTGGTGCCGTCCGCGCGCACGTCCGCCGCGCGTTTTGCGTCCGCGCCGGACGCGCACGCCGCCGATATCGCCGCCATCGCGGCAAGGAATGTGGTTTTCTTCATTCTGCCCCTTTCTTGCGCAATATGATACCAAATCCCCCTCGCCCGCGCAATGCCGCAATGATTTCCTGTTTTCCCTTGACGAAGGGGCGAAAGGATGGTACTATTATGGTATAAAATGAAGGAGGTCTCATGACTAGAATACAGATCGGTTCGCTGGCCAGGCGGATAGCCGCCGCTTTTGCGCTTTTTTCCGCAACGGCCTACGGTGCTAGCTTTTCCATAGACTACCGCACGGGCGAATCCGGGGTCAAGCGCGCGAAGGCTGGAGCCGCCGCCGAGGGGGTGCTGCGCGAATCGCGCATCCCGTCCGAGAACGCGCCCGCGGTGCCAACCGCGCTCGCCGTCGGCGACACGCTCGAATTCTCGCTCTTCGACGGAGCCACGGTGGGACTGACCCTCACCGAAAAGATGGCGTCGCTCTCTGGCGCGGACACATTCCTCGCGGAGGTTGACGGCATGGACGGCATGATGTCCGCCGTCGTCATGCGGACCGCGGAAGGGCTCCAGGCGGACATCCAGGACTGCGCCTCCGGACTGCTGTACAAGGTGGCCTCCACCGACGACGGCGTGACCGTGCGCGAGATACGTCCAGTGCGGAACGAGTGCGACGGCTGCGAGCCGATCCTCCCGCCGACGGCCTCTCCCGCGGGCCCGCCCGCCGACGGCGCCTCCTGTTCCTCCGTCAAGACCGCCTCGCGCGTCAAGGCGTCCGCCTCCGGCTCCGTCTATGTCGATATCCTCGTCGCGTACGACGCCCCTGCGGCGACGCGCGCCAAGACGAACAGCGGAAACATCACCAACTTCGCGGAGTTCGCCGTCCAGAAGATGAACCTGGCCATCGCCAACACGGGCCTCAGTTCCGCGTTCAGCTTCAGGCTCGTCGGCGTGTTCGCCTGCACGGGAAACGCCGGGTCCGACCTCGGGAACGACGGCAGCGCAATCCTAAAATCGATCGTGTACGACGACACCACCTTCAACGGATACAACTGGAGCGTGCTCAAGACGGAACGCGACAGGGTCAAGGCGGACGTTGTGTCGCTGCTTATCGACAGCTCAGCCTACGGAACGACGGGACGCGGCTACTCGCTTAAGGACGAGGACGTGTCGTCCTTCTCCGAATGGGCCTACAACGTGTGCTCGCTTGCCGCCGTCGAAGAGGGCCAGACGATGACGCACGAGGTCGGACACAACATGGGCGCCGGCCACGCCGCCGAGATGTATAGCGGTCCGGGTCCGCAGCTCTACGACTATTCCTCCGGCTACTACTTCACGGTGTCCGGTACGCCCTACCACACCATCATGGCCTACAGCGCCGACGGCTACGGCAACTACTACACCGGCGTCCCGTACTTCTCTTCGCCCAACCACAAGTTCAAGGGCGTCGCCGTCGGAAACTCGACCCACGACAACACCAGGACAATCAGCGAAACGTATCTCGCCGTCTCCAAGTTCAGGAGCGCCCCGGTCGCGGTGTCGTCCTCCGTCGCGACGGCCATCGGCGCCTCCTCCTACACCTGGACGACGTCCGAGACGTATCCGTGGTGGAACGACGGCGGCTGGGCGGCAAGCGGCAAGAACCTCACCGGTTTCGGCTCGTCGTGGATCGGGACCTACGTCAAGGGACCCGCCACGCTCTCCTTCCAGTACTACCTGCGCACATACGGCGGAACCTTCCGCGTCCTCTGCGACGGCGAGGAGCTTTACAGCGAATACAACGTCACCGATTACGGTTCGGACTACTGGGCGAGCGAGATTTCCATCCCGTCCGGCACGCATGAAGTCCAGCTGGAGTACATCGGCAACGGCGGATACTTTTCTTCCGGCACAAATGGCGCGGAGGTCAAGAACCTCAAATTCTCCGGCGGAACGCCCGTCACGATGACCACCGTCACCTTCGACGCGACCGGCGGAAGCGTCCTGCCCGTCACGAGGTCCGTCACGAAGAACTCCGCCGTCGGAACGCTTCCGGTCCCGTACAGGAACCTCTATTCCTTCGACGGATGGTACACCGCTGAGAGCGGCGGCACGAAGATCACCGCATCCACCGTAGTCTCCGGCAACGTCACCTACTACGCGCACTGGACGAAGCTTCCGTACACGTTCTCCGGCGATGCGGACTGGACTCTGCAGCCGGACGGATCGTGGAGGAGCGGAGTCGTTTCGGACAGCTGCAAATCGACGATAAGCCGCACGGGCATCGGTCCGGGCACCTTGACCTTCAAGTGGAAGGTCTCGTCCGAGGCTGGCTACGACAAGCTCCATTTCCGCGTCAACGGCTCGGAGATATCCTCGATTCCGGCCATCAGCGGCGAGACTTCATGGGCGACCGTGACGTACAAGGTAACAGCCTCCTCCACCGTCAAGTTCGACTGGTCCTACGAGCGTGACTCCGTGGAGTGGGACGGGCAGGACTGCGGATGGATCAAGGACGTCACATGGACCGGAAAGGATCCGGTCACCGGCTACACGGTCCAGTTCCACAAGTACGACGGATCGGGAGCGACGGCGGAGCAGACGTTCAAGGTGGGCGAGACGAAGAGCCTCCTCTGGATGGATTCGCAGCTCCACTGGATGCGCGACGGATACGAGTTCGTCGGATGGGTTCCGTGGAATCCCGATTCCAAGCCGCGCGTCTGCAAATACGTCAACGGACAGAAGGTCAAGGAC